>DMXI01000699.1 GCA_003483885.1 Microscillaceae bacterium
CAGAAGCTCAGATTATTATATAATATAGCCTTTTGAGTTTTGTAATAAAAATGGCTGTTGTGAAATACCATCAAAAGCCCCTCTTACTCTCCCCGAAAGGGAGTAAGAGGGGCTTTTGATGGTATTTCACAACATCCATTTTTATTATGGAACTCAAACAGGTATATTATTCTATCAACTGAGTCTTCTTTAATTTTTGAAACCCCAAAAGGCTGCAAAAACGCAGGGAGTTTTTTTTAAATTCTGAACACCATAGCGGTCAGGCTAAGCAAAACTTATCTCAAAAATTACTTCTTTCCGCCTCGGTTCGATGTCTCCACGAACCGATAACGTCCTCAAACTTCATTTACTCGAGGTCTCGATCCGCTTGTGAAACACAAGCGGAGGCAATGAAGTCGTTTTTTAAAAATTTAAATCCTAAAATAGGAGAAGGAAACCCTTAGCTTGACGGCTATGGTGTCTCCACAAACGAAAAATGTCCAATAGTATGCGCGCTTACCTTACAATACACAACGGCAACTGGGTGATAGAGGCTGGGTTTTGCAAAGAAGGATGCTGTGCTCCTTTGGTCAATTCTTTCACTCTTTCTAAGGTATACAAATTCAACTCGCTCAAAAACACAATACCATCACCGTTTTTATCAGCTTTTCCACTCAAAGCTTCCATTACCGCCAGTGTAAAAGCTCCGTGCTTCCAGCGAGGAGCTTCCAGTGAGCTTTCGGCTTTACTAGCTGCCGAAAAAAGCACTGTTCCATACTCTTTTCGTTTCAAAATCTGCTGGGCTTTGCGAATATCGGAAGCATTGGCACCCCGGGTTTTCACCAAATCTTCGCCCAGTTGAGCACTGTGACAGGCATCTACAAATACCATTTTGCGACAAGCCAAACGACTGAGTGTAATGGCCAGGGCACTCCAGTTTACGCCACTTACCAATAGTTCGTCGGGATTGCCATCGTGCGGCAAAATATAAAAATTATCATCTTCATTGAAACCGTGACTGGCAATAAAAAGTACTACAAGGTCTTTGGCTGTGGCATTTTTCCGCAACCATTGAAAGCTTTTGATAATATTGGTACGAGTAGCTTGTTCGTTCAGCAGGATTTTGCTCTTAATATTTTTGAACAATTTCTTGTTTTGGGGAGCGGTAAAAGTCTTGTAAATTCCCTGGGCGTCGTCATCAGCGTAGGTGAGGTTGTATTCTCTTTTTTTGAACTTAGAGATGCCAATAGAAACCAGGTACAGGTTGGTTTCGTTGGGGTTGACGGCTTGGTTGGTTTTTTCGAGGATAAATTTTAGCACCGATGTATTGTTGTTGTTATCGGTGGCTTTAATGGCTACCTCGGTTTTCTTGGCAGTCAATGGGTATATGTATTGAAATTTGCGATTGTCAAACACACTGACTGATTTGCCATTGATGGTGAGTGATTTGATACCCGAAGCATCCTGAAGTTCTCCCGTAATCTCGGCTTTATCGCCATTGATTTGATAAACATTTTTCTTTTTGAGTCCACGGGTTGCAAAAGCACTGGTGAGTTTGATTACTGGTCCTTTGGTATCATTAGTCGCTCGAGCTACTATTTTTGCGGCACCTTTGGTAGTATTGCGAATATTAAAAGTAAAGGTAGTTTTGGCACCATTACCATCTGTGACTACTACTTTATTACCATTGTTGGCTCGAGGAGCTGGAAAATACACTGAGATGTTCCCATCATTACTTTTACCAAAGTTGGCTCCGTTGATCACGATTGATTTGATCCCATAATCAGCTACTATTTTTCCCTTAACCAAAATCTGATTTTTTTTGGTTTCTATGGTACTGTTAGAGGCTATTTTCTCTCCTTTTTCCGTAAAAAAATGCACGATTGGCGGCCTTTTTTTTCCACGATTGGCACTTGTGGAAGTTGCATTTTTAGGTTTGATCTCAAAACTGGTGGGTTGGCTTCGCCCTTTGGCCACTTGAGCCTGAGTCATAGTACTGTAGCCCATTGTCAGAAGGCAACACATCAGGGGTAACCATAAATTACTGTTTGCTCTCATTGTCCTAAATTTTAATATCTATTTCGTATCTGATAATGTCTTACACTCAATTATTCCTTAGGCAATACTACTCTAAACCCTACCTCAGGGTAAAAATTCTTACTAAAATAGCCTTTGCGTCTACCTTGTAAGTCATTTACTACATGTTTACCTGTAACTTTGATGTTTACTGGGTTAGTTTCTCCTGACTTCAAGTTTTCAAGAAAGTACAACTGATAACCATCTTGGCACCATAATGCCACTTGACGATCATTCAAATTCTTTTGTTTCCGTGCTTGAATCAATTCTACTTCAGTGGGCAAACGACCACCTCGCCACATCGCATACGCCTTGGCTCCCAAGTGACTTACAAAAGTCACGGCGGTATTTTCGTAACCTGCCTCAACCAAGTATTTTCCATCTTTGAAGTAAATACGGCATTTCTGACCTCCATATTTACCTTTTAGGTCTATCCAACGACTCAAACGATAAGTCTCAGGTAACGCCATATCAAAATTGAGGAACTGCGCATAAGCCGCATTACTAATGTCATGAGAGCTTAATTGAAATGAACTTGTAGTTACTTGGGTATTATATTGCCCAACTCGCACATCACTTGCTAATATATTGGTATAACTCCCTTTCCAACGGGGCACATCTTTGACCAATCTTACTCCTACAAACTTTAAGTCCACCTCTTCGAACATTTTCAAGTTTTGATAGAGTGCGTCCAGACGCATTTTTGCATATGCGTCAAACATATCACCTCCAGTCACATAAAAATCCTCAACTTTCTTCAGCAAAGGAGTCACATTTCGTTTTTTCCTACGCCTACGTTTCTTTTTTTCCTCAGATGCTGCCCTGACCATTCGGGTAATAGTCACTACCTCAGAGGCATTACCGTTCAAATCATACATTCCTAAACTATTGGGCTTTTTTTGGCCTACGGGCACTGTTGGTCTTTTATCGTCCATTATTGCCAAACGAAAATGATCTTTTTCGATTTGGGCTACTTTTTTTATGTTATTCCCCCCACTATATATAAAGTTTTTACGCTTGTGTCCACCTTTAGCTGCATACAGCCACTCCGCAAATGATGGAAACCGTCCCCCCATCCACTTACACAGGCCTTTGTATAAATCATATGTACCATTACATAATGCAGTCGATGTTCGGTCTATTACTTTTAGATCAACTTTCTTATTGTATATTTTATACAAAATGTAATCCTTTGTAGTCAATTCATAACGCCCCATGTAAAAATCCTTCAACACAATGGTATCTTTCTGCTCAGTAATAGGATCATTGTATATTAAACGTCCTCCCTTTACCAGCACTGTTCGGGGCAATTCATTATCCTGGATTTTGATTTTGTTTTCATCTCGCTTTACAGTCACTTCAAAAACTATTTCATCATTCACCAAGGAAGAATACTCTTCCAAGACTTTCCAGTAAGCTTTATGAGATATCGCAGGTTTGGTATATGTAATTCTGTTGTAATTATTATACTTACGGAAATAACCCCTTACAGGTGAAGTACCAGTGTATTTTTCACTTTTAAATACAACCTTTTGTAATGGAGTCCCAAAGGTTTTACCACCATCCAGCGAACAGCGAATCTCTACATCGAACCAATCTACAAAAAGTGGGGTTTTGATATCAAAACTGATTATAATCTGCTGGGGATTTTCAGGATCTTCCTCGGCATAAACATTTTCTACCTTGAGTAACTTTTGTCCATACGTGTTTCCTAAAAAACAAAAAAATAACAGGAACAGTATTAGTTTTCTCATAATCAATCACTTGTCAGTTTTTATATAATCATTTATCTTAACAATACTACTCTAAACCCTACCTCAGGGTAAAAATTCTCACTAAAATAGCCTTTGCGTTTACCTATGTTATCCAGTACTGTATGTTGGCCATTGCTGACAGTGTTGATAGGGTTTTCGGTTCCGCTCTTTAATGTTTCCAAATAATCTATATTGTAACTGTCTTGACACCATAACAAACACTTTTGGTTATTCAATTTATCTTGTTGCTGCGCTTGTTTAAGTTCCATTTCGGTAGGTAGGCGACCACCTCGCCACATAGCATAGGCTCTTGCCCCTAAGTGGCTAACAAAGACTACTGGTTCTTGCTCAAAGCCAGTCTCTACCTTATAATATCCATCTTTAAAATAGATTCGACACTTTCTTCCAGCATAGTTCCCCTTTAAGTTTATCCATTTCAACAGCCTATAGTCATCAGGAAAAACATTATCAAAATTAAGAAACTGGGCATATGCCTCATTGGTTATTTCTGAGTCGGACATTTGGAACTCAGTTGTGATCACATTGGTTTGGTAACTTCCAACCTTTACTCCCCCAGAAAATACTGTTATGTAAGTATCTTTCCATGGAGGAATATCTTTTACTAACCTTACCCCAGTATGTTTAAAGTCTCGCTCTGTTGAGAGTAGTTTAAAATTTTGATGCATCTTGCCAAGTTGCATTTGGTCATTTTTGGCATCAAAACCGCCACCCAATGCTCCATATGCAAATGTTTCCCTTGCTACAGGCTTATCTGGCTTCGAAATATCGTTAGCTACCTTTTTCTTTTTTTGCCTTCTTTTTCTTTTATTTTTTTTTCTGGTATTTTCTTTCTCTTCCTCTGTGTTGGATGGCTGTCCCCAGGGATTTTCCTCAGAGGTTTTGTTGGGAGTAAAATACATTTTTACCAACTCAGCCACATTACCAGTCATATCATATATTTCCAATTTATTGGGCTTTTTTTGCCCTACTGGTACACTTGACCTTTGGCCATCTATAAACTCTAAATAAAAATGATTTCCTCTACCTTCAAGTTGAGCAACTTCTCTTACATTACTGCTTCCACTATACACATAATTGTCCTGATGTATTCCTCCTTTTGCGGCATACAGCCATTCTTTATAACTAGGAAGTCGCCCATTCATCCATTTGCATATATCCAAATACAAGTTAAGATTCCCTTCACACAAAGCGGCAGTAGTTCTGTTTCTAACTAACACAAATATCAATCTACCATTAGGCCTTGATTCTCTCCTTATTCTATTCCGACTCCAGAAAAACTTATACCGAATAAAATCTTCATAAGTCAACTCATATCTTCCAATGTAAAAATCTTTTACTTCAGCTGTGGTTTTTTCGCTGTTTTCATCATCGTCAAACACGGGCTTTTTATACTCAAACTTCCCTCCTTTCACCAATACCATTCGTGGCAATTCTCTGTCTTTTGTTTTTACTTTATCGTAGTTTCTGCGTACTTGTACTTCAAATACAACCTGCTTATTATCAAGTGATGGCAAGTCTTTTAATACATTCCAATAAGCTTTGGTTGATATTGTACCTTCAGGTAATCTATTTCCATCATAGGTTTTCAAAGGCGATATACCTTCGTAATATTCATTTTTAAACTTGACACTTCTCAGAAAGGTGCTAAAAGTTTTACCACCATCTAGCGAACAGCGAATTTCTACATCATACCAGTCTACTATATAAGGGGTGGCTATATCAAAGCTAATAATAATTTGCTTATTATTATTAGGGTTTACTTCAGCTACTACATTCAATACTTTCAGTTTCTCTTGCCCAAAAGCAAAACCATTAAAAAAAAGGAAACTTGTAAAAATGAGTACTGTTTTCATTTCATTGCTGTTTATATAACATCATATTGATTGATTCACTCTCCTTTTAGAATTATCACCCGAAATCCCACATTGGGGTAAAAGTTTTGGCTAAAGTATCCTGTTCGTATTTGATTTTTGAGCCTTACGGTATGTTTGCCCGTGGTGGCTTTACTTTGGGGATTTTGAGTGTTGTTTGCCAAGGTTTCCCAAAAAACTTCGTCATAACTATCAGCGCACCATACATCTACTTGTATTTTTTTGAGCTTGCCTTGCTTATGGGCCAAAGTGAGTTCGGCTTCGGAGGGCAAGCGGCCACCTCGCCATAGGGCGTAAGCACGTGCTCCCACATGACTTACAAAAGTTACGGGTTTGTTTTCGTAGCCTCGCTCTACTCTAAATTTTCCTTTTTTGAAATAAATCCGACATTGGTTGTTGCTTGATTTTCCCTGAAGATTAATCCATTGGGAAACCCGGTGGGTATAAGGCGTAACACTCTCAAAATTGAGAAATTGAGCGTACGCGTTATTGGTAATTTCTGTGGTGGAAAGCTCGAGGTCTTGGGTAATTTGAAAGGTTTTGTTGGTGAATTTGGCAGGGCCTTTTTTGATCTTGGTATACTTATCTTTCCATTTAGGGGTATTTTTTACCAGTCTTATACCAATCAGGTCATGTTTTACATTAAAGGTTTTCTTCCACTTTATGACCTTCATAAACCGTAAATTGGACTCTACACTGGAAGCTCTCAAGTCTCCCCCCATATGGAAAACGTCTTCTTTGACATTACCACCAGCGTATTTCACGCTCAAGTGGCCTAGCCACTCGGCTACATTACCATTCATATCATACAGACCCAGCGCATTGGGCTTGAGCAATCCTACTTCTTTGGGGTATTTTGACTCGGTATTACCGCTTGTCCAGGCCACTTTATTCAGGGTATTGTCTCCACTGAAATTGGTATTTTGGGCCAGGTGCCCTCCCCTAGCCGCATAAAACCACTCGTGGGCTTTGGGCAGCCTCCCCCCTTTTGATTTGCAATAATATTCTGCGTCTCCGATGACTACTCCATAATAAGCCATATTTCCCGACAATAGCTCACCCAATGCACTACGGCTGTATTCTGAAATATTTTCTTTGGCTTCATAAGCGGCAAAATCACGCATAGTAGCTTCAAAGCGATCTATGTAAAAGCTTTTAACAACCCTCTTTTTCCGTTTGCCAAATTTGCTGGGGTATTCAACGGCTTCTTTGCTGCCTTTGACGAGTACCATACGGGGAAGTAGTTGGGCTTCGTTGGTTACTTTTGATGCCTGAGGGCGGGCCCTTACTTCAAATACAATGGCATTGCTTTTTAATCCTTCAGGGCGTTCTTTGAGCACTTGCCATTTGGCAATGTGCTCTTGCTCGCCAGCAATGACCGTCCCGACTCCAGTATAATGTTTAAAATTACCTCTTTTGTATACTTGAAATCGTTTTAAGGCAGTACTGAAAGTCTGCCCTCCATCTAGCGAACAATGAATGGACACCTGGAGCCTTTGTAATTTTAGCTTGGTATCGATGGTGTAATGGATATGAATCTGATCATCTACCTGTTCGGCAAAAACCTGGATTACTTTGAAATCTTGCGCTCCCAGGTTTGCGACCAACATCAATAGCCAAATGCTCAGCAATACTTTTTTCATATAGGGGTCATTTTTGAATAGGCACTTACTTTAATTATACAGGGTTTGAGGAGGTTGACTGGAAATTATTTTGGAACAATTGTTATTGGCTTTTGAAATTATACTTTGCATTGCTATATCGCCTCTTTATTCCCCTTCCTTGTATTTCGCCACTTACCTTTTGCTCTACTCCTCTCAGCCAATTTGTTAAATCTGTTATAATATAATCATCTTTTTCGGCTAAGGTTGGTAAACGTTTATTCAAAGCGATCGCAAAAACGCTTTCATTACCTTGAGTACTCGCATAAATACTTCCATTACTTACTATCACCCATTGGTTGATCCTATTTTTATCAATAAACTTATTTTGAGTTAAGGCAGCTTTTTTCCCACTCTCTTCATTGTAGATGACTGTTACAAAACTGGGCTTATTCACCTTTACCAGCACCTGAATATCTTCGCCATCTGCCACACTGTATACAGGCTTATGGGTTTTTACTTGTACATCCAATTTTATAGCGTCAAAATCTATAACCCCCGCAGACAAATTTCCTTGATGTCCATTTGTCGTATTTTTAGCGTTATTATCTACCGGGTTGGTGTTAGTCGTATTATCATCGTTGCTTTTGGTCGTGGGGCGGGTTTGGTTGGTAGTATCTGTTGTTTGGTCGTTGCTGCTGTTGGCAGGTTTCTTCCCTTTTTCTCCATTTGCGCTAGAGTCTATCTTCGCTACTACATTGTTGGTCTTATTATTTTGGTTGTTGTCTTTGTTGAGCCGTTGACCGATAAAAACTCCAGCAATCACCAATACTATCACGCCCAGGCCGATGAGGGCCATTTGAGGCATTTTATTCTTCTTAGTGGCGGCCTTGTTTTCGGTTTGCTCAAGACGATCTAATAGGTTTAAAACAGAAGTGCGAATTTGAGCCCTTTGTACGTCGGCTTCTTGCGGTAAAATGGTGCCAGCATCTACTTTTCTCTCTAGTTCAGCATAGTGTCCGGCTTGGTTGAGTGCCGCTTTATAGAGTGTTTTGTTGTCTTTCACAAATTCAGTAAGTCCCTCAAGTGCGGCATCTAATTGTCCCCTGGCTATTTGAAGCTGGGTCTTTTCTACAAATTCCGGTGTTTGCATGTCTTATTTTCGGTGTTGTTTGATATTGGCTGACAAAGTTAGGCTAAATTTAACAAAAACAGGGATTTGTGCAATGTATTGGGGTAATTTTCGTCAGTTTTTGGGTTTGCCTAATTTATTCATACAACACCTGGAAAACCGGTTTGTTCAAGAGCAAATGTCTATGCTATTTGACAAAAAATATATGAACTTTTGGCACAATAAAAATTGCCTAAAACATGCTATTCTTTAGGTAATATACTGGCTTATAACCATTTGCGATTGATTTTTCGACGTTTTCGGCGGGCTCTTGGCCTTAACACTATAAAATATAGCGCTAAAAAAGCCGTCAATGTAATGGCAGGTATTATAATCCAAGGGTTGGTAATTGCCAATGCAGCTATAATGATGGCCATTAATAACCCTGCCGCAAAAAATACTAAAGCACCCATGATCCACCTGTTGTTGCCATCATCTATTCTATGCGTTTTTTTAATCTGTTTGTGGCGTTTTCGCTGAGCTTTGCGAATGACTCGTTTGACCATCCATTGTCCAAGCCGGGAGCTCAAAAATCGCTGCAGCCGTTTTGCCCTCTTTTTGTGTTTTTTGATGCGTTTTTGCTGTTTTTTGTATGATCGTAGTGCGGCTTTATCTGGCAAGGACGCTTCTGCCATTCCCGATTGGTATTGCACAAAGCTTATTAGACATAAGGTAAAAAGTAATATTCGTTTGATTTTCATAACTTAGGTTAGTTTTGTCAAAAATGAAATACTTGCTGCTTATGAAGTCATTTATACCATTATTCTCAATTTATTTGATATACTTGCAATATACCTTGGCAGAAGTACTTTAGTAGACATTATTTATGAAGCTCACCCTAATCAATGCCCTCATTTTGTTGATTATCTTCCAATGCAATGTGTTTACTTTTTACCTCATCACATTGCCCAAAGGCAAAAAAACCAGTAACCTGATCTTGGCAGGCATTACCTTATGCCTGGGGCTACACTTTACCAACATTTTGGTGGTAGGTTTTTCGGTGTTCAAAGCCATTCCTCAGTTCAACCCCATTTTTAGCTTGTTGTATGGGCCGCTGGTCTATTTCTACGCCCAATCGCTTATATACAAGGATATTGACTTGGCTAAACTTCGTTTCAATGTCCATGCATTTGCTAACATGCCCTTGTTGTCTTATGCCGTGTTTTGGATACTAGACGATTACCAAAATCGCCAAAACAACCAAGCCCTCAATAGCTATGTTACGGTACCAGTACTTATCCAGTTTGGCCTCTACTTGCTCATCACTTATCGCTCCTTGGTTCGCTACCAACGCATCTTAAACAATACCCAATCGTCAGTGGTCAATATTCGGCTTTCCTGGCTTAAGTTTATCAATGTGATGATGGCTATTTTTTGGCTTCTGGTCACCATAGAGTTTTTTGTGCCCATTCCTTTTGTGCAGTACTTTATTGTAGAGCTTATTTTTGCGGCCATTTTATTTATGGTGCTTAGCTTTGTGTACAAAGGACTCCGTCATCCCAATTTTTTTGCAGGGATAGCTGCCGAGGACGAGGCCGCCACTTTCGAAGCCAAAGAAGTACTCAACAAGCAGTCGTCGGTAAAGCAACAAGACCTGGATGCTGTGCAACAATACATGGAAAACGAAAAGCCTTATCATACCCCCGAACTCAGTCTGCAACAACTGGCCGAAGCCCTCAAATTTTCGCCTCGTTACCTTTCCCAATTAATCAATCAACAGCTTCAGCAAAACTTTTTTGAATTTGTCAATACCTATCGCATCGAGGAGGCCAAAGCATTGCTTACTGATCCTGAAAATAGACATATGCGCATCAACGAGATCATGTACCAGGTAGGCTTTCAGTCCAAGTCTACATTTAATCAGGTGTTCAAAAAATTTACGGGAGTTACCCCTACTCAATTTCGTGATAAAATTATATAATCTCCTCGTCCAAACTTCAGCAAAACCGTCCG
This sequence comes from Microscillaceae bacterium, assembly GCA_003483885.1. Lineage (GTDB taxonomy): Bacteria > Bacteroidota > Bacteroidia > Cytophagales > Microscillaceae > Microscilla. Next base: position 10,427 of record DMXI01000699.1, read on the forward strand.
AACTTCGGTAATAAATAGACCGAATACGTGTTTACAGACTCCTTTCTACATTTTTTCATAGTACTTGCCTACCATTAAAAATGTTAAACAAACCATATAACTATGAAAAAGTATTTGTTCATTCTAATGACCACTTTAACCAGTGGGCAACTCCACGCCCAATCCAACACTTTAGACCAAATTACCACCGCGGCAGCCCAGACCATTGCCAATGGTAAGATGTATCGTTACCATTTTAAAAGCTTTGCTAGAGGCAAACTTGCCGACAGGTATCCAGTCACTTCGGGTAAAGTACAGTTGGTCATTGCTCCCAACGATTTTTCTGGAGCCATTCGCCAAGCCCGCCTCTTGGCCAAATCTCCACAAGGCAAGACCGATGTTTACATACATCAAGGAACCGTGTATCGCGTTTTTGCCGATTCTAAAAAGGTATACCGTACCCCTCGCTATCGAGCTGCTTCCAACTTGTTTGATGAGCAAATGTTGTTGCCCGCTTACACCCTCAAAGACTTAAAAAACGCTTCTAAAAAACAAGGCAAATTATTACGAGAAGAAAACTATCAAGGTACTGTGTGTCATGTGGTCAATATTACCTCTGAGGGGCAACTTAATTTGTCGTTTTGGCTAGACAAACGCCAACACCTTATCCACAAAGTAGAAGCCACCACCCCAGCTTACCCTGGCAGCACTTTGGTAATGGAATTTACCCAGGTAGCAGCAGGACTCCCCGTTCAAGCTACAGTTTTTCAACCCAACATTCCCCCCACCTACACCTTAGAAGAATACAGTGGCAAATTCCCTAAAATTGGCTCATTGGCCAAAGACTGGAGTGTGGAGACTTACCAAGGTAAAGCCCTGAAGTTATCCGAAATGAGAGGCAAAGTAGTCGTGTTGGATTTTTGGGCTACCTGGTGTCGTCCTTGTTTACAAGCCATGCCCCATTTACAAAAACTGGCCAACAAATACCAGACTCAAGGCTTAATCGTGATTGGGCTCACTACTCAGGAGAAAGGTAAGCCACTGGCTATGGCCCAAAAATTAAAGATTCGTTACCCTATAGCCGAGGGCAATGCCATAGCCAAGGCTTATAAAGTCAATGGTTTACCTTTTGCCATTGTGATAGGCAAAGACGGCAAGATCGTAGACTTTTTGAATGGTTACTTGGGAACCGAAACCGACCAAATGCTGGAAAAAATTGTGAAACAGGCTTTGAAAAACTGATACTCACCTGCTAAAGCATACTACTAGACATTTTGGCTAAAGTTGACCGTGTCTTCACGGCCAACGGCGCAGTCACCTTCGTTTGTGGAGACACAAACGAAAAATATCTAGTAGTATACCACTAAAGTTACCCCGGTTTTGGGTTTAAACCGGGTATTTTTTCACCAGCAATCATTTTTGAACCTGCCAGAAAATAATCTCACCTAAAAAAAATCTCCTTTTACTAAGTTATTCCTCTCCTTTGGCTGGATTGCCTCATGATTCGTTTTGTTTTTCGGGTGATTGTTCTAATTTTGATTGTCGTTTGGGGTAAGTCTCACAAGATATCAACCAAAGTGCTCTTGAGTTATTCACTGTGGTTTGTCGTTCCAAACTGACATTTTGAAAAACCAACCAAACTTTTACAAAATGATAAACAAAGTAGTAGCTAACGCTGAAGAGGCGGTAGCCGACATTCCTAACGATTCGGTGTTAATGTTAGGAGGTTTTGGTTTATGTGGTATTCCCGAAAACTGCATTAGTGCACTGGTAGCTAAAAAAATCACTGGTCTCACTTGTATTTCCAACAATGCTGGAGTCGACGATTTTGGTATTGGCTTGATGCTACAACAACGCCAGGTAAAAAAAATGATTTCTTCTTATGTAGGAGAAAACAAAGAGTTTGAACGACAACTCCTATCGGGCGAGCTGGAAGTAGAGCTTACCCCACAAGGCACCCTGGCAGAGCGTATTCGCGCTGGTGGCGCAGGAATCCCCGCCTTTTTTACACCTGCTGGCTACGGTACCGAAATCGCCGAAGGCAAAGAATCTCGCGAATTTGATGGCAAAATGTATTTGATGGAAAGTTGGTTAAGAGCCGATTTTGCCTTGGTAAAAGCCTGGAAAGGTGATACTGCCGGAAACCTCATTTTTAAAGGTACTGCTCGTAATTTTAACCCTATGATGGCTGCTGCCGGAAAAATTACCATTGCCGAAGTAGAAGAACTCGTACCTGCTGGAACACTAGACCCCAATACCATCCACACCCCTGGGGTATTTATACAGCGTATTTTCCAGGGAGTAAACTACGAAAAACGCATTGAGCAAAGAACGGTTTCTCAATAATGATTAATCATCGATGGTAAATTATTAGAAATTTGTAAAAGAAATTAATTATGGCTTTAGATAAAAACGGTATTGCACAACGCATTGCCAAAGAATTAAAAGATGGCTACTATGTAAACCTGGGTATTGGCATTCCTACCCTGGTAGCCAATTACATCCCCGAAGGCATGAACGTGGTGCTACAATCAGAAAATGGCCTGTTGGGTATTGGTCCATTCCCCAAAGAAGAAGACGTAGATGCAGACTTAATCAACGCAGGTAAACAAACCATTTCTATGGTAGACGGTTCGGTGTTGTTCAGCTCTGCCGACAGCTTTGGTATGATCCGCGGAGGCCATATTGACCTCACCATCTTAGGAGCCATGGAAGTATCAGAAAATGGAGATATTGCCAACTGGAAGATTCCTGGCAAAATGGTGAAAGGTATGGGAGGCGCTATGGATTTGGTAGCGTCAGCCAAAAACATCATCGTAGCTATGCGCCATGTAGACAAATATGGCAAATCTAAACTTTTGTCTGAATGTACGCTTCCGCTAACTGGGGTACAATGTGTAAAGAAAATCGTGACCGAGCTAGGGGTATTTGAGGTAGTACCCGAAGGAGGTTTTAAAGTATTGGAGCGTGCTCCTGGGGTAACTCTAGAAGAAATCAAAAATTCAACTGCTGGTAAATTAATCGCAGAAGAAGAAGTACCCGAAATGGCACTATAATCCATTATTGGTGCTTTCAATAATATACAAGCTGCAGTTGTGTCGTGTTAACTTCCAATTTGCAGCTTTTTTTATTTAAGATATAAAACATCAAACGAATGAAATCGTTTCCTCAAGAAACTGAAATATAAATTACAATTCATGGCAACAAAATATCTACTAAGAATACTTATACTGCTTTTTATGCCTCTGGCACTGACCACTTGTACCAAAGATGGTAAAGTCAACATCTTTAGTCTGCAAGATGACATAAGACTAGGACGACAGGTAAGAGACCAAATAGCCGCAGATCCTACCCAATACCCTATTTTGAGTAGCATTCAATACCCTGCTTCTTATGAGTTTTTGAAAAAAATAAGAGATAATATCTTAAATAGTGGCAATGTAGACAATCGCGACACTTTTGAATGGGAAGTATTCATCATTCGTGGTGATAATACTTTGAACGCCTTTGTAACCCCTGGCGGGTATATTTATGTATACACTGGGTTGATCAAGTTTTTGGACAATGAAGATCAACTGGCGGGCGTCATGGGACACGAAATAGCCCACGCCGACAAAAGACACTCTACTACTAACCTTACCAAAAAGTATGGGGTGAGTTTATTGCTTGATGTAGTTTTTGGCCGCAATTCTTCAGGTCTTAGTGGCATTGCCAAAGACATTGCCGGAGGGCTAGGTGCATTGAGCTTTAGCCGCGCTACCGAAAGTGAAGCCGATGCGTTTTCGGTAGAGTATCTTTCTAAAACCAACTATCAATGTAGTGGCGCAGCTGGATTTTTTCAAAAGATTGAAACCCAAGGAGGCAACAGCACTCCTGTATGGCTTAGTACCCACCCCAGCCCCGACAATCGGGTTACGGCTATCAACGCCAAAGCTGCCGAATTGGGATGTAGTACTACGGTAAACACAAACCTCGCAGATTATCAGGCTTTCAAAGATAGTTTGCCTCAATAGACACTCCTTATCATTAATCCTAAAGAGAATTGGGTTCTCTTTAGGATTTCATTTTTGAAACCTACTGAACATTTGTTTCAGGCAAATAATTTTATGTTATTTGTGGCTTCAAAAAAAGCTTTACAAGCAAACGAAGCGCATTAACTCTCTGCATTTCAAGTATTTAGCTTTATAAATCATTTTTATTATCATCGTAAGATAATTCGAACGAACTACTTAGTTTATGTCCCAAAACTCCTCTCAGGAACAATGGTCAGAAGTTATTACCCCCAAAAAATCTTGGTTTGATTTAAAACTGGGGGAATTATGGCAATACCGAGATCTCATCATTTTGTTTGTTCGTCGAGATTTTGTTGCTACTACCAAACAAACAGTATTAGGGCCTTTGTGGCACTTTATCCCAGTAGTAGTAAGCACGCTCATTTTCACGATAGTTTTTTCAGGGGTAGCCAAAATACCTACCAATAACCAACCCCCTTTTCTGTTTTATCTATGTGGTACAACGATTTGGAGTTTTTTTGCCAGTTGCCTCAGTGGCACGGCCAATACCTTTACCAGTAATGCCAATATTTTTGGGAAGGTATACTTTCCCCGCTTGGCCATTCCCTTCTCCATTATTATATCCAATCTGATTCGTTTTGGTATTCAAATGATGCTGTTTTTGGTGTTTTATGCATTTTATATATACCAGGGGAAATACAGCATTGTAGCCAATAAAATGCTACTGCTTTTACCAGTGTTTCTACTCATTATGGCATTTTTGGGGCTAGGTTTAGGTATCATCATATCTTCGCTTACGACCAAATATAGGGACCTGAGTAATTTTGTAGGTTTTGGGGTTCAATTATTAATGTATGCCACACCCGTAATCTATCCAAGTAGCATATTATCCCCTCAGTTTCAGTTTTACATGAAATTTAACCCCATAGCTCCCATTGTAGAGGGCTTTCGACATGCTTTTATGGGCAACGGCAATTTTCAGCTTTCTCAGCTGTTATTTAGCATTGTAACTACGATTGTCATTTTTACTATTGGTCTTTTGTTGTTTCGTCGCGTAGAAAAAACCTTTATGGATACGGTTTAAGAAATCCAACAATTGCGTTATACCTTATTTAGACAAACTAAAAAGTCCTAAACTTCGAATTATCAATTTCATAGAGAGCCATGGCAAATACTGTATTGAAAGTAGAAAATCTTTGGAAACAATATCGCTTAGGAAGCATTGGCGGAGCTACCCTGAGAGATGATCTATCGATTTGGTGGAATAAGCTCTTAGGCAAAGAAGCCTCACAACTATCCGCAATCAATACCAACGATAGGGCCAACTCATCAGGAGATTATGTATGGGCATTACAAGACATCAATTTTGAAATTAAACAAGGGGAAGTTTTAGGAGTCATAGGGAAAAATGGCGCAGGAAAATCTACCTTGCTTAAAATTTTATCAAAAGTAACTGGTCCTACCAGGGGAAGCATTAAAACCAAAGGGCGTATCGCCTCATTGTTGGAGGTAGGGACTGGTTTTCACCCAGAGCTAACAGGTAGGGAAAATGTGTTTTTGAACGGGGCCATTCTGGGGATGAACAAAGCTGAAATTAGGGCCAAGTTTGACGAAATAGTAGATTTTTCAGGGGTAGGGAGTTACATTGATACTCCAGTAAAGCGCTATTCATCGGGTATGTATGTCAGATTAGCCTTTGGAGTGGCGGCTCATTTAGAACCTGAAATACTTATTGTGGATGAAGTACTAGCCGTGGGTGATGCTGAGTTTCAAGAAAAAGCCATTGGCAAAATGCGAGATGTCAGCAGTGGGCAAGGCCGAACGGTATTGTTTGTAAGCCACAATATGAGTATGGTGAAGAGTTTGTGCGAAGAGGCCATATTGCTAGAGCATGGCTGTTTAAAAATGAAAGGTGGGGCCAACAAAGTCGTAGAGAAATACCTCTCTATGGGCATAGAGCAGCAAGGAAAAAGAGTTTGGGATAATACAGCAGATGCCCCCAAAATCAAAGATTTGCTCCTGGTACACTCTCTCAGCCTGCAAAAACAAAATCAGGAAATAGATACTGTATTTGATGTAAAAGAAGAAATCAACATTGCGGTTCAGTATGAGGTGTTTAAGCAAAGTTTTTCGTTTCAGGTGCACTTCTATATCAAAAACCAAAACGGAGTCACCGTATTTGTAGCGATGGATAATCTGCACAATCCATATACTAAAGAACCTACTCCTGTTGGGCGTTATACCGAAATCTGTAAAATTCCTAAAGATTTCTTGAATGAGGGCGTATACTATGTAGAAATATTGATTTGTACCAATCCTACTGGACCCAATTATGTCACCTACCCTGATGCATTGAGTTTTTCGGTAACCGATGATATGAGCCCTACTGGAGTGAGAGGTGATTGGTTTAGAGAATGGCCCAGTTCTATCATCAGAACATCATTCGAATGGCAAATTATTCGTCACTAAAATAATGCACCCCACTTTGTTTCAAAAAGTTTAAAACCCAAACAATATTTAATAATATAATATGCATCCAAGGTTTAAATATTATCCCTTCCATAAAGATTATACTGCCATGGGTAATGAATTTAGACCCTTTGTCACGTTTACGCATGTGGCCAACTATACGTCTGCCTCGGTAAACACTGATAAACTCGGATTTAGAGTGCAATATGACGCAGATGGCCAAGCTATAGATATTACTACACTCAAAAGCTCATACAAACACTGTAACCTGATGATGGGCAATAGTACTTCGTTTGGGGTAGATGCTTCTTCCGACAAAAAAACCATTTCTCATTACCTGCAACAAACCGATATCCCTTGCCTTAACCTGAGCATTCGTGGAGGTACCACTCGACAAGAATTAATTACATTCCTGATTTTGAAGCAATACCTACCACCTATTAAAAATATCATTTTCTTTACAGGCATTACCAATCCATCACTCGCGGCTTTGGATGCCTCTCTTCCTCACCCTGAATTTGGAGGAGTATTTTCTGAGCCCTTTCATTTTCAACATTATCGGGGATTTTATCAACCTACCGAAGATCATACTTATACCTTAAGAAAAGGTTTTTATGAAAAAGTAGAAGAAAAGTACGGCAAGGCTGGAAAGTTAGCCAAGAAGTTTTATCACACGCTTTTTCGTCTTTTCCAAAAAAAAGAACAAACTGCTCTTACACCAGCACCAGCTTTGGGTTTTGAGGAAAAAATGGACATGCTTCTCTCTCAACTTCATAGCGATTTGCAAAGCTGGACTGCGTTTAGAGAACAAATGGGCTTTAAGCTACACTTTATACTGCAGCCAAGCATTGGCTGGACTCAAAAAAAGCTGACTCCAAGCGAAAACGATTGCTATAGTACTGATTTTAAAAAACACAAAGTGTATTATCAAAGGTTTGTATCACAAAAGACCTATACGCACTATCGCGATTTTTTACAAAAAACATTGGCCCAATTTAATATTGATTTTTATGACGCTAATGAATGGTTAAATGACAAAAAGTTTGATGAAATATCTTGTTTTACAGATGTTTGTCATATGACCGACGAGGGCAACCAAATCATGGCAGATTTTATCAAAAACGAATTACAACTGGCTTAAACCGCTCTCTGGACTAAACGCTTGTTATGAAGATTAAGAAGGTCTTATTATTAGTCAATATCAGCACTCAATTTAGGGTACTACTCCCGATTGCCCAGTTGTTGAAAAAATCGGGTAAGTATGCGCCTTTTTTTGTATTGGATGAGTCAGTACACAACCTCCAGAAAGAAAAGCTCATTTGTCAAAAGCACGCCTTCAATTTTTTAAGCCTTTCTGCTGCTCCTGGCCTTGTGCTGCCTTCTGCGAAGCCTCCCAAAAGAATCATTGGGCGATTGAGATGGTTTACCTTGGTAAAAGCCTGGTTATTTTTGAAAGATATCAATAAAACCACCACTCATTTTAAGCGGAAGATAAAAGAAAAAAAATTACTGTTACAAAAAGAAAATATTGAGCTTCTTATCATTACCGAAGATGGGGTAAGCTATGATGTTCCTTTTTTTGTAAGGGCCGCCAATTTACTGAATATCAAGTCTGCGGTTGTTCCTTTTACGATTGCCAATGCACTGGAACCCGCTACGAGCTTGAGTAAAGCCAATGGCCGATTTGATGTCAAAGGTCTGCGAAAAAAAATTACGGGCCTTATTTACCCCAAATGGGTTTACGATTTTCAAGGGCAAAAAATGCTCAGAGTGGACGAAGAGAAAGTATTTGCTATGGAGCTGGCAAAGGTAGCTCCTCCTATTCCTTGGATGTACAATAGTGGGCAGTCGTCGGTAGTAATTATGGAAAGCGAGTTCATCAAAAAATATCATCTCAAGGAAGGGATACCAGCCGAAAAAATGAATACCGCGGGAGCTATTTATTTAGATATCTTGTATGACATCGTGCAGCATAAACAAGCAGCCAGAGCAAACGCAGGAGATAAATACAATAGTGATCCTGACAAACGCTGGCTTTTATGTTCTTTGCCACCAGATTTTGCTCCTAATACTGAGTTTGCGGCTTATGATGAAATGGTTAAGTTTTGGATAAAAACCATGTGTGCCTCATCACAAGCCCAAGTATTTGTAAGCTTACACCCACGCACTGCCAAAGAGAAAGTTGATTTTATAGAAGAGATGGGTGCCATTATTATCGATGAACCTATTGAAGGTTTTCTCCCATTGTGCGATGTTTTTGTAGCTTGTATTTCGGCTACTATTCGAATGGCTTTGGCTTGTAAAATTCCAGTGGTAAATTATGATGTTTTTCAATATAAATACGAAGATTATAATCAGATAAAAAGCGTGAAAACAGTGTTTAATAAGGTAAGCTTTCAAGAACAGGTTCAAAAAATGACGCAAGATCCTGATTATTATGAGTCTATCATCAATTATTACCAGGAAACGGAAGGCTATTATGGAAAAATGGACGGTAAAAATCACGAAAGATTACTTCAGCTATTCGATCATTTAACCCAACACTAATTCAAAAAGACCATGTCTCAAACTCTTATCATTGCCGAAGCAGGTGTAAACCACAATGGTGATATGGAAATGGCCAAGCAACTTATAGATGCTGCGGCTCAGGCGGGTGCCGATATTGTGAAATTCCAAACCTTCAAGGCCGAAAAATTAGTTACCAAGTCTGCCCCCAAAGCGGCTTATCAAAATAAAAACATCAACGATGGAGACGACAATCAATTTTCGATGTTGAAAAAGCTTGAGTTAGACTTGAACTCCCACCATTTATTAATGAATTATTGTCAATCCAAAGGCATTCGTTTTTTATCTACTCCCTTTGATGGAGAGAGTGCTCATTTGTTACACAATCTAGGGCTTTCTATTTTCAAGATTCCTTCTGGAGAAATTACCAACAAACCGTTTTTGGAAACGATTGGTGCTTATAACAAAGAAGTGATATTATCGACGGGGATGTCGAACCTGGGAGAAATAGAAGCGGCCTTGAATGTTTTAGTGCAATCGGGCACCCAAAAAAGCAACATTACGGTATTACACTGCAATACTGAGTACCCCACCCCGTTTGAAGATGTTAACCTTAAGGCAATGAACACCATTGAGCAGGCTTTTGGGGTGTCGATAGGGTATTCAGACCACACTTTGGGGATTGAGGTACCCATTGCGGCGGTAGCAAGAGGAGCGGTTGTGATTGAGAAACATTTTACCCTGGATCGGAACCTACCAGGCCCTGACCACAAAGCCTCGCTGGAACCCGCTGAACTCAAAGCAATGGTTACCGCCATTCGCAATATTGACTTAGCGCTGGGGTCTTCGCTCAAGACTCCTTCTCCTTCTGAGAAAAAAAATATAGAAATTGCCCGAAAAAGCATCCACTTATCCAAAGACCTTACAAAAGACCATCGATTACGCCGTGAAGATTTGGTGATGAAACGCCCTGCCACCGGAATTTCGCCCATGGAAATAGAAAAGGTCATAGGCAAAAAAGTACGACATGATTTACCTGAAGACCACCTTTTAACTTTTGCGGATTTGATATGAATATTGTATTACTTACCAGTTCAAGGGCTGATTATGGCATTTATCGCCCTCTCATTCGCAAAATGCAAGCGGATAATTTTTTTAACCTAAGCCTGATCGTGTTTGGCACCCATGTATCGTCGTTTCATGGGCATACCATTGACCAAATCCACGAAGACAAAGTTCGTATTATATATCAGGTTGAAAACTTGATATTGGGAGACAGTCCAGAAGCAATTGCGACTGCCATGGGCACCACTACCCTTAAATTTTCGGGAATTTGGCAAACCATTCACCAAGATGTAGACCTGATGATTTGTTTGGGTGATCGATACGAGATGTTGGCAGCAGTGATCGCTTCAGCACCATTCAATATCCCGATAGCTCATTTTCATGGAGGAGAAACTACGCTAGGGGCCATTGATAACAAATTCCGCCATAGTTTGACTGCAATGTCGGATTATCATTTTACCAGTACCCAAAAACACCAGGAAAGGGTCAGTCAAATTGTAGGGAATCAAAAACATATTTACAATGTAGGGGCCTTGAGCCTGGATAATCTTCAGGATTTAACCTTACTCTCGCTTACATCTTTTAAGGCTAAATATGGCATTGATCTCGCAAACCCATCCATTTTAATCACATTTCATCCCGAAACAGTTTCTTATGAAAAAAATATTACGTATATCGAGACCCTAATTTCAAGTCTCAGGGTTTTATCCGCTGACTATCAACTAATTATTACGATGCCCAATGCCGACACCCTAGGCAACATGGTGAGAAAAAAGTTAGCAAATTTTGCCTTGAATAATCCTCAAGTATTTACCATTGAGTCGTTTGGAGTACTTGGATATTTTTCCTGCATGCAACATTGTTCTTTTCTTTTGGGTAACACCTCTAGTGGTATCATAGAAGCGGCCTCCTTCAAAAAATATGTCATCAACGTTGGAGATAGGCAAAAAGGAAGAGATGCGGGCGAAAATGTACTACAGGTACCCATTAAACAAGATGATATACTGGCAGCCGTTAAAAAAATAGCCACCTTGCCTCCATTTGACGGACACAACATTTATGGCGAGGGTAATACAAGCAGTAAAATTATTGATATTTTAAAGAATGAATAAGGTAGCTTTAGTAGGGTATTCGGGGCATGCCTACGTAGTAATCGATATATTGACTGCTATGGGGTATACAGTACACGGGTTTTATGACAAAGAAAATAAAGTGCATAACCCTTATGCTTTAACATACCTTGGCCAAGAAACCAACCCAACCATACAACAGCAGCTGCTTGATTTAGAATACTTTGTAAGCATTGGAGATAACCATTTACGCCAAAAAATTTATACACATATTTTTTCTAATACCCATAAATCACCAATCAATGCTATTTACCCTAAAAGCCTGATTAGTCAAACTGCTCACATTGCCAAAGAAGGGGTCATGATAGCTCCCAATGTGGTTATTAACGCCCAGTCTACCATAGGTGCAGGTAGTATTTGCAATACCTCCTGTATTATTGAACATGAATGCCAGATTGGTGCATTCTGTCATGTAGCGCCAGGAGCAACCTTATGTGGCAATGTGCAAGTAGGAGATTTAAGTTTTATAGGAGCCAATTCAGTAGTCAAACAAGGCATTCGTATTGGCAAAAATGTTATTATTGGTGCCGGAACAGTCGTCATTAAAGACGTTCCAGACAATACTGTGATTGTAGGAAACCCCCAAAGAAATTTATGAAATACGATTCAAACATTATAGATGACTCTTTCACCATTCGGATGGCATTGGCAAAGCTAAACAATCTGGTATACAAAGATAGTTTGACCTTGTTTGTAATAAATAATGCCCACCAACTCATAGGAACCATTACCGATGGAGACATTCGTCGGGGCTTACTGAATGGACTCACCCTGGATGATAACATCACTACGGTAGTACATACTAACTTTCGTTTTCTCAAAGCGAGTAACATTGCGCTGGAAGAGCTCGCAAAATTTAAGGAAAAAGAAATCTCCTTGATCCCTATCATCAATGATGAAGGCCAGATTAAAAGGATTATCAATTTACGGCATACAAAAACGATTTTGCCACTAGACGCGGTAATTATAGCAGGAGGCGAAGGTCGCAGGTTACGACCTATGACTGAAAATACGCCCAAACCCTTGCTCAAGGTAGGAGATAAACCCATTATAGAATACAATATCGACCGCATCAACTTTTTTGGGATTCATCATCTCAATATCACTATCAAGTATTTGGGGCAACAAATCATAGATCACTTTGGTGATGGTCAATCTCGTGGACTTCGCATCAATTACATATGGGAAAAAGCCCAGGCACTTGGCACCATTGGCTCCCTGACCTTGGCTGAAAACCTGATCCACGACAATGTCTTGGTTATGAATTCAGATTTATTAACCAATATTGATTTTGAAGATATGTACAATACTTTTGTACAAACCGAGGCAGATATGATTGTAGCTACGGTACCTTATGAAGTCAAAATACCTTACGGTGTACTCGAGACCGATGGCAGTCAAATTACTTCTTTGAAAGAAAAACCCACCTACACTTATTATTCCAATGCAGGCATATATATGCTCAAAAGAAGGCTCATTGAACTGATACCCAAGGGGCAAAAACACGATGCCACTGACTTAATGATGACGCTTATACAAAATAATTATAAAGTAGTCCAGTACCCCATCTTAGGATATTGGCTCGACATAGGCAAACCAGAAGATTTCAGCAAAGCTCAAGAAGATGTAAAGCACATAAATTTTACTTAAATGAAGGTCTTGTTTGTAATACCAGCAAGAGGAGGTTCAAAAGGCGTCCCAGGAAAAAATATCAAAAAACTCGCAGGTAAACCGCTCATTGGTTATTCTATTGATTATGCCCGGCAATTTGCCTCCGACGAATTTATTTGTGTGACCAGTGATGATGATGAAATTATTCGAACTACGGAAGAATATGGACTTGCGGTACCATTCAAGCGTCCTGCCCAGTTAGCCACCGATACCGCAGGTAGTTACGAAGTCATATTGCATGCCTTAGCATTTTACGAGGCACAAGGAGCCACTTTTGACTGTGTAGTGTTATTGCAACCTACTTCCCCTTTTCGTTTAAAATCACAGCTTGAGGAGGCTATGCAGCTATATACCTCAAGCCTGGACATGGTAGCCTCGGTGCAAGAAACCAAATCAAACCCTTACTACCTTTTGTTTGAAGAAACCAACGAGGGCTATTTAAACATCTCTAAACCAGGCCACAGGGCTACTCGAAGGCAAGATGTACCCAAAGTATATGAATTTAATGGGAACCTTTACCTTATCAATCCTTCCTCGTTGAAAAGCCACCAAGGGTTTGGTGAGTTTTCAAAAATCAAAAAATATGTGATGTCTGAACTATATTCGGTTGATATTGATACCTTGATGGACTGGGATTATGCTGAGTTTTTAATAGAAAAAAATTATCTTACAAATTTATTTAACGGGTAATGGCAAATAAAAAAGTATTAGTCACGGGAGCAGATGGTTTTATTGGTAGCCACCTTACCGAGCACCTCTTAGAGCAAGGGTATGACGTAAAAGCATTTGTGTTATATAATTCGTTCAATTCTTATGGATGGTTAGATACCTTGCCCAAAGAAAAACTGGATGCGATTGAAGTCTTTTCGGGCAATGTATGCGATCCTAATGGCGTGAAAGTAGCAATGGAAGGCATTGATATGGTTTTTCATTTGGCCGCATTAATTGCCATTCCTTACAGTTACCACTCACCTGACAGCTATGTAGATACCAATATTAGAGGAACCCTCAATGTATTGCAAGCTGCCAGGCAACTAGATACTTCCCGAGTGTTGGTAACCTCTACCTCAGAAGTGTACGGAACAGCTCAGTACGTGCCCATCGATGAAAAACACCCTTTTCAGGGACAATCGCCCTACAGTGCTACCAAAATCGGGGGCGATCGCCTTGCAGAGTCTTTTTATCGTTCCTTTGAAACCCCTATCTCAATTGTGCGCCCCTTTAATACTTACGGTCCGAGGCAATCCGCCAGGGCAGTGTTGCCAACCATTATTACTCAGTTACTCAACGGCGAGCAAGAAATCAAATTGGGTGATTTGAAACCTACCCGCGACCTTGTGTATGTAAAAGATACGGTCAGAGGATTTGAAGCTATAGCCAGAAGTCAAGAGGCTATTGGAGAAGAAATCAACATTGCCACCCAACAAGAGGTGTCTATTGGCCAACTGGCTCAAACCATCATTGATCTCATCAACCCTGAAGCGTCTATTGTACAAGATCCACAGCGGATGCGCCCTTCTAAAAGCGAAGTGCATCGTTTGTTGGGTGCCAACGAAAAAATCCAGCGCTTGACCGACTGGACACTTACCCATACCCTCAAAGAAGGCTTGCAACAGACCATTGATTGGTTTTCTCAAAAACAAAACTTGCAACAATACAAACACGATATCTATAACGTATGATTCCTTTATCAGTCCCTAATATCGAAGGCAATGAATGGCAATACATCAAAGAATGCCTGGATACCAATTGGGTTTCTTCGGTAGGTTCTTATGTAGATCTTTTTGAACAAAAAGTGGCCGAGTTTACGGGTGCCCAATATGCGGTTTCTACGGTGAATGGCACTGCGGCCCTACATATTGCCCTGCTTTTGAGCAATGTTACCCAAGATGATTGTGTTTTGGTACCCAACATTACTTTTATAGCCAGTGTAAATGCCATTAAGTATGTCAACGCCTCCCCTATCTTTATAGATATTGATCCTGATACCTGGCAAATGGATTTGGGCTTACTGGAGGAGTTTTTAGAAAACGAAACGACTCTTCAGGAAGGGATTTGTACCGAGAAAAATTCTCAGAGAAAAATTAAGGCCATTATGCCTGTCCATGTATTGGGTAATATGGCAGATATGGACCACTTGAAAGCCTTAGCCAAAAAATTTCACCTGGAAATTATAGAAGACGCCAGCGAAGCCCTGGGGAGTTATTATGAAGGGACTCACTCTGGTAACTTTGGTAAATTCGGGTGCTTTAGTTTCAATGGCAATAAAATTATCACTACTGGTGGTGGCGGAATAATCATTACTGATGATGAACAGCTGGCAGCTAAAGCCAAACACATTACTACCCAAGCCAAAGCCGACAAGTTTGAATATGTTCACGATCACGTTGGGTATAACTATCGTTTGGTAAATGTATTAGCCGCTATGGGGGTGGCTCAAATGGAAAACTTGCCTAAATTCTTGAACAGAAAGCAAGAAGTTAACGCTTTTTATCGGGAGCAACTTACCAATGTAGGGGACATTCAGTTGCAGGAAATACCAAACAAAACCAGTTCAAATCATTGGTTATTCACCATTTTAACGTCGCAACAAAAGCCACTCATTCAACACCTAACTGCACATAAGATACAGGTGCGGCCTTTGTGGTATCCAATGAACCGCCTGGAAATGTTTAAACACGAACGTTATTATTCTCGTAATGACTTGTCTATGGAAGTTTACCAAAAAAGCATTAGCTTGCCTTGCTCTACCAACATCTCCGAAGAGGATACAGCTTTTGTAGTAAAAACAATAAGAGATTTTTTTAATTAGATTACAATGACAAATAATATTAGGATAATCCCAAGACTGGATATTAAAGGCCCAAATTTAGTAAAAGGGATTCATCTGGAAGGGTTACGTGTACTAGGGAAACCAGAAGAGTTTGCCCGTTATTATTACGAAAATGGGGCAGATGAACTCGTATATATGGATGTAGTAGCAAGCTTGTACGAGCGCAATAGCCTACACGACATTATTACAAAAACTGCCCGGGAAATCTTTATTCCTCTAACTGTAGGTGGGGGGTTGCGTACCCTGGATGATATCACTCAGGTATTGCGAGCAGGTGCAGACAAAGTATCGCTCAATACGGCCGCCATTCGTAACCCAGAAATTATCACCCAGGCTTCTCAAAAATTTGGATCATCTACTATTGTAATAGCGATTGAGGCCATTAAACAAAATGATGGCGGTTACCTGGCATATACCGATAATGCCCGGGAACATACTGGTTTAGATGTGTTTGAATGGGCGCAAAGAGTAGAAGAATTAGGTGCAGGCGAAATCATGATTACATCGGTAGACCAGGAAGGCACCGGTGAAGGCTTTGATCTGGAACTCACCCAAAAAATCGCTAATTTAGTATCTATTCCTGTGATTGCCCACGGAGGTGCTGGTAAGCGCGAAGATGTGGCTAAAATTGCAACTGAGGGCAATGTAAACGCGGTAGCACTGGCTTCCATCTTACATTATGACTATATCAAATATTTGATAGAGCACCCCAAAAACGAACAAGAAGGAAACACCGAGTTTTTGAAAAGTGGGAAGGCTTTTACTAAAATTCAAAGTTCTAGCTTGCCTGATATAAAAAAACACCTCTTGGATCATCATATAAACTGCAGACCCATTTCTCATGAAATTACCCACCGATAACACCCATAGTAGTCCAGATGTTGTGATTATTGACTATAACCTCAACAACTTGTTTAGTGTAAAACATGCTTGCCAGCATGTAGGAATTAATGCGCGCATTAGTGCTGACAAAAATGACATTGCAAAGGCCGATGCCCTTATTTTACCAGGAGTGGGCGCTTTTGGCAATGCGATGCAAAACCTGGAAAAACTAGACCTTATAGCTCCCATCATTGATTCTATTCAGGCCCAAAAACCTTTTTTGGGTATTTGCCTGGGGTTGCAATTATTATTTGAGGAAAGTGACGAGTTTGGTCATTACAAGGGATTAGGCGTAATCCCAGGACAGGTTCAGCGATTTCCTGGCCAAACCGATACCCAACAATCACTCAAGGTGCCTTTCATTGGCTGGAACGAAGTACACACCACGTCTGGAAAAAATTGGAACAACACGCCCATGATGAACACCCAAGACGGTGAATATATGTATTTTGTCCATTCCAATTTTGTAAAACCTACGGCACCTGAAGATATTCTTTGTGTTACAAAATATAAAGATTTCGAATATTGCTCTGGGATAGTAAAGAATAATATATTTGCAGTACAGTTTCACCCAGAAAAAAGTGCGCAAAAAGGACTGGAAATTTATCAAAACTGGGGTAAATCGATACAGGTTCAGGTATCATAACAAAATTTATAATGAAAGAACAAGCATCAAAGCCAACCAATCTTGAAGCAAAATATGGGCTTCCCAGCGAAGTTACTTTTTGTAACAGGTGTGTGATTTCCAATCAGAGGCCAAACTCGGCAGTTGAGTTTAAGCATACGATCAAATCCAAGAAAAAAACCATTAGCATGGACGAAGAAGGCATTTGTGATGCCTGCCGTACTGCAGAAACCAAGCAACATATAGATTGGAAAAAAAGGGAGGAAGAACTTCTACAATTATTGGATAAATACCGTCGTAACGATGGACAATATGATTGCATTGTACCTGGTAGTGGAGGTAAGGACAGTGCATACCAGGCCCATGTACTCAAGTACAAGTATGGTATGAACCCGCTCACCATTACCTGGCCTCCTATTTTGTACACCGATTATGGCCACCGTAACTTCAAAAACTGGGTAGACGTGGGAGGTTTTGATAACATCAGCGTACGTCCTAACGGAAAGGCCATGAAGTTATTAACGAAACTCTCCATTGAGAATCTTTTTCACCCCTTTCAGACTTTTATGCTGGGACAAAAAAACCTGGCTCCCAAAATTGCCCTGAAGTACAACATTCCGCTTATTTTTTACGGTGAAAACGAAGCAGAATACGGCAACCCGATTGCCGATAATAACACCTCTTTGAGAGACAAGTCGTACTATAGCCTTAAAAATCTGGATGAAATACATCTGGGTGGTGTTTCTATCCGAGAACTCAAAGAAAAACACCAACTCACGTTGAGTGATATCAATTCCTTTTTGCCAGCACCAGGTGAAGAACTCGCCAAATCTGACATTCAGGTGCATTATTTGGGCTATTACCTCAAGTGGACTCCGCAAGAGGTCTATTATTATGCCGTAGAAAACACCGGCTTCAAAGCTCGGCCTTATCGCACTCAAGGTACTTATAGCAAGTACAATAGCATTGATGATAAAATAGATGATTTACATTACTATACCACTTACATCAAGTTTGGTATAGGGAGAGCTACGTATGATGCCTCACAAGAAATTCGTAACAACCACCTGACTCGTGAAGAAGGAGTAGCCCTCGTGAAAAGATTTGATGGAGAGTTTCCAGATAAATATTTCAACGAAATTATGGAATACCTCGAAATTGAACCTGAACGTTTTCACGACTTGGCCGATCAGTTTAGATCACCTCACTTATGGGGCAAAGACGATCGAGGCGAATGGAAACTCCGACACACCATTTGGGGTGGCGGCCTAAACGACTAAATCATCACACTATTTATTGAAATTAATCTATGAAGTTATTAATCATTGGTGCAGGGCGTATGGGCGTGAGACATGCCCAGGGAGCCCTTAATGTATCGGCTATCTCAGCGATCACCTTGGTAGATATTAATCAATCTGCGCTGGACAATGCAACACAAGCACTTAATTCAGACCAGGTTACCCTCGAGTTTCTTTTAATAGATCAATTTGAAGCTCAACCTGGCGAATTCGATGTAGCTATTATTGCTTCTACTGCCTCTAATAGAAAAACAACCCTGGATTTGGTTCAAAAAACCAATTGTAAGCATATTTTGGTAGAAAAGCCTTTGGGTCAAAGTCAGGAAGAAGTCGAAGATTTGATCGATTACACCGCTTCTTTTAGTGCTCATGTGGCGGTTAACCTAAACATGCGGCTGTATGACAACTTCATTGAACTGAAAAACACCTTAAATACGCATCCACAATACATTGGGGACAAGGTTATTTCTCTAAATACTGGAACCCTTGGTATTGGCGCTAATGGTATTCACTACCTCGACTTATGTTACTTCTTACTAGACGCCAACAAAGCCGAATTAGTAGCGGGAGAAATAGAGTCTTCCCTAATCCCAAGTGGACGGGGTAGTCAATTTGGTGATTTTGGGGGTTGGTGCACGATCAAGTTTTACCAGGATGAGCAATACAAAGGGCGCGCTCATTTATCACTTACATCGCAAAGTTCGGCCTTTGGTGGCTGGCAAATTACCGCCCCTCATGCCAGAATTTATTACAATGAAGTAGAACAAACCATTGTGCATCAGGTAAGAAAAGAAGGGAGTGAAATGCCTATTTACCGCTATGCGGCTGATTATCTTTCGCCGAAAACCAAGGATTTTGTTTCTCCTTTTTTGGGTGATTTAACCGCCAAATGGTTGGAAGGACTTGCCCAAAACCAGGAGTTATTGCCATCTATGAAGGATTCACTGGGAGCACATGAACTCATGTTTCAATGGTTGAACTTGTCGCCAACCCATACCCAAACATTTCCTATTACTTAGACTGCATAATGCCACAAACTCTGGATTTTTGTAATTCTTTTGTTAGCTGGGTCACCAAAAACGAGCAAAGCTACGGGCGTTTTCAGTTAGAGGCTACCCTCCAAATAAAAACACCTGGTGTAGCCACCAAGGAATATTACCTGTTGTCGGGGGTAATGGCTGGGAACCTTTACAAAAGCCATCAACTTGTAAAGGCTCCCCCCTATTACTTTCAGGCAGTGATGTCCAAAACAGATTACAAGGTATTCAGAGTTTATGCCTTACAGTCAAAAAACGAAGATTCTTTTCAGACAATCAACGATACTTTTGAACAGGTTAATTTTGATTTACATTACACTACTGCGGATCAGTTAGCGCAAGTAAATGAGGTGATTGACGCGAGTTTTGCCAATGCAAAGCTCAATGCCAAAGTACAAATTACTACCCAGGATCACACCTATTTATTGCTCACTTTTCCCATAAAACATATCAATGTCAATCAATCTAAAACCATTTTTCAGGTAGAAACTGGAACTGTTATGTTACCTAATGCCCAATATGTTCAAAAACCGTCAATCGCTCATATCGATCTTGCTTATATTAACTTCAACAATCAAAGTAAAGCAGAATTTGCCGTATTAGAGGCTACTGAAGTTAGTCCTGAAAATCATGTTCGCACTTTCTCAGGATTTCAATCACATCCTGCAGTTATAAATCTTCACAAACTTTTGTAATAACTTTTCAATAAAATGGACAAACAAATTTGGCTCATTGGTAGTGGATATATGGGCATCGAGTATGCCAAGGTTCTCAACGATTTAGATGTTAATTTTTTAACCATTGGTCGGGGAGCCGAAAGCGCTCAAGCATTCAAAGAACAAACGGGTAAGGAGGTAGTCACTGGTGGACTAGAAGCCTTTTTAGCCACCCAGCCTGATCTGCCTTCTGAGGCAATTGTTGCGGTAGGTATCGAGAACCTGGCAACCACGACCACCGCCTTGCTCAACTTTGGCGTAAAAAAGATCTTAGTAGAAAAGCCAGCCATTGCTTATCCTGAAGAAATAGTGGAGTTGCTGAATATCGCTAAACAAAAAGAAGCTGACGTTTTACTGGCTTATAACCGTCGTTTTTATGCCTCTATTCAAAAGGCCATGGAAATTATTCAAGAAGATGGAGGGCTTACTTCTTTCAACTTTGAATTTACGGAATGGTCGCATGTAATAGGCACCCTCAAAAAGCACCCGGCTGAGCATCAAAACTGGTTTTTGGGTAACTCAACCCACATTATAGACGCTGCTTTTTATCTAGCAGGCGCACCTACCCAACTACAATCTTTTGTAAAAGGTCAAAACCAACTCGACTGGCATACCAAATCGGCCATATTTGCTGGTGCTGGCGAAACCGAAAATGGAGCGTTATTTTCTTATCAAGCCAACTGGGTAGCCCCAGGCAGGTGGGCGATGGAATTTCTCACGCCTAAACATCGCTTAATTTTCAAACCTATCGAAAAGCTTCAAATCCAAAAGATAGGCTCAGTAGCGGTCGATTTTGTAGAAGGGGTAGATTATACACTGGATGAAAAGTACAAACCAGGGGTGTATTTGCAAACCAAAGCTTTTTTGGCCAATGATTTTAGCAAACTATGCACTTTGGACGAACAGAACAAAGCCTTGGAATACTACAAACAAATTGGTGGATATTAGTAACCACGCTGTAATCTGTAATGCATGTTATCTGACAAAAAGGTAAAAGATTTAATATTCAAAATAGAAAGACACCCTGATACATTCAAATATGAGGCTCAAGGTGTCTCTTTATTTTTTTTACTCCGGTTTTCCATAGAAATGGAAATCAGAAAAGCATATAATGAAGTACCTGACAACCTCAGGGTTACTGGTGCACAAAATAACGCTCACAAAAAAAAACAGATTCCAAAACAGGTATCTAAAATACGCGCTTGGGTCAATCAACGGATCATCCATCTAAAATTCAGGCGCTATATTTCTTTACCCGGCAAACTGGTTAAAACACCCTGCATTTTTGTTGCGCACCTGGATATTACCCCTAAAAGGCCTCGTACCGAAAACCTGCTTGCTGCCTTAAAATATTTACACAAAAAAAAGCTTACTACTACGCTGGTAATCAATGACTTTACACAAAAAACAAAAAAGCCTTCTTACCTCAAACAGCTTCTTTTCCTTTTTTCTTTTCCTCCTGCCAAAAATGTTTCAAAAGTTCAGCTCCCAGTTACTTTTCTTGAACACCTTAAGCAACTCACCCAGGTAGATTTTACCCATTGCCAAGCATCTTGGGAAAGCAATATCAATACTCAATTGTCAAACGCAAGCAGGCTGGAACAAATCATTGCTCAAACCAGTTGCCAGCATGTGTTTTGCTCTTCAGCTTATACAAATGCCTGGATTATACTGGCTTGTCATCGTCAAAAAGTAAATTGCGTAGAAATACAGCATGGAGTCATTACTCAAGAACAAGCGTATTATCAGGCCTCATTTCCTCCATCAGAACTCAGCCCTCTAACCCTGCTTATGCCTGATTATATACTCACCTTGGGTAAAAAATGGCAAGAAATCATCGTGGGCAACCATTACGCCCATACCAATCAAAATACCTTGGTTTTAGGAAACATTGCCCTCTCGAATGTTAGCGAATCTCCACAAGCAATCCCTCAGAATGGCCTATATCATATTTTAGTAGCTACCCAGCCAGGCATTTTTGACATTAAAGATACACTTGTCGAACTCTGCACCAGGCATAAAGAAGAGCTTCTCCAAAATAATATGATGTTTACGATTCGCCCTCACCCTTTGCATGACTTTGACTTTTATCGGGAGCTTTGTAGCCAGCACCCAAAAATCTTTCAATTTGACAATTCTCGGAAAACCCATATTTACGCTTCGCTAAACCAGGTAAATGCCGTATTGTCTAACACCTCTATGTGCTTGTATGAGGCATTGGCCTTGCAAAAAACCGCAATTTCATTTGAGAAATTTAAAACACAAACAGTTGAGGAGGATTTAAAATTTGTCAAAACAACTTCGGAACTCATACGCCTTCTTCTCGAAGAAAAAGAGCACAAACCCAGCAAGCATCCCGATTATTTGAGTGTATTTGAGGAAGGAGTTTTAGATAAGTTTTATAAATAGCATCGTTTGGATGATGTTAAAAAAATAAGTAATACATTTAGACTTAGAAGTCGTCTGGGCTTTCTAAATATTTTAGGGTAAAACAGGGTACTTTCTGCAGTTGCTTCCCTTATTGAATAAAACAAGTGAACTGTAGTTATTTAAAGTTTATTAATGATTGATTAAAACATATGAATAAAGTCAAATTTGCCGTCATAGGTTGTGGTAATATAGGTCGGAGGCATATTGCAGTGCTAGATGCTGATCCCAAAGCAACATTAACCGCTATTTGCGACACCAATCAAGCCCTTGGTGAAGAACAATCACAACTGTACAATAATGTACCTGTTTATCAGGATTATCTTCAGCTATTGGCTCAGGTAGATTGTGATTTTGTGAATATATGCACACCTCACCACCTTCATAAAGAGATGACCCTCAAAGCCATTGAGTACGGAAAAAATGTATTGGTAGAAAAACCCATGGCACTGTCGGTGGCAGATTGTGAGGAGATGAACAATGCCGCCCAAAAAGCAGGCGTAAAACTTTATGTAGTCAAACAAAATCGTTTCAATACCCCAGTTCGCTTACTTAAGCAAGTAATTGACTCTAGCAGGTTGGGAGAAATATATATGGTTAAATGTGACGTGCTGTGGAATCGTTACCAAGGTTACTATGATGAGTCACCTTGGCGGGGGAAAAAAGCCTTGGAAGGGGGAGCACTTTTCACTCAAGTCAGCCATTTTATAGACTTGTTGGTGTGGTGGTTTGGCGATGTAGTAGATGCCAAAGCTCATTTAAGCACCAAAAGCCACCAAATTGAAATAGAAGACTGCGGCAATGCCTCGATTGTTTTTGAAAGCGGCGTTATGGGGGCCATTACCTGGACCACTTCGGTTTATAGCAAAAACTATGAAGGCAGCATCACCATTGTGGGCGAAAAAGGCACGATCAAGATTGGCGGTAAATACCTCAATAAAATTGAATATTGGGATGTAGAAGCCTGGCCCTTAGATACTTCTATCGAATATACCGACAAACCCAACTTGTATGGCAAATACCAGGGTACCAGCTCCAATCACCCTTTTGTCATTGAACACATTATTCAAAGTTTTCAGCAAAACAGTGGAGAGGTGGTAGAAGGCACCGAAGGCATCAAGAGTATTCGAGCCATTGAGATGATTTACAACAACACTCAAACCAACTAACATGGACAATCAACCTACTTTTTATGAAATAGGTATCAAAAATGTCCAGTTTGGGCAAAATGTAAAAGTGGTAAAGCCCGTAAATTTATATGGCTGTACCATTGGTGACGATACTTTCATAGGGCCATTTGTAGAAATACAAAAAGACGTAACCATTGGTAAAAACTGCCGTATTCAATCACATGCTTTCATCTGTGAACTGGTCACTATTGGCGATCATTGCTTTATCTCGCATGGGGCAATGTTTATCAATGATTTATTTGCCAAAGGTGGGCCAGCAGGAGGTGACAAAAATCTTTGGAAATCAACCCGCATTGGCCACCATGTATCTATTGGTACCAATGCTACCATTCTACCAGTCAGCATTTGTGACCATGTAGTAGTAGGGGCTGGTGCAGTAGTGACCAAAGATATTACTGAACCTGGATTTTATGTTGGCAATCCAGCCAAAAAGATCAAAGAAAAAAAATCAGACTACTAGATATTTTTCGTTTGTGGAGACACAAACGAAGGCGATCACGCCGTTGGCCGTGTCTTCATGGCCAACTTGAGCCAAAATATCTAGTGGTATGAAAGAAAATAAAAGATTTACCCATTGAAAATAGTCAAAAGATCAATGCATGTACCTTTTGTAGACCTAAAAGCTCAATACTTGAGCATCAAAGAAGAAATAGATAGTGCCATTGCCCAAGTTTTACAAAATACATCCTTCATTGGAGGCGAAACTGTCAGACAATTTGAAAAAGCTTTTGCTGAATATATTGGCATTAACCATTGCATAAGTTGTGGCAATGGTACCGATGCCATAGAAATCTTGCTACAAGCGATGGGTATAGGAGAAGGCGACGAGGTGATTGTTCCTGCGATTTCCTGGATTGCTACCTCTGAGGCAGTAAGTACTGTAGGGGCTACTCCAGTATTTGTAGACATTGAGCCTGAATTTTATACGCTTGATCCTGCCAAAATTGAGGAAAAAATCACTTCAAAAACCAAGGCCATCATTCCAGTACACCTTTATGGGCAACCTGCCAACATGCCCGCGATTATGGAAATTGCTCAAAAATATCAACTTAAGGTACTAGAGGATTGTGCCCAAGCGCATGGGGCTACCATTGCCGGCAAAACGGTAGGTACTTGGGGAGATTGCGGAACCTTTAGTTTTTATCCAGGTAAAAATCTGGGGGCTTATGGAGATGCCGGAGCTATGATTACCAATGATCCTGAATTGGCCGAAAAAGCACGGCGAATTGGCAATCACGGGCAACTTACCAAGCATGACCACACCATAGAAGGCCGCAACAGTCGTTTAGATACTTTACAAGCGGCTATTCTTTCGGTAAAACTCCAACATTTAGCCACTTGGACTCAAGCCCGCCAAGCCCACGCACTTCATTATACTCAGCTTTTGAGTGAAGCACCTGTCGAGACCCCACAAGTTCGAGAAAACGCGGAGCCAGTGTATCATTTGTATGTTGTACGCTCAAAAATGCGAGACGAATTAAGAGATTATCTAAAAACACAAGGGATTGCTACGGGGATTCATTACCCAATAGCATTGCCTCTATTGCCTTGTTATCAAAAGTTTCAGCATACAGCTGAAGACTTTCCGGTAGCCTCTCAATATCAGCAAGAAATACTATCTTTGCCCATATTTGCCGAATTAACTAAAGAACAAATGGAGCAAGTAGCTCAAGGCATTCATAATTTTGCGGTCCAAAAAAGTTTTTAATGAAATTTTCAATAGTAGTGGCCAACTACAACAATGGCAAATATCTTCCAAAACTCATTGATACTGTGTTGGCACAAACCTATCAGGATTGGGAATTGGTAATTGTAGATGATTGTTCCACTGATGATTCTCAAGAGGTTTTGAAATCGTTTGCCAAGCACCCTCAAATTAAAATTTATCACCACGAGGTCAATCAAGGAGCAAGCGGTGCATTTAAAACCGCCACTCTTAAAGCAGAAGGAGAAATTATTGGAATGTTGGGGGCCGATGACGGATTGCCTCCCAATGCCTTGGAAGAAGTAACCAGAGCATATCAAGAAAATCCAGAAGTTGTATCACTTTATACGCTGGCGTATGACTGTAAATTTGATGATTTATCAGTCATTGAGGTATATACCGGATCACGGGGACCGTCTGAAAACGCCACTGCCTTGCTAGACAATCCACTGAAAAATTACAACTTTCAAACTTTCAAAAAGAGTGCATATCTACAAACCAGTGGCTTTGACACCAATTTGAAAGTGGCGGTTGACCAAGATATATTCCTTAAGATCGAAGAAACAGGTAAAGTCATGTGTTTAGCAAAACCTTTGTATTATTATCGACAAAACATGAATGGCATTTCGCGGGTAAGTGTCAAGAAATCGATGATGAATCAAAAACGGGTCATGCTCAATACCTACTATCGCCGAAAATCTTCTAATGCCCGTAATAATATCTCTCGTGATTTATACCTTAATATTTTGAGGGCGTATCATCACGAAAAATCTGAGTTTATCCGTAGCAAAAGTCCATTACAGTCTATTTGGCTTATCTTACGAACTTTGTATTACCTACCGGGAGATATTAAGCAAAAACAGTATTGGAAAACACTGTGGCAAGCCTTGCGTATGAAACAATCAAATTAATTTTTTAACGACTGGTAGTTTAAGTTTACAAACAATGAAAATTTTATTAGTCAATACAATGACTATTGGAGGTGCCATTTCTTGTACTCGGGTACACACTGGCTTACTCGATAAGGGGTATGACTCCCACCTTCTCACTCTTTGGAATGACGGTAACATAGCAGTTCCTCGCCATGAACTGATGCCTTTGCCCTCTCCTCCTCCCCTTATGGAAAGAGTTTCTCGTAAGATTGGTTTGTCTCATGACACGGTGCCCAACAAGGATGTATTGTTTGCTAACAAAAGTAAAAAGCACGAAATTTTTTTCCTGTATCATACCTACCATCACATCCATAAACACCCACTTTACAAAGAAGCCGATATTGTTAACTTCCACATGATGGGCTACATGCTGGATTTTGTGAGCTTCTTTAAAAATAATGACAAGAAGATGGTTTGGACCCTCCACGAAATGAGTGCATTTACTGGAGGCTGTGCTTTTGCCGAAGATTGCCGAGGTTACCAGCAGAGTTGCCAGGATTGCCCTCAGCTTGTAGGTACTCCTGAACCAAACATTGCTCAGACTCAGTTGGCGTACAAACTCGATACTTTCAGTAAAAAATCGCCCAATTTAAATGTAGTAGCCCCTTCTAACTGGCTATTAAACTCTTCTAAAGAAAGCCGTTTATTCAATCAATACGATCACCATCTCATCCCTTATGGGGTAGAAATAGATATTTTTAAGCCCATGTCAGGGGAACTAAGGCAGGAACTGGGCTTGCCTGCTGACAAAAAGATTTTATTGTTTGTAGCTGGAAGCACCAAAAACTACCGCAAAGGACTAGATTTGCTGTTAGGCGCGTTGGAGAATATCCAAAATGCGGATGACTTGTTGATCTGTACAGTGGGTAGCAAAGATTTGAACCTCAAAACCAATGTCCCTACTCACCATTTTGGACGCATTGAAGATAAAAAACAATTGGCCAAGGTATACAATATTGCCGATGTATTTGTGGCACCTTCCCGCGAAGATAATTTGCCCAATACGGTGCTCGAATCCATTGCTTGTGGTACTCCAGTCATAGCTTTTAATATTGGTGGCATGCCCGATATGATCAAGCACGGGGAAAACGGGATTTTGTGTGGTGAGGCTACCAGCAATAATCTACAAAAAGGCATTGAGGGATTCTTAAAAAATGAATACGCGTTTGATTCCCAGAAAATATATCAAGACGCACAGGCAAGGTATTACCCAGCCCGGCAAATTGATGCCTACATTGAATTATTCGAAAAAATTCACGCACAAAAATGAAACTCAAAGACTTTGTCCAAAATACCCTCATAAAACTCACAGGCTATTATTTACAAAAACACGAAAAACCGCCTGAGAACATCGATTGCTACATTACGATCCAAAAACTATTGAATCACTATAGACCGACAGTACTTTGTGATGTGGGGTCTAACAATGGTCAATGGGCTAAAACTTTGGCAAAGCTTCACCCATCACTGAAAGAGGTAGTCTTCTTTGAACCGCAATCAAAATATCAGGCAGAACTACAAAAAGTAGACATCGCAAATGCACAAAGAAAGGTATTTCAATTAGGCATTAGCAATCAGGACGGGAACCTGGCCATTAAAGGGGGCAATGCATCGGCATCTTTTTTAGCGTTTGACAATAACAAAGCAGAGACTTTTACTGGGGAAGTGACTCAAGAGGAAGAAATGGTTGCTATCAAAACTTTAGATGGGGTTTATCAAACGGAGCAATTATCTTCTCCTGACCTTATCAAAGTAGACGTGCAGGGCCTCGAACTTCAAGTATTGCAAGGCGGTGAGGGTCTTCTCCAAAAGGCCAAGTATGTAGTATTAGAGCTCTCTTTTGAAGAGTTTTATCAAGGGCAAGATCCTTTATGGAAACTCATGAAGTTTATGGAAGAACACCAATACCGCCTCATAGATTTTGGCTTTGAGTGGAGAGTAGATTACAAACCTGACAATAAACTGGTACAGGTAGATGCCATCTTTGAGAATATAACCTAAAACATTATGCACATACTCATTACCGGAGGCGCAGGCTTTGTAGGGTCTAACCTTGCCGTTCAATTCAAAACAAAATATCCTCAATACACCATTACCTGTCTGGATAACCTCAAAAGAAGGGGTTCGGAACTCAATCTGCCCCGTTTTCGAGAGATGGGCATCCAGTTTATCCATGCCGATATTCGCAATCCAGAAGACTTGGCCACCATTGAGCATTTTGACTGTTTGATTGATGCCTCAGCTGAGCCTTCAGTATTGGCAGGCATCACTTCTCCTGTGGCTCAAGTAGTAAACAATAACCTCATGGGTACCGTCAATTGCCTGGAGCTTGCCAAAAAGCACCAAGCCGCTTTTATTTTTCTATCTACTAGCCGGGTCTACCCTATTCAAACCCTGGAGCAGCTCAATTTTACCGAAACTGAAACTCGTTTTGAGTGGTCAGATGACCAGAGCATCGTCGGGGTTTCTTCTAAGGGAGTTACCGAGGACTTTCCTTTGGAAAGCAGTCGTTCATTTTATGGAGCTACCAAACTTGCCTCCGAATTGCTCATCCAGGAATATCACGCGTTGGCTAATTTGAAAACGATCATCAACCGCTGTGGAGTGATTACCGGACCCTGGCAAATGGGCAAAGTAGATCAAGGTGTGGTAGTGCTTTGGGTCGCTCGTCATTTTTGGAAAAAAAGCCTGAAATACATTGGATATGGTGGTTTAGGCAAACAAGTACGCGATATGTTGCACATTCAGGATTTGTTTGAATTGATCGACTTGCAAGTACACCAGCCTGATACCTGGAACGGTAAAATGTTTAATGTAGGCGGAGGTCGTCCCATTAGCTTCTCGCTAAAAGAATTGACCCAGCTTTGTGAAGAAGTGACTGGTAATCAGATAGAAATTGATCAAGAACCAATCACTCGCCCCGCTGATTTGCGCATTTATCTCACTGATCATTCAAAAATTACTAACTTTGCTTCGTGGCACCCCAAAATTACACCTTTGGAGATTATTAGCGATGTATTTGAATGGCTCCAAGCCAATGAAGATCAGCTAAAACCAATTTTGGGTTAAAGATCTACTTCGGGAAGTTGTACAGCCTTGGTATAGCCAAACTCAATACTCCTCTTCTTAGGATTTCCTTTGGCAAGGTTTGAGATTATGAGGCCTTCTACAACTTATTTTTGCCCGTTACGATTATAGAGTTTTAAGACATAGACATAACTAAAACGAACACATTATATGAAAGTGGCGATTGTTACCGGATCAGCCGGACTTATCGGAAGTGAAGCTGTAGAGTTTTTTGCCGATAAATTTGATCAGGTTATAGGAATTGACAACAACCAGCGAGAAAAACTATTTGGTGAAGATGCCTCAGTTGCCTGGAATATTACCCGTCTCCAGGAGCGCGTACCAAACTATACCCATTATTCGCTCGACATCCGGGATCTGAAAGATGTTGAGACGGTTTTTGCCAAATACAATAGCGATATCCAGCTGATTGTACACACTGCGGCCCAGCCTAGCCACGATTGGGCGGCTAAAGAACCCCTCACCGACTTTACCATCAATGCCAATGGTACACTCAACCTATTGGAACTCACCCGTCAATATTGTGAAAAGGCCGTATTTATATTTACCTCTACCAACAAAGTATACGGCGATACCCCCAATCGATTACCTTTGGTAGAACTCGAGCATCGCTGGGAACTGGATGAATCTCATGCGTTTTACGCCGAAGGCATCGATGAATCTATGAGTATCGACAATACCCTGCATTCGCTATTTGGTGCTTCTAAAGTAGCAGCAGATGTATTAGTACAAGAATATGGGCGATACTTTGGTATGAATACGGGCGTGTTTAGAGGTGGGTGCCTTACCGGGCCTAAGCACTCTGGTACTCAATTACATGGTTTTTTGGCTTATTTGATGAAGTGCGCCATTACGGGAGACCACTATACCATTTTTGGTTATGAAGGCAAGCAAGTGCGCGACAACATCCATAGCTGGGATTTGGTCAATATGTTTTGGCATTTTTATCAAAACCCTCGCCAAGGAGAGGTGTACAATGCAGGAGGAAGTCGTTTTTCTAACTGCTCTATGAAAGAAGGTATCCAAATATGTGAACAGATTACAGGCAACAAAATGAATTACTCTTATACCGACAACAACCGGGTAGGAGATCATATTTGGTGGATCTCGGATGTATCTAAATTCAAAGCACATTACCCTCAGTGGGCCTATAAATACAATCTAGAGGATATCCTCAATCAAATGTTCGAGAGTTTAAGCCAACGTCTAAAAACTGAAATCTGATTTAATACTACGCTGGTTTATGAAAAAAACAATCGCACTGGTTGAAATACACTCCGCCAAACGACCAGGACACTACAAGGCATTTATGTCATTTTTTGTTCAATCGTTGTTGAACCTGGGGCATAATGTATTGGTACTTATCCCCGATAAGGAGGCAATAGACGAATGGGTACAAGAGCATTATCCTCATCACGAAGGGCGTTATAGTTCCTACGAGTTTGTTCATCAATCCAAAGATTACAAACGATTTGGACGGTTCAATACTGCTTTGAAAACCCTCAGTGCTTGGATCAATGTAAAGAAACACCTCCGAAAGATTGAGCAACAGGAGCAGCACACCGTTGATTTGGTATTTTTTAACTGGTTAGATAGCTTTTTGGCCAACTACCTGTCTCCACACATTTTAGATTGGTACTTTCCTTATCCCTGGGCGGGTTTATATTTCCATCCCTGGCATATGAGATTATACCCTCAAAAGCTTAATCCTCATCCTAGCCTCTCTGAAATTGATGCAGCACTGGTTTCAAAAAAATGTCAAGGTATTACGATTCACGACGAAGGTATTTTAGATATTTATAAAGCCAGATTGAACAATAAAAAGGTAGTTTTCTTTCCTGAAATTGCCGATGGAACAGCACCCAACCCTCAATTTGATCTGGTAGCCAAAATAAAGGAAAAAGCCCAGGGAAGAACCATTGTGGGAATGATTGGTTTTATGCACTACAAAGGACTAAACACGCTTATAAAAGTAGCCCGTCAGGCGAATCCTGACGACTTCTTGTTTGTGTTTGTAGGCAAATGGTCAAGAACTGGTGGGGTAAGCTATACCCCCGAAAGAATACAGGAAGCCAATGAGTTTTTTGACAATCCACCTGAGCATTGTTTTGTTCATTTAGGGTTTATCAACGAAGGGGCAGACTTTAATGCATTGTTTTCAAGTTTTGATATTCCTTATTTGGTATACGATAGTTTTCCTAGTTCAAGTAATAACCTTACCAAAGCGGCTATTTTTGACAAACTGG
Organism: Microscillaceae bacterium; assembly: GCA_003483885.1. Taxonomy (GTDB): domain Bacteria; phylum Bacteroidota; class Bacteroidia; order Cytophagales; family Microscillaceae; genus Microscilla. The sequence continues at coordinate 42,237 of DMXI01000699.1, forward strand.
TCATGGCAAGCAAAGGGTTTTGTGTGGGCGATGACGTAGAGAAATACGAACTTGGGCTAACAATTGAGCAAGGAAATGTAGAAGAAAGCATCAAAACCTTATACAAGTTGCAAAAGCGTACACATACGCTAAAACCTAGATTTGAGGAATATAGAAAAATCCATAGCAAAGAGGTATTGGAAGATAAATTTTCTGAAATTCTACCATAACTGAAACCCTTGTCACCAAACTTATTACAATGAAAAAGTTAGTCAAAAACATATTAGGTAAATTTGACATTGGCATCCATCGGATTAGCGCTCAGCAAGCTCAACGCGAAAGAGAGCAAGCGCTCAGAAGTCATATTGAGGGGCAAGCGCTTTCTATCAACGACAAGGATCTTATCAATGCGTTTTATGCTGATAATGAAAGAGTAAAGCGGGAATACCTGACCCCAGAAAGAGAAAGCTTTTACAAAAAAATAGTAACCACAGTTGCCAGCAAAAATATAGACTTACAAGATAAAAAGGTATTAGATGCAGGTTGTGGTACTGGTCATTTGCTCTATTTTTTACTTCAGGAATTTGCTCTGGATAAGACTGCATTGTATGGGTTTGATTTCTCGGAAGGTAGCGTGGCGTTTACTCAAAAAATCATAGAGGGAGGTACTTTTTTTACCCATGACATTTACAAACCTCTCCCTAGCGAGCCTACGTATGATATTGTATTCTGTACTGAGGTACTCGAGCACTTACTATACCCCCAACAAGCATTGGAAAACTTGCTGGCTTCTCTTTCTCCCCAAGGCACTTGTATACTTACCGTCCCCAATGGTAGAATTGACAACTACAATGGACACATCAATTTTTGGAGCCCTGAATCCTGGGAAATATTTGTGCAGCAAGTTTGCGGGCAAAACTATACTTTTGAGACACTTTATATGGATGAAGCCATTAAAAACATGGCCATTATCACCAAAAAATCATAAACGAATTATCAATGCCTGAATCAAGTTTTTTAAAGACACCTCTCCTGTTCTTGGTTTTTAATCGCCCTGACGTTACTCAAGTAGTGTTTGAGAAAATAAAACAAGTACGTCCTAAGCAATTGTTTATTGCTGCTGATGGTCCCAGACCTCACAAGCCAGGAGAGCAAGAAAAAACTGAAAAAGTAAGAGAACTTATTTTACAGGGAATTGATTGGGATTGTGAGGTAAAAACGCTCTTTCGCGAACAAAACTTAGGCTGTGCCCGAGCGGTGGGAGGAGCCATTACCTGGTTTTTCGAACACGTAGCGCAAGGAATCATTCTTGAGGATGATTGTGTGCCCGATACTAGTTTTTTTAGCTTTTGTGAAACGTTATTGGATAAATATGCCGATGACGATCAGGTAATGCACATCAGTGGATTGAACTTACACCCCAAAACTCACCAAACCAACGAGTCTTATTATTTTTCTCAACACCCCTCTATATGGGGATGGGCTACCTGGAAAAAGTCCTGGGATAAATATGACTTTGAGATGGCTCAATTAGACCAACTCATCACCACTCCTGAGTTTAGCTCAGTTTTTCCTACCGAAGACCTTAAGCAACATTTAGTCAATCAATTGAGTGGTACTAAAAACGGACAAATTGATTCATGGGGATATCGTTGGCTCTATGCTTTTTGGCAAAACCAAGGCATAGGCATTACTCCTAAGGTAAATTTGGTACAAAACATAGGCTTTGGCGAAGACGCTACCCATACTACTCAACCAGGCATTGAGAGGCTGGGGATTGCCTCAAAATCTTTGGCAAACCTGGTGCATCCTACCAGCAAAGAAATCAATCGCCAAGCCGATGCCATCACCCTCAAAGAATATTTCATAGGCAAGACACCTTTAAAAGATAGTTTAAAAAACGGTATGAAAACAACCATTGCCCAGTTACTTCCTAAAAAACTCAAGCATTTTATCAAAGTCAATTTTCTGAAGTTTACCCCCTCAGAAGAAAAGCAACTCATCGCCCAATACCTTCCTCCAAACCCTGTGATTGTAGAAGCAGGAGCCCACGTTGGGTTTGACAGCGCTCAAATGGCCCGGTATTGGAAAAAAGGCCAGTTGTTCTGCTTTGAACCCATTCCTCATATTTATGATCAGCTGTTAGAAAATACCCGCTATTACAAAAATATTAAAACCTACAAACTGGCGCTTGGGGAAAAAAATGGCAAAAGCGATATCTATGTAAGCCAAGGTGCCCAAAACGCCTCTAGTTCTTTGTTGGCTCCTCAAGATCATCTGGAAATTTATCCGGATATAAAATTCGATGAAAAAATAGAAATCGAAACTGTCAATTTAGACGATTGGGCCAAACAAGCGGGCGTATCCAAGATAGATTTTATGTGGCTTGACCTGCAGGGATTTGAGTTTCCAGTGCTCAATTCTGCCCCCAATATCTTAAAAACAGTGACTGCCATCTACACCGAAGTACATACCCAGGAAACCTACACTGGAGTAACCCAATACGTAGAATTGAGGCAGTTTTTAGAAAAAGCGGGGTTTGAAGTGAAGCATGAAGACCTGAGCTACCAAGAAGGCGGGAACGTGTTGTTTGTCAGAAAAACTTAAAAGCCTATTGAGCCTTTGGAACATTTAGCGCCTATTGTATTATTTGTGTACAAACGTCCTGAGCATACCTTACAAACTCTGGAAAGCTTGCATCAAAACCCGCTAAGTGGACAATCTAGTTTGTATATTTTTGCGGATGCAGCTAAATCAGATCAGGATCAAGCATCAGTAAACCAAGTCAGGGAAATCATCAGGCAAAAGCAATGGTGTAAAGAAGTTCACATCATTGAGCGGGCTCATAACTTTGGCCTAGCCAAAAATATTATAGAAGGAGTCACCCAAATCGTTCAGCAATTTGGTAAAGTAATCGTGCTTGAGGATGATTTAGTGGTTTCGTCTAGTTTCTTACATTATATGAATCAGGCTTTGCAGGCTTACCAGCATCAAGCACAAGTGATGCAAGTTTCGGGGCATGTCCCACCCATAAAGTTCAATAACTATTCTCCTGACACTTTTTTTTACAACAAAATTGCTACCTGGGGATGGGGCACCTGGGCCAGCGCCTGGCAACAACTCAACACCGATACCTCATATTTATTAGAACAAATAAAGACAACTGGCCAAACTATCGCATTCAACGCCGATGGTGCGTATGACTTTATCGCCCACCTGGAAGCTAACATCCAAGGTACACTCAACACCTGGGCCATCAAGTGGCAAGCCAGTGTGTTTTTGAAGCAAGGTTTATGCCTGTACCCAGGTACCTCATTGGTCAGAAATATTGGTTTCGATAACAGCGGAGAACATTGTGGCCACTCCACATTGTATTTAACCCAGAAAATCGCCGAAAAAATCAATTTTGAACCAATCACTGTAGAAGAATTGCCTCAAGTGAGAAAAGTAATGACCAAACATTACGAGCAACTTGCCGTTCCACCTTCATGGCTTCAAAGACTCAAAACAAAAGCACTGGTGTTTATTCGAGGCCAATCGGGTAAATCTCATTAAAATTGCATTAGCCACCTACTTATCTTTCCACGTTCTAATTTACTTTCGGTGAGTCATGATTGTCTCTCTCTGACAGTATGCCATTCGATGTATTGGGTCACACCAATGAAGATGACGAATGTATTATTCCAAACTTTCTTTATTCTCTCGAACTTAGTGAGGAGGCAGTAGATTTTCACGAAGCTTGATGTTTTCCTACTTCATTCGGCAGGGCAAAGGAAAGAAACTGATTATTTTTAAGCACTTGATAACCAGACATTTAATATTTGCAACAGCATCTTGTTATGCAGGTAGACACCTCAACAAGTTCGGTGTGACAAAACCCGAATTTTCAATATTACTTCACACCACAGAACCTCATTAAAAATGGATAACGCTCAGAAACACTAATCTCGAGATTAATTTCACAAATTTTGAGTCACAAACCTCATTAAAAATGGATATCTCTCGGGTGAATAATTTACTACCCTGCTATTATTATAGATATCATGTCGCAAACCTCATTAAAATTGAATACTTCCCAGGCTTGTCATGCCGAATTTATTGAGGCATCTGCCCGAATACTCTCAATTATGAGAAAACCTACATTGCACCCCATCTATCTGAACCTCATTAAAAATGGATAACCTTTAAAGATACACTGTCACGTGATAGTTTGCTGTCGTAAGCCTCATTAAAATTGGATACTGCTCAGACTATCAGGTGCACACTCGATCTGATTTATGGTGCTCCGTCGCAAACCTCATTAAAATTGAATGCCTCCTCTATTTGTCATGCCGAATTTATTGAGGCATCTGCCCGAATACTCTCAATTATGAGAAAACCTACATTTCACCCCATATATAAAAACCTTATTACAAATGGATAGTTCTTAGACCTCGCCAGAGAGTGTGTCGAAAAAGATCAAGGAATCATCATAAACCTCATTAAAGTTAAACACCTCCCAAACATTGTGGCACTATGATACAGTCAATATAACTCCAGGAGCAGATGACAAGTCGCAAACCTCATTAAAAATGGATATCAACTAGACAATGAATACTGTTCAATTAAACAGCCAATTCACATATCACAAACCTCATTAAAGTTGAAGACCAATCAGACCACCTAGAAAGCTTTGTAGAAGTCGAAAAGCGTCAGTCATAAACCTCATTAAAATTAGATGCCGTGCTTGGATATCCCTCGAATTGGAGATAGAGAAACTATTCTATCATCGCAAGCCTCATTAAAGATGGATATCTCTCAAAAAGTACAGAGTAAAGCCCGATTCGCGAATAACATATTGCAATCCCCATTAAAAATGAAACAACCGCACCAATATACACCCAAGGTTACGCTTGGGCAAGTATTAAGCCTGGAACAACCTTGCAGAAAAGACCTTTTTATTCGCATCCCAAACGATATCATTCACGATCACTCCGCACCAACCGAGACTCTTTGTCGTTCATGTTCATATAATTTATATCTTTGAAGATTAATAAGGGCAAGTTTGGCAATTTTTGAAAGTATTAACAGAAACACAATCACATAAGCTGCTAATAATCAAGGTATTAAAACTATTTCGCAAAAAAGGGATAATGAGAATATTACATATCAATACCTCAGATAATGGAGGGGCAGGTAAAGCAGTCGTACGTTTAATGAATGGTTTGTTGAAAAATCAGCTAGAAAATGATCTGTTAGTATTGTATAAATATCAAAATCATCCTCATATTCACCGATTTGTCCCCAATACCAGCTCCACTTTCAAACGACTCAAGTTTTCTTTAAAGTACCGTTTGCTCCAATACAAACAAAAGCGAGCCCTGAGCGGTAAAAACCACAATCTTGAGATATTTTCTTTTCCCGAATCCCTATACGACATCCAACAGCATCCCCTTTTTCACCAAGCCGACATCATCCATCTACATTGGGTAGCGGGTTTTTTGGATTACCCTTCTTTTTTCAAAAAAATCAAAAAACCAGTGGTTTGGACTTTGCATGATTCGAATCCTTTCATTGGGGGGTTCCACTACCAAAGTTTTGAAGAAAAAGAAGAATTTTTGCCTTTGACCGATTTGGTCAAAAGCCAGAAAAGAAAAGGATTGGCAGGCTTCGAAAACCTACATATTGTCACCCTGTCTCGTTGGTTGTACGAGGCGTCGTCTAAATCCAGTTTATTTGCCAAATACAAGCATGCCCTTATTCCCAATGGGTTAGATACTGATTTGTTTAAGCCTTACCCCAAAAAGGAGTCGCGAGAACTGCTGGGCCTCCCTCAAGACAAAAAAATCATTTTGTTTGCTGCCGAATCCATCGAGAATGAAATGAAAGGCTTATCTTTTTTACTGGAAGCTTTACAAAAACTCAAAAATCAGGATTTTATGTTGGCAACCTTAGGCACTGGCGCACTCACTTCCTTAGGATTTCCTTACAAAGCACTGGGGTTTATTGATGATCCTCAAAAAGTAGCCAAAGTATATTCGGCCGCCGATATATTCGTGATTCCTGCCTTGGAAGACAATTTACCCAATACTGCCCTGGAATCTATAGCTTGTGGGACCCCAGTGGTTGGTTTCAACGACGGGGGGATTCCTGATATGATTCGTCCTGGAGAAAATGGTTTGTTGGCAGAACCTAAAAACTGTGATGACCTTGCCGAAAAGATTCATCGAATGCTAAATGATGAAACGCTTGTAAATACAATGGGGGTAAAGGCTCGCGAAATTGCTTTAAATGAATACGATGCCAGCATTCAGGCTCATAGTTATATCAAACTCTACGAACAAATACTGGCAACCACATAGACCAAGTGTTTATTTACTTGAGTAACACGAAGGTCTATAAAAAAACAAATCCCACATCTATAAGAGTGGGATTGTCTGCTATTATTTAAAACATTTAAAACTTTCCTTCACTTTTTGGGAGAAAAATGAAGTTTATAAAAGTGCTAACCAGCCTTTTGCTTCTTATACGCCGGCGTACTCAAAAGGTTACGAAAGCGCTAAAAAAAACTGATATTTTTTTTCATTATTTTTATTTCTGTTTAATTTTTTCAGTTTTTATACCAAAATTTTGCTCCAATCTATCAACGATTTATCACGTTCTACCAAGCCTTTTTTCTTACCTCTATCTTCCCGCTATTTCACCCCTACTCACTCCTTATCATGCAAACCATTCCTTGGTTTGTGCGTTGTGAAAGGTGAGACTATTAAGCTTTTAATTTAAATAAGAAAAACCATATTGTTTGCAGACCAAGATTAAGACCAAAGCCATGACACACCTTATCAAACTCAAACTATCGCTTTTTATTGCTTGCTGCCTCATTATTTATGAAAACGCAGAAGCCCAGCAATCATTACGCACCCTCAAGGGACACCGCGCTAAAGTATATTCGGTCACCTACAGCCCCAACGGGAAATATTTGGCCAGTGGCGGCTCTGATCAAACCGTGCGATTGTGGGATGCCAATACCGGAAAACTATTGCATACGTACCAAGGTCACCAAGGCAGTGTATTGGTGGTAAGGTTTAGCCCTGATGGAAAAAATCTGGCCAGTGGAAGTGCCGATGGTACCATCAAAATCTGGGGAACAACCAGCGGGGTTGTAGTAAAAACGCTGGAAGGCCACTCCGACATGGTAGGCACCATAGATTATAGCAAAAACGGACAAAGTCTGGTAAGTGGTAGCCGTGACAAAACAGTAAAGCTGTGGAATTTAACCACTGGACACGTTATTCATACTTTTGAAGATAATCCGACCTTAATTTACGGCGTAAGCTTTGATCCCAAAGGCAAAAAAATTGTGAGTGCCAGTGGTATCAATCTAAAAGTTTGGAATGCCACTACTTATCAACTGGAAAAAACCCTGAAAGGCCACAAAGACCACATCATGGCAGTTACTTTTTCGCCCGATGGCTCCAAAATCATTACTGGAAGCAGAGACGGAAGCCTTAAAATGTGGCAGACCAACAACGGAAAATTGATTCGCACTTATTTAGAGCCTTATGCCTTAGTCACTTCCGTAGCGATGAGCCCTGACCAGCACTACTTGGTAAGAGGAGGCAAAAATCTACGATTATGGGATGCCGAAGGGGGAAGAAAAATCAGTAATTACCAAGGACATTTTAGAAATATAAACGCGGTGGCTTTTAGCCCTAATGGGCAATACATCGCCAGTGCCAGCGACGATCAAACCATTCGTATATGGCGCTCTATTGCTTATACCCATTTGGTAAAGTTATACATCGAGCCTCGCATCAACGATTGGCAAAAAAAGGGCAAATTTGAGAAAACAGATGCCTATACCCAACGCGTAAACTCTAGCACTCGTCAGGAAAAAATATACAACCTTACGCAAGAAGCGGTCAATAAAATTGGCAATGAGCGTATGGATTGGACTCAGGGCAAGAATGAATACGATGCTGATAATGAGAGTTTTAAGGTAACTTACAAAAACTTTCGTCCATTGTATGTGCCTGTGCCCCTGGCCGAAGCCAAAAGTTTTGATAAAAACTTCAAAAATTTAGCTTTTAAAAACGCGCAATTTACGCTGGCCAACGAACACGAACTGGCCGTGATGCATGTAGAAATTACCAACCCAGCCAATGGCAAAACTTATAACTACAATAGTCAAAATTATGTAGCTTATAATTCTTCTAAACTCAATTTGAATTTTGATCCTATCAACATTGGCGCTGCCAAAAAGGATAGTGAAATAGGCAATGCTGATTTTGTAGGTGGTTTTTCGGATGTGGACATTCGCATTCCCAAAACCAAGATGAGTAACCCTAATGCCATTGCGGTAGTAATTGGTAACGCCAATTACCAAAAAACCAAAAATGTAAAATATGCGGTAAACGATGCCCGTAGCATCCGCAACTACTTGATCCAAACCTTGGGCTACAAACCAGGCAATGTATTTTTGATTAACAATGCTACCTTATCTGATTTTAAGACCTTTTTTGGCAGCGAACGCAGCTACAAGGGTAAATTATATAACTCAGTAAAACCAGGCGAAAGCGATGTGTTCATTTATTATTCGGGACACGGCGCACCTAGCTTGAAAAATAACGCGGCTTATTTTGTACCGGTAGAATGCGACCCTCAATATGTAGAATTGGGTGGATACCACACCAATACGTTTTACCGCAACTTGTCCAAAGTTCCTGCTAAGTCGGTGACGGTAGTGATGGATGCTTGTTTCTCGGGAGCCACCGTTTTTGACAATATTTCACCTATTGTGGTCAAGTCTAAGGGTATCAAAGGCGTGAAAAATGGGGTGTTGTTATCGTCCTCTAGCAACGACGAAGTATCGTGCTGGTACAACGCCAAAGTACACGGCATGTTTACTTACTTTTTCCTCAAAGCCATCCACAATCGCAATGCCGATAAAAATAAAGATGGCAAACTAACTTATGAGGAAATTTATAAGTTTCTAGCCAATAACTCTGAAGGGGTTCCCTACTTTGCCCGACGTATTCACGGCATTGAGCAAACACCTCGAATTCAAGGGAAAGATTTCAAGAAGGTATTTGTGGAGTATTAGCCTTTGGTAGTTGGCTTTTAGTCTTTGGTAATTGTTAGTGATTGGCTTTTGGTGATTGGTTATTAGCCGTTAGCCTTTGGTAATTGGCTTTTGGTAGTTAGCTGTTAGCATTTGGCTTCATTGATCAATAGCTAATTTTGGTAGTAATAACCTAAGTTTAATTAAAATTAGCAATAAAATGAGAAACTTTAGAAATCTTGATATCTGGCAGAGTGGAATGTTTATAGTTACCAAATTATACAAAATGAGTGGCTTATTGCCTGATCAGGAAAAATTTGGACTTATATCTCAAATGCAGCGGGCTGCTGTTTCTATCCCTTCCAATATTGCAGAAGGTTGTAGTCGCAGTAGCCAATTAGAATATAAAAGGTTTCTTGAAATTTCTCTAGGGTCTTCTTTCGAGCTGGAAACTCAATTGCTAATTTGTAAATCACTTCTTTACCTTCCATCAGAGCATGTAGATGATTTATTGAAAGACATTCACATCTTGCAAAAACAAACCAATAGCTTGATTAATAAGATAAAACAGAGTTTAAAAAAGTAAAGTTGCACTTAAACACCAACAATCAAAAGCTAAAGGCCAATGGCCAAAAACCAACTACTAACAGCCACTACCAAAGACCAACAACCAAAAACTAACGGCTAATAACCAAAAACCAACTCCCCCCTACTTCTTAGGCTCAAATAACACCACCTCCACACTTTGGTTTTCACGACGAGTGGTAGGTACTTGCTGGCCATTGGTCAAGTCAACTACTTTGGCAATCACATATTCCTTGAGTTCCGAAACTGATACTTTTCCATCATTATTAATGTCGGCATTGTCTTGAGTATCCACTTGCAGCCCTTTAAGTACCGCATAAGTAAATACCCCGTTGTTCCATTCTTTTGATTCCAGGGCAAATTCGTAGCCAGCCGCGGCGGATATAATAGTGGCTCCTGATTGATTAGAGACATCGTTGAACAAGGCTTTCATATAGTCAAAAGAGTTTTTGAGACCTGCTTTAGGCTTGATTAACTTAGTGCCTCCCTTGAAGGTAATGGTTAGGTTTTCTTGCTTGTCGGCTTGATTAGCCACTTCTATTTCCGACTTATCCAACTCGCCCGAATGGCAAGCATCAATCATAATCAGACGACGCCGAGCGGGCACTTTTTCCAGCATTTGCTCAATGGCCTCATAGGGCAATCCATTGTTGGCAGGATTTTCAAAATCCACATCAGTAGTGGCCAAATAATAATTCAAATCGGCATCTAGCAGACCATGACAAGAGATATAGATAATCACTTGATCGTCTACCGCAGTTTGCGCTAAAAACTCCGCAGTTCTGAGAATATTGGTTTTAGAAGCTTCTTTATTTAGAATTTTCTTGATCACTATCTTTCCATAGTTCTTGGCATTTTTCAGTGCATCGGTCAGGTTATTGGCATCTTTGACAGCAAACTTCAGGTTACGTTCTACATTGGTATACTCTGATACTCCAATGGCCAATACATACAAATCAGGCTTTTTGGCAGAAGCCTTGCATTCAACTCTCAAAGATTCCTTGAGACTTTTGAGACCTTTGGCATTACTTACCACTACTGATACTTGGTTTACTCCCAGACTCAATGGAATTTTTAAAGTTTTAGAAAACTGGTTACCAGTCAGTGCCTGGGTATATACGGGTACTCCATTGGCAAAAACCTGCAACCGCTGCAAGGCTACTTGGGTATCCTGTGCTTTGAGGCTGATATTGATAGAACGTTGAGTAGTAGCCACGGGCAATGAGCGTTTGTTCAAAATAGTTACCTCAGGCAAGTGTAAGACTCCTGTAAGCTGGGCTTCGATGACTCCTGCCCTTTGGAGGCGTTTTTTCCAAGCTCGATGATACATACGCTGGGTGATTTTTGATCCTCCCAAAGCCTTAATCACCAAATCAGGGCGATTGAAACGCAGATCGAACTGGCCGAAAGGGCGTAACTTGCCCTGATACCTAAAAGCAATGTTGTAAATGTTATTTTTAGAGGTTTTATAATAATTCTCGGCATTGAGAATCAGGTAGTCTTTTTCCTGCAAACTAATGAGGGTATTGTTAAGCCTACATTTTTCAAAATCCCAGATTTTAACCACACTGTTGTTGTCCAGACTGTATATTTTTTTGCCTTTTGGCCCAAACCACACCTGTTTAAGGTCTGCATTGTGTCCTCTGAGTAAGCAAATTTGTTTTTTGGTTTTCCAATCCCACACTGCTACATCAAAATGAATATTTTGGGCTTGTCCATACCCCCCACTACCCGTTACCAAATATCGACCATCAGAACTAAACTGTGCATCATTCACCAGTTCATAATCCGTCACCAGTGAGTCTGTTACTTGCCCATTGGTGTAGTTTACTTTCAGCAAATGTACAAAAAAGCCGCCTTTGTCAGGTTTGTTAACTTGTTTGACTACTAGTACACTGTTTTCTGTTGATCTAAAACCCAGCAAATAATCTGATTGGTTAACAATAGGATAATTCATCACGGTCTTGTTAGTAGCAAGTTCAATACTTTGCACCACCCTCGACCAACCTTTTGGTGAGCTTAGGTAAAGCCTCAGCAAGGCGTATTTTCCACCAGGGGTTATTTTTACCTGCTCTAATTGCCCAGCCAATTTTACTTGTTTGATCAACTTAGGAGTTGTACCACCAGATATGTTCCAACACTTAAGATATTGCGCATACTTACCACCTACCTGCTGATAGGTTTGGTAGGCCAGTACCTGATTGTTGTCGCTGATGTAGACCTTGGTGGGGTAATCGCTTCCTGGCATCTTGAGCTTGAATTGTTCCTTGAGTTCGGGCAAAGCATACCCTATAATTTCTCGGGTAGCCGCCTCATAAACCGCTACGATCTCATCATTGGCATACACTTCTTTGCTTGCTTGGATCGGAATAAAAGCCTCTATTTCCCCTTTACGAAGGTTCCATACTTGTACTCCGTTGATGCGTCCGTATTGCATCGTTACCAGCTGTTTTTCATTTTTACTTACCGAAAAACGCGCTACTTCAGAATAAGTCCCCCCAAATACGCTTTGTTCCTGGCCATTTTTTATATCAATCAACCGTACCCCAATAGTTGATTGTATACCCACCAAAGTGGCTTTGCCCCCTACTGCAATCACTTGGGCATTGGCCAAAATCGAGCGATTATCAGGGCTTATCACAAAATCATTCAGTGCCCCTTGTTGTACAAGCTTCGTTTGTTTGGGATCAACTTGAAAGCCCACATTGTAATAATTGGGCAACGTGATACTCTTCAATAATTTGCCATTGGCTACTGCATACACTAAAAAGCGATAAGGGTCAGTGCCTACTACCAAATATTTACCATCAGAGGTATACAGCATTTTTTTAACCATTTGCTTATCTGGCAATTGAATGGTGTACAGATTTTTCTGTAGGTTGGGCAGTTGCCATACATTGATTTGCCCCGAGCCATGGTTATGTGCAGCAAAGTGGGTTTTAGATACCGCAGAAAGCGTCCAAAAAGCCGGTTTGTCATTGGCTTTCAACGTACCTCTGTCTTCGCCTGTCTCCAAATCAAGCCATTTGTAGTTGTTAAAAAGCCAACGATTGTTGGGGTGCAATGATGCGCCGCTTTCAGCCAAATTGATTTTTTTATATTCCTTTACAAACTGCCCAGTAGCCGTATTGTACAGGGCAAGGTTGCCACTAAACCCCGAAGTAGTGGTTACCCCTTGCACCAGCAATTGCTTACTATCAGCAGTAAAGAGGGCAGTTCCATCCCGGGTTTTAATTTTTTTGACAATCGTACCTTCAGGATGTTTCCAGAGAATGGTTTGGTGACGATCTACGCTGGCAATGTATTGTCCATCAGGACTATAACAAACTTTTTTAATTGTTTGCTTGTGTCCATAGAGCGTCCGAAACTCTTGCTGTAAGGCCATATCCCAAATTTTGAGGCTCAGGTCTTGACCAGCGGTAACAATGTATTGCCCACTGGGATGATAATCTAAAGAATTCACTGATTTTTTATGTCCCTTAGTAATTACAAACTCCAATGATTCTTTTTTTACTGGATTTTGGGCATAACCCAGCATAGTGCTGACACTCATCATAAGTGCCAGCCATAGCGTTTTTTTCATAAAGTAGTGAATAATTAGCTTTTAGTAATTAGCTAATGGCCAACCACTAAAAAATGACTATTAAAACTCCAGTACTTCAAACTCTACCCGACGGTTTAGCTTACGACCAGCCGCAGTTTCATTAGACGCAATGGGTTCTTTGGGTCCAAATCCTTTTACTTTGATACGGTTGCGGGCAATGTCGTGGTTGGCCAAATAGTTACGTACACTGCGGGCCCTATGCTCCGATAAAATGGCATTTCGCGCTGCGCTTCCTTGGCCATCGGTGTGACCATTGAGCTGGATCACCATTTTAGGATATTCTTTCATTGTTTGTACCAATCGCTCGAGTTCATCATAAGAGGTGGTGCGCAGTTTGGAGCTGGCCACATTGAAAAACAGGTTGTTGAGACGAATTTTCACCCCTTTCCGAATGGGTGTAATCAATAAGTCTACTTTGATTTCTTTGTACTTCTTTAACTTTGTCAGATCAATGTTTTCGCCAATGGGGTAGTAGCCCTTTTTCTTGGCAAAATAGCCATAATTGTAACCTGCAGGCAAGGTTACCTCATAAGTTCCATCTTTTGGGTCCGAAGAAGACACCCCCACCTCCTGGTTATTGGCTAGGTTATCATAAGAAATTTCAGCACCCAACGGCTTTTTGGTTCTGGCATCCAGTACTCGTCCTGTGATCAGGGCTACCGGGATAGGTCTTAGTTTTTCGGGTAATTTTACCTTATAGATTTCGCGTTTTTGCTTGCGGCTGTTTCGGTGAAAATAAGCTTCTACGCCTGATGCAGGTAAATAAAATCCACTTTCGTTTTTATCAGTATTGATTGCTGGCCCCAGATTGATGGGTTCTGACCATTTTTGCCAGCTATCATCCATCCGGCGACTGATGAACAAATCGCTTTCGCCAAAACCGGGGTGACCGTCAGAGGTAAAATATAAGGTTCGATTATCAGGGGCTAAAAAGGCCGCAATTTCGGTAAATTCGGTATTGATGGTTTTTCCCAAGTTTTTAGGTTCCGACCAGGACCCATCGGGTTGTTTGAAAGTAACAAAAATATCGCGTTTTTGAGAAACCAATACCGTTTTCAAGTCACTTCCAACAAATACGTTATCACTGCGAAGGCTTTCTTTTACCTTGAGTTGATAAAAGTCGGCAGGCTTAGACCAGCCACTGGGAGTTCTTTGCGATCTTTTTACCCCAATGTACCCTTTGGGCGATCCCCAAATAATCAAGGAATTGATATTGGGAGCATTGATCATACTACTGTAGCCTTCATTGACGGGATGTCCCAGGTTTTTGGCCTCTGCCCATCCTCCACCAGGGGTTTTCTCGGCATACCAAATGTCCTGATCACGGCGATCGCGGCGGTATTCCAGGTTGCCTTTGTGACCTTCTCGGGTAAAGTAGAGTCTTTTGCCATCAGGAGAGATTACTGGGTAAGATTCATCGCTTTTGGAGTTAACCGTAATTCCCAATTTTTCGGCTTTGGGATATTGTATGTCTCGGAGGTAATTAATTTTTTCTTTCTGAGCAATGGTGTAATGGCTGATAAGCAAAAAGCTTAGGCAGGTAATGAGTTTTTGTATCATAACAAATAATAGCTTTGTAAATCTGGCTCAAGGTAGAAGCTTGACAGGAGAATGTCAATAGAAAGTGTAAGGCACTACTCAAAGTGAAGATACTCGTCAACCATTGAAAACGATCAATAAAATCAATATTGGGTCAAAAAAACCAGGTGTTGTTAGCGTTAAAGTTTAGCCAATAGGCAAACATTACCCTGGTGTTATTGATCATCATCACGCGTTTTTATTATTTCAAAGAACACATTTTTTCTTCTTGTTGTACCGTAATAATCTCTTGATTTAAATCCACCTTTCTTAATCCGTAACTTTCTCACAAAATTGGCTTCATAGTGTACCGAAATAAAGGCTGGTTTATAATTTTTATCTGCTTTATCAAACCTTAAAATCCTGGTTTTTCCTCGATCTTGATACTCTCCCCGCCCATACCACACTTGAAAATCGTCGGTAAAAAAGAAGTGTTTGAAGGTGCCATTGCTATAAAAAATGTATGTATTGCTAAACATTGCAGCGTTTTTTTGACTAACCACAAGACTATCTTGTGCTGCGGTAAAATGGGCACTGATGCAAATGAAGAGTAGGGTTAAGATATTTTTCATAAATAAATCATACACATTTTTATAAGTTGCTCTACCTCGATTTGTGTCTTTATAAATCGATAGTCTCCACAAACTTCACTTACTTGAGGTCTTGATCAACTTGTGAGATACAATCTGCTTCCAAGTCCCGATGCATCGGGGAGACGATGAAGTTATTTTTTAGGATTCAACCTTACAAAATAAGAAGAAAAACCTCTGCCTCATTTCTCTAAACACACTTAACAATGATACGATTCATTAAATGCACCCATTGGGTTACTTTGTTAAATGTCTGAAGCACTTTTTTCTCTCAAAACTATTTGGCTCATCAAAATAATCTGTATTTTGAGTATGAAGTTATCTCGACTTCTATCATAAAAAGCAGTCATTGCTTATTTTTTAACAATCAAAAACTACTTTATGAATTACTTCAAAACCTTATTACTCTGCGGCTTGGTCATCTTTTGTGCAAGCTGTGGTGGTGGTACCGATGCGTCCAATACTGATAACACAGATACCTCTTCTGCCAGCACCACTGGTGATACTACTGCTACTAGTAACACTACCGACAAAACCCCAGATGTTTCGAAGGAAACAAATAATGAAACAGAGACAAAGTCGGAGCAAACACTCCAACTGCCTGAGGACTTTAAATCAGCCATGCCTGGATGGGAACTTGTTTCTCAAGAGCAATGGCTGAGTGGTGATTTTCAAAAAGCCATTGACCCAGACAACAAACTGGTATATGCCAATGAAATCTTCATTCGTGGTCAATTTAATAATGATGATTATGAAGACATTGCTTGCTTTGTGATCAATAAAGACAAAGAAACCCGTCTAATGGTCATTCCTGGCAAAGAAAGTGGTTTTGGCGCTCCCATTACAATTCCTGACATGAACGGTAACCTAAAAAACGAAGGTGCAGTATTGGGTATGGGACTCGTTAAAATACCCGCAGGCAAGGTAAAAACGCTGGAGGGCGAAATAACCATTGAAACTGACGGTATTGGGTATGGTTTATACGGTAAATCTGGTGGACTGTATTATTCCAAAGGCGGCAAGTTTGTACAAGCCCAAACGGGTGATTAGTAGCCATCGATTACCATAAAAGTAAAAAACCACAGGGTTGAACTCTGTGGTTTTCCAAACATATTTACACCTATTCAAATTAAGAAAACTTCCTTTTCTTCAAATTCTCTCTTGTGGAGGAGAGAAAAAGGCATTTGAAAATTCAAACACCCTTTTGAAGCAACTTGTGCCTTATAGATTCGCATAGTATGGCCCCTCCCCTATGCATTTTTTCATTTTTTTTATTAGATAAAAATCAGCATTTTCGTGCCCACACCGCAAATAGTTGCGAAAAGTATTTTGGTATAAATAAAACCCACTTTGGTAGAAAAAACCCACAACAAAATGAGGAAAGGTTTAAATTATGATCGTCTAAACCAGACAAAAACTGCCCAAAAAAAAGTTATAGACGATATTTTAAATCTGCCTCCTATGGAAGAGAAAAAATTTTCGGATAAAATCAATCAATACTTCTATCTGTTCTTTAGCGATCGTTTTAGAGTGACTCATCACGTGATCTTTTGGATTGCGTATGTGATCTTTCACCCTATTTTCTTGTTTTCGCTGGATAATTTCATTCGTAGCTTTTCGGAGTCTACCACTCCCAGTACCGAGCTTATTTGGCTGCTTTTGCATTTGTTTATAGATGTGGTCATGGTGTATACCAATTTGTATGTACTTATTCCAGCCTTTTTGCAAAAAGGTCGGGTAGTGCAATACTTACTATTCTCGGCGCTGTTTATCGGGATCAATGATACGACCATTTACCTGGCATCCTGGCTGGACCTGACCCGAGAAAGTGATGTAAACTTTGTAACTCACTCAAATACTGCTTATTATATCATCAATATTTTATTTTTAGGTACCGCGGTATCGCTCAAGTTTTTTAAGATTTGGTTGCGAAACCAACGCGAAATCCGCCAATTGGAGCATTCTAATCTGGTAACGGAACTAGATTTTCTGAAAACCCAGATCAACCCTCATTTTTTGTTCAATACGTTGAATAACATTTATGTACTCACTCGAATAGATGCAGAACGGGCGTCTAAAAGTCTGCTGATGCTTTCTGATTTGATGCGCTACCAGCTATACGATTGCTCTAAAGAACAGGTAGCCCTGAAAGACGAAATTACCTACATTAATAATTTGCTAGACCTCGAAAAAATCAGGAAAAGCAATGCCAAAATAGATTTTAAAGTCAATGGAAAAGTGAATGGACAAATGCTTTCTCCGTTTATTTTTGTACCTTTCGTAGAAAATGCCGTGAAACATGGGCTCAATGTGGCTACGGATCCCTTCATCGATATTCAGATGAACATTCACAAAGACAATCAGGAACTCGATTTTGTGATTGTAAATTCCAAAAAGCCACAACCAGCCAATCAACCCAAAGACCCAAACAGCGGCATAGGTTTGGTCAACGTGCGTCGCCGCCTGGAGTTACTGTATCCCGGCAAGCATCAGTTGAACATCCAAAACGACAGTACAGAATTTAAAGTGGCTTTAAATCTAAAATTATGAAGTGTATTATAGTAGACGACGAACCACTCGCCAGAGAGGGTATGAAACTCAACGTGCAAGAATTGCCTTCGCTAGAGTTGGTAGGGACTTTTGAAAATGCCATGCAGGCCAATGACTTTTTGTCTAAAAATGAAGTAGATCTTATGTTTCTGGACATTCAAATGCCAGAAGTAACCGGGCTGGACTTTCTCAAAACCCTTAATTTGTCTAAACCTCCCTTTGTAATTTTGACCACTGCCTACCCCCAGTTCGCGCTGGAAGGGTATGCCCTAGATGTGATTGATTATTTGGTCAAGCCTATCTCGATGGAGCGTTTTATCAAGGCCGTCAACAAAGTAGATTATTATTATAAGCTACGAGAGCAAGCCGCAAACGAAACGCCAGAACCAGCTCCTAAAGCACCCGTGAACGACTCTCCAGTGGGGTCTGACAATGCCGACGTAGAAGATTATATCTTTATTAGAGCCGATAGAAAGTACATGAAGGTGTTCTTTAGAGAAATCAATTATGTAGAAGGGCTCAAAGATTATGTGATTGTGTATACCGATACGCAAAAGATTGTGACGGCGATGAACATCAAGACCATTGAAGGGCAATTGCCTTCTAACATTTTTGTACGGGTGAGTAAGTCTTACATTATCAATCTGCAACACATCAAGGCAGTAGATAATAACTTTGTGATGATCAAAGACAAAGAAATTCCGATTGGGAAGGCTTTCAAGGACAACTTCTTGAATAACGTGGTGAATAAGCGATTACTAAAACGCTAAAAACCCTACCTTACTAAAAGATATACAGCCTCAAACTTAATTGTTTGGGGCTTTTTTGCGCTAAATAAATAATGATTACCAGTAGAAAAGAAGCTATGAGGACAAACCATCAATGAAACAACCAGAATCAACAACTACTCAAAATTTACTCCGATTACTCCGTTCGGTAGATGTACGATCCGTGGCCTTGGGTTTAGCAATCCACCAAAGCAACCCTACCCCTGAAAGCATTGCGCTATTAAAAGCTTACCAGCAACTTTATGACACACTTTTTAACTTTGATCAAGCCGTTGATATACTCACCGCTGAGCACCTCGTAACTCTGAACGACCCAATACTCGATTTGAGCAATCGTGGTATAAAGGCATTACCCTCGGAAATCGGTCAGCTTACCCAGTTGCAAACATTAGATTTAAAAGAAAACCAATTCAGTACTTTACCCGACAGCATTGGTCAGCTTACTCAGTTGCAAACATTAAACTTAGAGGGTAATCAACTCCGTGAATTATCGGCGGAAATCGGTCAGCTTACTCAGCTGCAAACATTGGATTTAAATAGGAATGAACTCTGCGAATTACCAGCGGCAATCGTTCAACTTACTCGGTTGCAAAAATTAAGTTTAGGGAATAATCAATTCACGGAATTACCAGCAGCCATAGGTCAACTCACCCAGTTACAAATATTAAATTTATTAGAGAATCAACTCCGAAAATTACCTCCTGAAATTAGTCAGCTCACCCAGTTACAAACATTACATTTATCCTATAATCAATTTAGTAAATCACCTCCTGAAATCAACCAGCTTACCCAGTTACAAGTACTGAGTTTATGGCACAATGAACTCTGTACATTACCTCCCGAAATTGGTCAACTTACCCAGTTACGCAGCTTGAATTTATCAGAGAATCAATTTGGTAAATTACCTTCAGTCATTTGCCAACTTACTCGGTTGCAAAAATTAAGTTTAGGGAATAATCAACTCACGGAATTACCTACTACAATTGGGCAACTTACTCAGTTACAAAGATTGAGTTTATCAAAAAATCAATTCCGTGAATTACCTTCAGAAATAGTACAACTTACTCAGCTGAAATACTTACATTTATCAAACAATCAACTTCGTGAATTACCTTCAGAAATAGTACAACTTACTCAGTTACAAGTATTGAATTTAGGGCGTAACCAACTAGAGACGTTACCTGTAGAAATCGGTCAACTAACCCAGTTAATAACATTAGATCTATCAGGGAATCCACTGAGTGAAGATGAAACACAACGGCGCACCATTACTTCGTGGTTACCTCATTGCAAAATTTACTGGTAATGCAATATTTTATTGCCGAAAGTTCTGCGGAGAAACCTCATAAATCAAATACGCAATCACTTTTGGTCTCCTTTCAATAATACCAAAGGCTGGGAAGTTTTTGATAAGTTCTTTAAGTAAAGGTTTTCGTTCATTTCTTTTTTTTAACAAAAAAATATATGTTTAAAAGCAGGATTCACCTCTATCTTTTTCTGAATTGAGAAATAGAAAGGATAGCTTTAGCATTTATCAGCTAGTAAACCTTTGTAAAACAGCGTAATGAGCGATTCAATAGATTTTTGGAAATTTTTGGCAGGGTTGAGTATTTTCCTGGTGGGTTTGTTTTTTTTGGAAAATGCGTTACAAAATCTCGCAGGGGGTTCTTTCAAAAAGTTTTTACGAAAGCATACCCAAAATCCATTCAAAGCCATTTTGAGTGGCACTTTAGTCACCGCAATTTTACAAAGTAGTTCGGTAGTTACCCTTATTATCCTGGCTTTTGTAGGGGCAGGAGTTATGACCCTTCAAAATGCTTTAGGCGTTATTATTGGCTCTAACCTGGGAACCACTTTTACTGGATGGATTGTAGCTACGTTGGGGTTTAAATTAGATATTGAGAGTTTTTCATTGCCTTTTATTGCCGTAGGAGGCTTGCTATTTATATTTTTCCAGCACAACAAAAGATTGTTAGAGTTTGGGCGAATGATACTTGGGTTCGGCTTGTTATTTCTAGGGCTTAATTTTATGAAAGCCAGCATAGAATTACTGTCCAAAAACTTTGACCTGAGTCCTTATATTAGTCACGGGCCTTATGCTTTGTTTGTAGTGGGTTTCATTCTTACGGCCATTATCCAATCCAGTTCGGCGGCAATGGTAATCACGTTGAGCGCACTCAATGCCGGCATATTACCTCTCGAATCTGCCGCGGGAATGGTCATAGGCAGCGATCTGGGAACAACGATCACTACCATTTTGGGAGGGCTTCGTGGTACACCCGCCAAAAAAAGAGTGGCACTTAGTCATTTCATTTTTAATCTTGTCACTGACCTTATCGCCTTGGTCTTACTCTATCCGCTGCTTCACCTGGTTACTAAAATCATGGGGATTACCGATCAGCTGATGACCTTGGTGGTGTTTCATAGTATGTTCAATCTCCTGGGGATTGTCATTGCCTTACCCCTGTTAAAAGTATTTGCTCAGTTTTTAGAAAACAGATTTAAGAGTAGCGACGGGCTTGCATCACAATATATCAATAAAGTAACCGCAGATGTACCAGACACGGCAATATCTGCCATGCAAAAAGAGATCGAAGGTTTGATTTCATTGGTGTTTGTCCTCCATCTTAAAATTTTAAAAATCAATTTAAGTTTGTTTTCTTTCAAATCGCTCACTTTTGAAAATGAGGAATCGACACCTCAAACTAGGCTGGCTCAAGATTACCACCATATCTATGCTACAATCCAACAGCTTGAAGGGGAATTGGTACCATTTTATCTAAATGTTCAAAACCAGCAATTGGATAAAGAAGAGTTTGAGCAACTCAATAAACTTATTCAGGCCATTCGCCATGCCATGATAGCAGCCAAAGGTTTAAAAAACATTATTCATAACATTGACAATTTCGAAAAGTCGGCCAATGATAGTAAAATAGCGCTGTTTGACCTCCTAAAAGGACAATTGCACGAGTTTTATCTTACCTTACATCACGTACTATCCAACTCTTCGCCAGATTTATTGGAAAACAGCAGTAAGGAAAATCGTCAAATTCATGATGACTTTTTACAAGAAATCTATCGCCAAATCAACAAAGGAGGACTGAATGAATTGGATATTCACACCTTGCTGAATGTAAATCGTGAGATATACAATGCTAATCATTATTTGATTCTTGCGATTGAGGATACCTTGATCCCTGGTGAGTAGTTGAATTGTTTATTTCGTATTGTTTACCAGATATTATATAAGAGGCTGTATCTTCACCACAACCGCCAGGCTAAGCTCAAAAATTACTTCTTTCCGCCTCGGCTCGATGTCTCTACAAACCGATAACATCTTCAAACTTCACCTACTTGAGGTCTCGATCCGCTTATGAGACACAAGCGGAGGCGATGAAGTCGTTTTTTAAAAGATTAAACCCTAAAAATCGGAGGAAAAATTCTAAACCTAACAGCTAGACTTATAAATTCAGTCATGATACTAGTTAATTATATTCTGGGCTCTTTTTAACCATTAAAAATGATGATCACCCGTAGAAACGACGCTGTTAAAATGTTAGCAGAAGGGCTAATCATACAAATGCAAGCCTTTGGAGGCTCTATGGAACCATTGATCTCTAGTGGTTCAATACTCACTTTTCAGGCATTTGAGCATTATCAAATCAATGACATTGTTTTTTGTAAAGTCGAGGGAAACTTTATTGATGCTCACAAAATAGTAGAGATGAATGAAGCAAAAGGCTACCTTATTGGCAATAATAAGGGTAAGATCAATGGTTGGACAAAATCAGTATTTGGGAAAGTGATAGAGGTACAAGCTCCACCAAGTCACGGCTCTGTGCATAACACTACTTCATAAATCACCTATTCATTAAAAAAGCCCTGAAAAGAAATCAGGGCTTTGCTTATTCGAAAAAGGGCTGGTTTTAACCTTTTACTGAAGCATCTATCGCTTGTAATACAAATACCGAAGCAGGAACAACGTTTTTTAGTGCATCGGAATAATCGTCGTGATCTACATAAGCCACATGATCCAAAGCATACTGCATTTTATCCGCATAAGCCTCAGTCAGGGAGCCATACCCAGTCAATGTGTTCACATTGCTTCCTTGGATTTGCACGATGTTTCCGTCGGTATTATAACAAATCACGCCTGAAGAAGGCGACTCGTAAGTATCTGTGGACGAATCATAATCGTCACCGTCAGGGGCACCGTGAATGTCTATACACCCCTGAATAGAGAAAATATGTCCATTTGGGTCAAATACCACGTGTAGCACCAAATGGTCGTCAGTGTGTATGTCTCTAATGGCGTCTATCTTGACCGAAGAAAGGAATCCTGCCTTGGCATAAAAGGCGGTATTGTCGGGATAGTAAGAGCGATAAGAGCTTCCCCCATTGTCAAACATCAGGTAAGGATTATTCTTATCGTTTCTCCAGCTATCCCCAATTTCGTTTTCAAAGGTATTTCCACTAAAAGTAACAAAGCCTGGACTGGCTCCAAAACGTTCTTCATTGTAAGCCAATATCAATCGGGCAATGCCATGCGATACAATGGCCGAAAAGTTGGTGGTTCCTCCATCGTCGCTGAGGCCATACAAGAAATTGATGACGTCGTTGAGGTGATCGATGCAAAAAGTAATGGCTTTGGCTGCCATATCAATTAAATCGTTGGTTTCGGGGAGTAACTCAAACAAGGCTCCGTCACTTACGACTAGTTCGGCCCCATCGAGCAATACCTTCAATTCATCAGCAATGACATCTACGGCCAAATCGGCAATTTTGATGGCCCAAGGTGGTACATTATAAGCTCCTGAACTCATCTCATAATCTACCGATATTTGATCGACAAATTTGCTATAAGTATCCATACTAAAGGCAATCGTAGCCTTATCACTGCCTCCCATGGTGTTGAAATGCTCTACCTTCATTTCAAACTTTACTACCTCGCCATTTTGGGTAATGCTGGGGTCGTATACGCAGTACTCTGCATCTTGCGCATAAAATTGGGATTTGTGATCACTTTTTTGCTTGCCCGTATCATTTACTGGGTACAAATCATGCAAATTGGTAATAATCGCGTTGGTATCAACCGGAGCGTAATCAAATAATTGAAAACTCTCAATATTGTTGTTCAGATCAATCCCATTGAGGTCTTTCAAACTATTTAAGGTGGTATTGGGACCTACCAAATAGCTGGAGCCCTCGAAATTGGTACGGGAAAAAATGAGCACCCAAGCTTGGCTTCCGGTTTTCATTGAACTAATAGAATCATCCATTTCATAACGTCCGCCATCTTTTAGCTCGCCATCTATAGTCCAGTGATAACTTGAGAGGTCTAAGTAGTCGGATTTACCTTCAAATTTTCGGTAGCCTCCATCTTCCTGATTCTGATTTTCCCAAAATTCTACAACGCAATTAGACATAATTGTTTTGATTGTTTAAATGTGACAAAGTAAAATGATACTCTACCCTGTTTTTTAGAAAAGAACCTGTACCGCCTCAGCTTGTGTCTTCAGAAGCTAAGCACTGGGGCAGTTTGTAGGGACACAAACCTGGGTGAAAAATAGTTGTTGGGTAAAGTAGTAAAGCGGTTGATTTATAAAGCCAAAATTGCGTTGATTGGCCATTATATCCGTGGGTAAAAATACCGATTTGGGTGAAATGGGTATTTGGTGCAGGTGGGGTATAAGCACACGCAAGGATGCCGTGCACCAGCTCAAGTAAAAAACCAAAAGGATACTTGAAAATATAAACCTGGTATTGTAAAGCTTAAACAAAATATGAGGTGAAACCTTACTATAAGTTAACGCCTAAAAAAACGTAAGGGCAATATTCCTTTACTAAGTTTTCTATTTTAACCCCAAATAACTCGCTGTAAGGCAATAGGTTAATACGTTTAGTGACCCCAGCTACCTACGATAATTTATGGTTAAAATCGAAGTATACAAAAAGTAAACATCCTCTTTGTAGTGTTGTCAAAAAGTAAAATACCGCTTAATTTTAACTACTAGTAGATATCTAATGGAATTGCAAAAGTTAAGATTTCTTTTCTTGTTGTACTATTAGACATTTTTCGGTTATGGAGATACGAATTCTAAAGTTAGTACGCTGTGTCTTATATAAAAAACATTATGATGACTCATTTTTTTCTGACACAATTCAGGAAGTAATCAAGCGATGGAGACACAAACGGTTTATAAATTCATTCGTGATAATGCTTAAATTTGTGTAATAAAATTTGAATGTGAGATAAAATGTATAAAATCAATCTAGCCTTCATTTTAACCTGCCTATGTTATTCCTCCAAAGCTCAAATCCAGTATAAAGAGGCATATCGTAAAGCTCATAAATACACTCCTATCAATCAAGATTCTGCATTGATTTGGGCAAAAAAAAGCATTTTATTAGCAAACACTTCTGAGCAAAAATATAGAGCCTATTATATGCTTGCATTTAATGCTAACCGTTTAAATCTAAATGGCTTATCACTAGAGGGTTATAAAAAAGCCGTTCATTTTGCCATTGATTCATCTAAGAAATACAAGTCACTCAATAGTTTAGCCTCAACATATTGGCAAATGGGTGAATATCATCAGGCACAAAAAATTAATCAAATGTGTCTTATCTTTTTTGAAAAACAACAGCAATATGAAAGTTTAAGTTATGCACTTGAATTAAAGGGTATGATATTACAAAAACAAAAAGATAGTACTACTTTTAAAACACTTCATCGTGCCTTACAGATAAGAAAAAAGTTTGCTGAAAAAGATATAGGTTATACTCACCATAATTTGGCTATGTGTTTTGCCGCTTTTAATATGTATGACTCCGCTGCAATATATCAACGTAAAGCAGTAAATAACTATCCTCTCAAATCAAGCGATAGGCAAGCAAAACAACAAATATTACTGGCCAAGTATTTAATATTTTCCAACAATCATTCTGAGGCATTAACCTATTTGCAAAACACCAAGCATCTGGAGAAAAAGCCTCTTACAACTCTGCTTTGGTGTCATACTTTTCACCTATATCATATAAAACTCAACAATCAAGAATCATCTATCAAACACTGTAATGACTTACTTCAACAAATACTACTATCAGCCAAAGATTTAGCCTCTCGTAAATACATCAACGAACAAGTTATTGAAATGTATAGACATGTACTGCATATGAAGATTCTTAAATCTACTATGCACCAAAAATATTTGAATCTTATTGATTCAGTACAAAACAATCTGAAGAGGTATAATCAGAAATTAGCAAATAAGGATAAGTTGCATTTAGATGAGCTTATTAAAGCACTAAACGCAAAGCCTCAAAAACCTTTTATCCCTTGGTATTTTTGGCTTACCTTACTCACAATGATTGGAAGTCTACTAGCTTTTTGGATATGGCGAAAAACTCACCAAACATCTCCTGATCCTCCTAGCCCTGAGATGGAGGCTTTGGTAAAAGAGCGGCAGTTGATTCAGGCATTGGAAGAAAAAACAGGTACCTCACTAGAGGTCGACACTAGAGAAATGGTATTGCTGTGCTATAGGGGTAAAAGCTTTACCCAGATTGCCCGCGATATAGGAGTTACCCGTGATACTGTGCGTGGTCGTTTTCGTAGCTTGGCCAAGAAAGCCCAAATTGAGTCTATCAAAAAGTTTGTCCAGAAGTTTGGGCAAGGTATTGAAAAATAATTGTGGGGCTTTATCTACCTCTACTTTTCCTAAACCACACCCCAAATAACCCATTGAAAATCAAACAACTACACCATCGCTTCACCCCAACCTTCGTACTGGGGCACACAAGTATACAAAGAGTAAACACCTACCCAAACCCCTTGCGCCACCTTTTGTAAGCCTATACATTTGCAACAGTGTAATATATGCCAGTGGGCCTCATTTTGAATACATATGAGACCCGATGTAGCAGCTTTTCTAAGCTATAGAGGCTGGAGTTGCCTCTGATGGCTGGTAAGCCTTCTGACCAGAAGCTTACCCAAGTGAAGCTAGTTAGGGGGTTGTTGCTGACAACCCTGCTAACTTTTTTAAACTATGCAGTAATTGTTCAAGAATGGATGATGGTGGTACATCAGTGGATTGGTTAGTTGGATAGGTTGGCAGTGCAGTCAGGACGTAATACTTTTGGCTGTACTTGCTTTTTGGTTTTTA
Organism: Microscillaceae bacterium; assembly: GCA_003483885.1. Taxonomy (GTDB): domain Bacteria; phylum Bacteroidota; class Bacteroidia; order Cytophagales; family Microscillaceae; genus Microscilla. Next base: position 69,116 of record DMXI01000699.1, read on the forward strand.
GATACCTCTGCATTTTTCGATGGTGAAGACACAAGCCGAGGCGGTCATTGACCGTGTCCTCACAGCCAACTTTAGCCAAAATATCTATTGGTATGGTACCCTTCGTAAAACAAGTAAAGGTGTGCAAACAAAATATCCCACAGCTATTTCTTTTTCTTCCATTCAATTTTAATTAATTTGGATGGTTAAAACCAAACCTACTCATGAAGCATTACTCATTGAAGCTCTTGTTGCTTTTCACCGTTGTATGCCACCTATGCTTTTCCTCACATGTTTTTGGGCAATCGGCCGAATTGGGCGAACTGTACACAAAAAAAAATGAATATGTCCAACAAAAAGATTTTAAGAATGCCCTGATCTGGGGCGAAAAAATGCTGGCGCAAGCCCAAAAAGAATTTGGCACCGAAGCCAGTTTGTATGCCAATTATGCCAACGATATGGGGCAGTTGTATTTTATGACCCAACAATACAACAAAGCGCTAAAGCTCTTCCAACAAGCCGCCAAGATTTACGAGGCTCAAATGGGCAAAGACCACCTCTACTATGGGGTAGCGCTCAATACCATAGCCAATGTGTATTACGAACAAAAGCAATACACTAAGGCACTCGCCAATTATGAGGCTTCAGCGGCAATTTATAAAGCCCAAATGGGTATTGAGCATCAGTATTATACCGTGACCCGTGACCGCCTTTTGGAGATTTATCTGGCTACTAACCAGTATAGTAAAGCCGAAAAACTGATGGAAGAAAAACTTCCTTGGGTAGAGAAGCAATTGGGCAAACAACACGATAATTATGCCTATGCCTTGGGCGAAATGGCTCAAATATACCGATACAATCAAAAGTACGCCGAAGCCATCTCTCTTTTTCGGCGAGCAATCAAGATATACGAGCAAAATAGCAATTATGAGAATCAAGCGGCCACGGTTAACAATCTGGGGATGCTTTACGACCAGCAAAAGGCGCTCCCCAAAGCTATTAAAAAGTTTGAGCAAGCGCTGGGTATTATGGAAAATAAGCTCAACGATACCCAATCTGAGAACTACCTCCAGACGCTTTCTAACCTGGTGCAAAGCCTTACTCAGTTAAATAGAAGTACTCAATTAGAAAAGCTTTATCTGAAGCTGTTGGCCTTACAAAAAACCAAAGGGCTTTCCAAAGAGTACCTAATCAATACTTACAACCTGGGTACTTATTATCAGGACATTTACCAATACGACAAAGCCGCAAAACAATACTTGCAAGTAATAGAGGCTTATAATGAGCAACCCAAAGTAAATGATACTTATATTAAATCGCTGAATAATTTAAGCATCATTTATACCACCAATGGTAAATATGCTCAAGCCGAAAAGTTGATCAAAGAAGGTTTACAAAAACAGGTAAAGTCTTATGGAAAGAATCACCGGGATTATTATAGCCTTTTGACTGGATTGGGAGATTTGTACCGTCTCACCAACAAATTTACGCTATCCGAAAAAGCTTTTCTGGAAGCCCAGCAGGTGTGCAAAAAAGTAATCGGAGAAAAAACCTCCGAATATGGCAACATTCTGAACAGCCTGGGTTTGCTGTATAACTTGATGGGCGAATACCGAAAATCGGAAAAGTATCACCTGGAATCGCTGACCATATTTGCCCAAACCGATGGCAAACGCCATCCAAACTATGCGATGGGTTTACACAATATGGGCATTTTGTATACCAATATGGGGTTGTACGAAAAAGCCGAAAGGGCCTTTCAAAAGAGTATCGCTATCAAAAGGAAGGCTTTAGGCAAAAATCACTTAGATTATGGCACCTCGCTGGGGCAATTGGGCTTGTTGTATTTTTATATGGGTATTTACTCTAAGGCCACGCCTTTGTACCAGCAAGATCTCAAGATTAAATATAATCAGTACGGCAAAATGCACCCCCACTACGCCAATACCTTGGTAAATATTGGACTGGTGCAATACAATGTGGGTAATTATAATGAAGCCGAAAATTTGTTGACAGAAGCTTTGGAAATTTATGAAAAAACGGTGGGTAAAAACCATCGCTTTTACGCCAATTGCCTGCAAAACCTGGCGGCACTCTATGTAGATATTGGCCGATTCAATAAAGCGGATGTTTTGTATGTACAAGCCGAGAAAATATTCAGTCGTGTGTTAGGCACTGATCACCCGAGCTATGCTGACTTATTATCGGGTATGGGCAAATTTCTGTATACCTTGGACAAATACGCCCCAGCGGGGAATTATTTTTATACCGCAATGCGTATTTATGAGAAAAAAGCGGGCAAGAATTCTCCCGATTATTTTACGGCTTTGCTCAATCTTAGAGGGGCCTATCAGGCTATGGATAGCGTGGAGGTGGTAGATAAATATTTCAAAGATATCATTCCTTTAGCCGAAAAGTCCTTTGCTAAAGACCCGGTTACGCTGGCTTCTATTTATCAAAACGAAGGCTTAGACCTGTACCACAAGAAAAAATATGCCGCCGCCGAAAAAATGTTGCTAAAAGGGCTGAAACTCAAAGAAACCAATATTGGCAAATACAACCAGTCGTATACCGAAACTTTGGGTAACCTGGCCAATTTTTATAGCCTTACCAATCAGATAGGCAAAGCCAAAAAACAATATCTGAAATACGCCAATCACATGCTTAATTATTTGATCAAGCAATACCCATCGATGAGTGAAAAAGATAAGAATGCTTTATTGGGCACTAATACGCTCTACATCGAGGATTTTAAATATTTTGCTACCCAACAAGCCGCCAGCTCTCCAGCTTTGTTTGATAAGCTTTTTGCCTTTCATACCACTACCAAGGGATTGACCCTGAGCTTTGCAAAAAAAATGCGTTCCTTGATTCTCCAAAGCCAGGATACCGCTTCGCTCAAGATTTACAGCGAGTGGGTAGCCGGCAAAGAATACCTGGCCAAGCTCTATCAGTTGCCTAAAGCTACACTGAAACAACGAAACTTGGATTTGGACCAGTTGGAGCAACAGAGCAATGAATTGGAAAAAAGTTTGGCTAAAAAGTTTCAGGGTTTCGCCAATCAACTGTTGCTCAAACAAACCACTTGGCAACAAATACAACAAAGCCTGCAACCCGATGAATTGGCTATTGAGGTGATCCGTTCTATCAGTAGTGAAAAGGTAGGCAAAATAAGTTATGGCATTATGCTCATTCCAGGCGATCAAACTAAGCGTCCGCAACTGATCTACCTCAAAAACAGCGCGTTGCTGGAGAGTCGTTATTTAAAGTACTATCGCCAAACGGCCAAGTTTAAAAGGAAGGACCGTTTTTCATACAAAAACTTTTGGCAGCCTATTCAGGAAGCCATTGCCCAATTGATGCCTACCCTCCCAAAAACCATTTATTTTTCGGCTGATGGTTGCTACAATCAAATCAATATTCAAACCCTGCAAAACCCTCAGACTAAAAAATACTTGCTCGATCAATATCAGATTTATTTTATAAGTAGTACCAAGGAAATTCCAGGACTAAAAAAAGGCTTACGTACGGCTTTTGCCTCCAAAAACAAAGCAGTATTGTTGGGGCGTCCTTTGTACAAAGTGCCCGAAAAAACAGCTCCCACTAACACTAAAGCAGCCAAACAAAGAGGGCAAAAAAACTTTGGGTCAGACCGTAATCAGCAACAGCTTCGTAATGTGGTATTTAGCGATTTGCCTGGAACCGAAAAAGAAGTAGAGCAAATCAACGAACTCCTCCAAAATAGCAACTGGCAAACCACCAAACTCATAGGTGCCGAAGCCCGGGAAAAACAAGTGAAACAAGTGAGTAACCCTGATATTTTGCACATTGCCACCCACGGTTTTTTCATTCCTACGCCTAAAGTCAAACGATTTGGAGAACTTAATTTTAAATTTGACATTGAGTATCATGGGCCTATGCTACGATCGGGGTTGATTCTTACTGGGGCCTCCAACCCCAATGATGTGTTTGCTACCAAAGAGAGCAATACTCAAACCGAAGATGGTATTCTTACGGCTTACGAAGTGACCAACCTACGCCTCGAGAAAACCAAACTGGTGGTACTTTCAGCCTGTGAAACTGGTTTGGGTGATTTTAGAGTGGGCGAAGGCGTGTATGGTTTGCAGCGTGCACTGAAGATTGCCGGCGCAAAAAACATTGTGATGAGTCTTTGGAAGGTAGACGACGAGGCCACCCAGGAGTTGATGGTGAATTTTTACCGAAACCTGACCCAAACCAACGACCTTCGTCAGGCTTTTAGAATGGCCCAACAGCAACTCAAAAAGAAGTTTTCTCACCCACATTTTTGGGGGGCGTTTGTGTTATTGGGACAATAGTTTCTACTTTGTTTTATTTATTAAGAGGTTTCCAAATGCCTTTTTTGAAAAACACATTGCCAAACTTAGGCGAACGAAATACATAGTAAAAAGGCTGGCCTTTGCTATAAAGTGCAGGGGCTGGCTCAACAATGTGGTGCATCTTAGCATTTCGCTTAATGATCATTCTATGGTTGAAGTATTTTTCCAGAAATACAACTTGGGCAGTATCCGATTTTATAACCTTGGCACCCTCTGTATAATAAAAAATAAATTGATGATCAGCAGTGATTTTAAATCTAAAGCTTTGGTATTGCCAATCAGCTTGTTTTCCTGGAAACTTTGTTCGGTCAATGATATATTCCCCATAAATGCTTCGCTTGGTAATGCCTTTTTTGGTGAATAAATACCTGGCTATGTACGATAACGCTATGAGTCCTAAAACGCTTATCCAAAGAATGGCCAGAGCCTTCACATACAGTTTCTTTCGGTTGATTAGCCAGATGATTATCAGAAAAATAGTCAGCGGAAAAATGCCAAACAGCATTAAAAAGTTAAAACCAAATCCCATAGAAGTGTTATCATTTTAGAGTATGTTTAAATTTTGTCTTCGAGGATAAAAATGATGAGTGGTCAGCGATAATGCAGCACTTTTTAGAGTATGGCAACAGCCAGTAGCTGTTGAGCCAGCCTGCGAGATGCAAGCTATTGACGAAAAAAATGCTAAACCGAGGCTACAGCTTTGCTGTGCAGAGCTCACCAAAGGTAAATTAGCGTTGATCAATCACTTTTTTAGTCCAGATTATAACTTAGCCGAAGGCGATCTCTGTTTCACCTTTGGAAATCAATTATAGAAAACTAATTTTTAAACATACTCTTAAACGCTTTGATTGGTAGTACAAACTTGTCAAAACAAAAAACGCTCAAAGACTTGTGTCAAAGAGCGTTAATATATATAAACTGAAAACTATTTTATTGAAAATAGTCCAGAGAAGTTAATAAAATACTTTAGTAGCGCTTACCACTACCGAAGCAATGCGAACTGCGTCGAACACGCGTTCTTCGCTGGCTCCTAATTCCATCAATGAGTTTTCGTGGGCAGTTACACACATTTCGCAACCATTGACTGCCGATACAGCCAAGCTCATCAACTCAAAAAACTCTTTACCCGTGACTGGCTTCATCATAATTTGCATTTTGATGCCTGCCGGAATGGTGTTGTATTTATCCTTGTTCATAAAATGACGAAAACGATAAAATACATTGTTGGCCGATAACAAAGAGGCACAAGCAATGGCTTCGGCAATTTCTGTCTGGTTGGCTTCCGCGGCTTGAGCTTTCTCGATAAATAACTTTTGCAAAGGGGCGTTTTGGGCATTGGCAGCTATCGAAAGCGCAATCAAAGCCGCTTCTTTAGGGGTTACGTGTTTGGCTTTGAGTACATTTTTGAGGTTAATGCGCAAATCTTTGATATAACGAGAATCGCCTTCTACCAAGGTGTCCATGGCTAGGGTTACGTCATCAGCGGCTATGCCTACATCTTGTAATAAATCGCTCGCAACTTCCTGAATCATAGTATTATATATTGATTAAATGTTTTTTAAAACGGTTAATACTTGTCAGGCTTTTATGAAAGGGGTCAAAAAACCTGACAAGTGTGAATTTCTTATTCAGCTAGGGCAGCCGTCAAAGTTTCTTCTCCTTTTTCCCAGTTGCAAGGGCAAAGTTCGTCAGTTTGCAAAGCATCCAACACACGGATTACCTCTTCTACGTTACGACCTACATTTAAGTCATATACCGATACCCAACGTACAATACCATCAGGATCGATGATGAAAGTAGCACGGTAAGCGATTTTTTCGGTGCTTTCTAAAATACCTAAATCCTCAGCCAATGACTTAGAAGTGTCTGCCAGCATAGGGAATTTAAGACCTCGCAAATCATCGTGGTCGTTTCTCCAGGCCAAGTGAACAAACTCAGAATCGGTAGAAGCACCAATCAAGGTAGCATCACGATCTCTGAACTCTTCGTAGTTTTTGTTGAATTCGGCAATTTCGGTAGGGCATACAAAAGTAAAATCTTTTGGCCACCAAAACATCACTGTCCAACGACCTTCGTCGTTTTTGAAGCTTTCCGATGAGATGTCGGCAAATTCTTTTCCTTTTTCTAAAGAAACAACGGCGGTTTTCTTGAATGCTGGAAATTCAGTTCCAACAGTAATGATTCCTTGTGACATAATAATCTTTGGTTTAATCAGTTCTAACTTCGGTACAAATAAGCGCCATCTGGTCTGATAATTCAAATCAATAATTTCTATTGATAGCTTATAAAAATCTATAATATTACTCTGCCAAGATTTTATATAAACACTTCGCTAATGGTGCTATAATTTATTAGATAACAGCCACTTACATATCAGCATTATTGTACCACGCAAACAAATAAACGGTGAAGTTAAGACATAAAAAGGGAGAGAAAAATGACAGATGTCATTCTATTTTATGAGGATAAAGATCATTGAATTGTTACTTGAGGTGAGTGAGCGCTTTAGAAGGATGTTTGGTTTGGAGTTAATTTAGTTATTCGCTGGTATGTGAGGCACACACGAGGGCGATGTGCGCCAGCGGGTGCACAGCCGAAGGAACTTGGTTACTCGCTTGCCTGGAGGCGAGTGAGTTCTATATGAGGGCCTCTGGCCCGATCAGTGATCGTTAAGGAAACAGCATTGTGCGCCAGTGGAAGGTTATTTTAGAATCGATTCGGTCATGAACAGGTATTCGAGGCACATACGAGGACGACGTGCGCTGGCAGGTACTTTAATAAGTCTAGATTTCTGGTACGATCTTAACATTCTCTAAAATTGCACCTTGAGATTTTGCATAATCGTATTGAGATTGACTCATGGAAGTACCTCTAAGTTTAGCATTGCATAAATTTGCTCTATTGAGAACAGCACCACGTAAATTTGTCCCCTGTAGGTTTGCATCACGAAGGTAAGCTCTATACAAGTTGGCCATTCCTAAATTTGCATTTACTAAATTAGCACCTTGTAAATGTGCCCCCCACAAATTAGCTTCTGTCAATATGGCTTTTGATAATGATGCTTCCCATAGCTCTGCATTGTGTAAATCAGCACCTTCTAAATTTGCTTTATCTAAATTTGCCTTAAAAAAATTCACTTCTCTCAAGCGAGTAAAGGCTAAATTTGCTCCTTTTAAATTTGATCTTTCTAAATTTGATCTATACAAACTAGCCTCTCTTAAATCAGCATTGCCTAGGTTTGATTTTTTTAAATTTGATTTTTCTAAGACTGCCCCTACTAAAGAGCTGTTTTGAAAATCTACCTTCTCAAGGTTCATGTCTGATAAATTGATGTCTTGTAAATCCTTTCTTATCAATTTCTGGCCACTTAAATTCAGGTTTATAATATTTACTGTTTGTGTATATTTGACAAACGAATCAAAAGCCACATTACCAATATCCTGAAAGAAACTCTTCTCGCTGTCTATACAGCTTACAATTGCAAAAAAGTTATTACAAAAATTACGGCTTTTATCTAATGATTTTAACATTGTATCTCCTTTACAAGAATCAAGTAAAAAATCATTATCTACGAAGTAGGGAAAATAATTAATCAAATGCTGAATCAGGCGCATTTTATCTTCTAATTCTTTGTAACTTAGAACCTCTATTAAGTAACCTATCACCTCATCTGTAAAACATTTTGTATCAAATATTTTTGCCAATAATCTAAAAGCTTCTTGGCCTTTTACAATGTAACTTAACTTTAATAAGTCATCCCAAACTTTTTCAGCAGTCAAATATTCTCCTAAGGATTTATGCAAAAATTCAATTGCTAGCCTAGATTTATCATCACTTCCGTTATCAGTTTTATGCTTATTTACTTTTTTAAAATAAAAGCTTACCAATAAGCTTTCTAAAGCATTTTGATATTGAGGGATGTTTTTGACCGACTCCAACTCTAATATTTTACTTTGATGAATGTATTCGTATTCAGATTTGAAAATTTCAAAAGCTATATCTCTCAAAGCTTTTAAAAAATCTATCTTTTCAACCCCTTTTAAATGTGGGGTTTGTTGGTAATCATCATAAGCCTTTTCCAAAACAGTATCAAACACTATTTCATATACCTTCGCTCTGTTTACATATTCAGTTAAATCAATTTCAATAAACGCGATGAAATAAAGTAAAATCGGTAACTCTAGCAGTTCATATAAATATTTATACTTAGGTGTATTATTTTTGACTGCTGTATATTCAATCAACTTTTCTTTTGGAAATTGATTTGGGTAATAGTTATCAAAGTTATTAAGCCATTCTAATTGTTTTTTTTGACTTAAACCTCTTAATTTCAACACAAGTGTATGAGACCTTTTTGTATTAAAAGTTTCTAAATTGATATAATGAAGTCTTGACGTAATAATTACTTTTAATGCATAATACTTATCTACCAAAGACTGTATCTTTTCACAAAAAAGATTAATATAGCTATTCTCTAAGTTAGAACTCATGGCAAGCTCATCTAAACCATCTAATATAATAATACTATTGGCAAGCATTTTATGAGTAAAAACATCAGTTTTTAGTTGATACTTTTGTACTTCCTCTAAAATTACGTCAAGTGGGTTTATAATTAATTGATGGATATTATCAATATCTCTAAGTCTTATGTAAATAATGGGTGAGGAAACATTTTCCGTTTTTGTTAAGGTGTAAAATAAATGATGACAACAGGAAGTTTTGCCTTGTCCAGGTTGCCCTAATAAGAAAATTAAACGCTTATGTTTCAAATTGACAGAATAATCTCCTAAGATCAACTTATCAAAACGGGGGGATTGTTTTAATATATTGATGAGTATTTCATTTGCTGTAAAAGAACCTGTTATTTTAATAAAAACTTCCTTAAGCAAAGTAAAATCTTGATATCTACCTTTTTCAAGTGAGCCCCTATATACATCTATAAAAGGTTCTACATAGATATCTTTCAATGTAATACCTTTAGCATCATTCAGAATTATGCTCTCATAATTCCGTTCATTAAGTTCATCATAATAATCCTTCAGAATTTGAAGATCAAAAACAGGAGTTTGTAAGGCATTGTAGTTTTCAATATAATCTTTTCCTACATTAACTTGCTTATGAATCTTATCCCCTTCTACATTATCCCCACTACCTTTAGGTTCTTGCTTACTCATATACTTATTTGATTTACCAATATGTCCAGTTTTGATAGAAAGATTTGCCCTAAGCAATATAAGGAAATCCTCTCCAACTACCTAAACCAAAAAACATCTCTAGTGCTATGGTAAGGGGTATTCACCAGTTTTACCTCGCATACGCAACGAAAGCCCAACCAGTTATCGGGCAGAAAATAACGCTGCTGACGGCGGATTTTGCAGGCTTCTTTGCGGTGTCGCCAACTCCCCCCTTTGGCCACGCCTTCGGTGGCGGTCATTTCGGCTACATTGCCTATCATTTGGTGCAGCCCCAATGCATTGGGTGGATATTCGGTAATTTTTTTGAGGGTAAAGGTCTTGCTTTTATGGTTGCGGTAATTCACCAGCGGGTCAGGAGGGCGCATGCGTACGGGGGCTTCTGCCTCTATCTTATACCATTTTTTGAGGCCGTGTGGATATAGGCTTACGTCTAACCCACCTTTGGCGGCCTTTTCCCACTCCTCAATGGTGGGCAAACGAAAGGTAAACTGCCAGTGAGTGCCTTCGGGAGCAGGGTTTTCTTGGTTGTACAATTCGGTGACTACCGCCGAGCGCCACTTGCAAAAGTTTTGTGCCTGGGCAAAGCTCACTCCTACTACCGGCTGATAACGATAAGCGGGATGAGTCACCAAATTGCCCCGTTCGGTTTGGCAAATGCTGCTGTTGGGTACCTGGTCGTTGTAAAAGTTTTGGGTAATGAGGTTTTTGCTTACCCCCTGCTTGAGGTAATGCAAATACTCCAGCCAGTGTAGGTTGGCTATCTCGGTTTTGTCTACAAAGAGGCTGTCTTGCAGCCACACTGTATTGGGTGGAACAGGTAAGTTTTTAGGGGGAGTATTTTGCGCCCAGAGCGAGTTCAGAGGCCATACCAAAGCCCATAAAATACCCACCCAGCAACTTGCAAAAGCGGGCTTTTTTTTATTACTTAATAGATTCATTTTTAACACTTTATTATCTTATATGGCTTAATTGCCACGTTGTTAAATTGTTGCGCAAAGCGCTTCAAAACAATCAAATTATTCAAATACAATTTAGTTAACGTTGACTCGGAAAGAAGCTTTTATAAAAATCTGTAGTTTTTGCGCGTATCAGGAGCGTTCCCAGCAAGAGGTAAGAGATAAACTCTATAGTTATGGGCTTTATCAGGATGAAGTAGAAAACTTGATTTGCGATTTGATAGAAGACAATTTTATCAACGAAGAACGCTTTGCCAAGATTTACGCGGGGAGTAAGTTTCGCACAAAAAAATGGGGACGCATCAAAATTACCCAACATCTTAAGCAAAAAGGCATTTCGGACTATTGCATTCGCAGCGGGATGAAGGAAATCGAGGATGACGACTATGACCAGACCCTGGAAGAAATATTGATAAAAAAGTACCCAAGTGTTACCGGAGCTAAAGATTATTTGCGAAAGCAAAAGCTGGCCCGCTTTGCCATTGGGCGAGGCTTTGAGCCAGAATTGGTTTGGGGGAAGATCAAGGAGGTCATTCAGTGATTTAGAATTAGCAAACACAGGCGCCCTGAAACCTTGATACCGTCTATATAAAAAACAATGACTATAACCCAGATTACAATTCATCTCCAGCTTGTGGGTCTTACCGAAGGGCAATGTTATTAAGTTAGACAAGGAATAATAGTTAACGAATCAAGATTACCTACGGTGAGCTCACGCTGTTTGGTTGAATAAAGAGGCTGACGCCATCAAATCAAAAAATCTTTTTTCCCTTCGTGATTCAGCGTTCGTTAATCGATACTCATTTTTGTCGTAGAAGAGGCCTACAAAAGCCACTCGAGAGCGGAAAGTTGTTTTATCACCGGATAAGTCAGGTTCCAAAAAGTGGTTCCATCACCTTTGGTCTCCTTTCAGTAAGACCAAAGGCCAGAAAGAGGCTGACACCATCAAATCAAAAAATCTTTTTTCCCTTCGTGATTCAGCGTTCGTTAATCGATATTCGATATTCATTTTTGTCGTAGAAGAGACCCTACCCTTTGCTCAATACTATAAAAATTGCTGTTTCGCTTTTGGCTATAATCGTAAATATCGCTTTCCTCAGAAAACAAAACCCTGTTGTCGCTTATATTCTAAAAAAGGTCTAATAGTATGGTTTTGTAATGTTAAAAAAAAGATAATACGCTCGATAAATATTTAGCCACAAGTCCCCTTACTTTTACCATTTACTAACCTCATAAAACTATACTAGATAATGAATTTTATTACACTTAAACAAACCTTTAGAGGCTTGGGGCTATTGCTATTCATGCTTGGCTTTTCGCTCACTAACCACGCACAAATCGTTATCAATGAAATCCATGCTGACCCTGCTACTGGTTTGGCAGGAGACGCCAACAATGATGGTAGCCGCGATGCATCAGCTGACGAATTTGTAGAACTTTACAATACCGGAAGTAGTGCCGTGAATATCTCGGGATGGCGTTTGCGGGACAACGCCAATAGCAACCGTCATACTTTTCCTGAAGGGACCATACTCGGTGCCAAACAAGCGATTGTAGTATTTGGAGGAGGAAATCCAAATGGGAATTTTGGAGGAGCCTTGGTACAAACAGCCAGCAGTGGAGCTTTTGGGCTCAACAACGGTGGAGATCGTGTAAGTTTATTAGACCCTAGTGGCACTACTGTAGCTTCATACAATTACAGTGGTTCAGAGGGAGGCGATAATCAATCTATCACTCGTAGCCCAGATGGTCTGGGGAGTTTTCAGAAACACTTGTCTGTTTCTGGGCTTCGCTACACCCCTGGCACCAATACTGCCGGCGAGGCTTTTGGTGATACTGGCGGAAACAGTGGTTGCAGTACTACCATCCAAAATTTTCCTTACAACGAAAGTTTCGAGAACAGTTTTGGTAATTGGACCCAAGCTACCTCTGATGATCTGGACTTTAACCGTATTTCGGGTAGCACACCTTCTAATGGCACTGGCCCCTCCTCGGCCAGTAATGGCAACACTTATATCTATGTAGAAGCCTCCGGAAACGACACCGGATACCCTAACAAAAACGCTACATTGATTAGTCCTTGCTTTGACTTGTCAACAGTAGATAATCCTTCTATTAAATTTGATTATCATATGTATGGTAGTGCCATCAACAACCTTAGTGTAGAAGTAACGACCAATGGTGGTAATTCCTGGGCACAAATTTTCACAAAGTCCAGCAATCAAGGAGACCGCTGGTTTACCCAAACCCTTGACTTAAACGCATACAAAAGCACTCGTACTCAAGTTAGATTTACAGCAATTACCGGATCTGGTTCTTCAGGGTGGAGTAGCGATATTGCTTTAGATAATGTCCAGGTAGGAGCTACTGGCTCTTCGGGAGGTGGCGGAAGCAACAATCCTTTGCACGTAGTAACCTGGAACATAGAGCAATTTGGCAGTTCAGCTGGTGGGCCTTCTCCTGAAAGTACCCAAAAAGAAAGAGCAAAAGCGATTATTCAAAGTTTAGATGCCGATGTGTACGCTTTGCAAGAAATTGCAAACGAAAACCTTATGAATGAATTAGTCAATGAGTTGCCTGGATATAGCTGGGTATACTCTACTTTTGTTTCTGGCGGTACCAATACTCCAGGTATTACCACTAAGTTGGCCTTTGTTTATAAAACTTCTCGGGTAAAATTTATTGCTGCACAGGCCTTGCTTACTGACTTGCACCCTTATTACAATGGAGGTGACCAAAGTTTTGTGGCTGATTTTCCCACGGGAAACCCTAATCGTTTTTGGGCAAGTGGCCGTATGCCTTATATGCTTACTGCCGATGTAACTATTGGTGGAGCTACTGAGCGGGTATATTTTGTGAATGTACACGCCAAGGCAAGAAGTGGCGCTACCAACCGATCACGTCGTCGTTATGATGTTCGGAGATTGAAAGAATATTTGGATAGCAATTTAGGAGATGTGAATCTAGTGCTCTTAGGTGACTACAACGATCAGTTGGATTACAGCGACTCTCCCTACAATATTTACTTTAATGATAATGCCGCCAATCCTGGAGCAGATGGGGAGTATTATAGTATGTTGACGCGTCAGTTAGACATTGATGGCGAAAATACCTTTGTAGGAAGCACTGCTTTTCTAGATCATATTTCCATTACTGATGAATTAGTAGATAATTACATTACAGGCTCGCTCAAAGTACACAATGAAGTGGTAACACCTGACTTTACCAGCTGCACCTCAGATCACATTCCCGTTTCTATCAAGCTTGAATTTGGTAACTCCACAACCAATCGCATCAGTACTTTAGTAGATGCACCAGCCCTAGATTGGACAGTATATCCCAATCCTGCTCCTTCAAAACTAGTACAGGTAAAGGTACCATTCATTCAATCGGAAACTGTTACCCAAATACAAGTTTACAATCATTTGGGGCAGTTAATCGATCAAGTAAATGCGCCATCTGGAACAACGGTGCCGATAAAGCTAGGCAACATTCACGGAACCTATCATGTAGTATTACATACCTCTAACGGTCATCAATATACCAAGAAGGTAATGTTTAAGTAGGTCTGAATGTTTTAGAGGCTAACTGAATATTTTTTCATAAGCCATTTCAAGTTTTTGGAATGGCTTATATTTATTGTAGATCATACTACTGGACATTTTTTCGTTTGTGGAGACACCATAGCCGTCAGGCTAAGCAAAAATTACTTCTTTCCGCCTCGGTTCGGTGTCTCTGTCTAGCAATATATAGCGCCTTCAAACTTCACTTACGCGAGGTCTCGATCCGCTTGTGAGACACAAGCGGCTTCCAAGTCCTCCGACAGGTCGGAACTGTGAGCC
>DMXI01000507.1 GCA_003483885.1 Microscillaceae bacterium
AACTCAAGAATGTAAGCCTGCCCATGTATAGACTCAGGCAGGCTTGTTTCAACTTAATCATCATCAACCAAAATTCGGGATGACTCATGCTATTAAAAAGTATCCAGTTCTTTTTTATTTAAAAAGAGGCGAACAAAGCAATTTTGTGGTGAGTGGGAAAACTCAAGAGGAGTTTATATATTGAGTGACTTTTTATAGCTGAGAAACCACATGAAAATACTAGTTACCGGAAGCACTGGACACTTAGGAGAAGCCATTTGTAGAACTCTCCAGCAACAAGGAATTGATTTTATCGGGTTGGATATCAAAGAAGGGCCACTAACGACCAATATTGGCTCTATTGCAGATAGGGCCTTTGTACAACAAATGACTCAAGGAGTAGACTATATTTTGCATACCGCTACCTTGCATAAACCCCACGTAGCCACCCACACCAAGCAAGACTTTGTAGAAGTAAACATCACGGGTACGCTCAATTTGTTGGAAGAGGCGAAAGCCAACGGGTGCAAAGGATTTATTTTTACGAGTACTACCAGCACTTTTGGCGATATATTGACCCCTGCCCCCAACGAACCCGCTGTGTGGGTAACTGAAGACACCGTGCCAGTGCCTAAAAATATTTATGGCGTTACCAAAACTGCTGCCGAAGATCTTTGTCAATTGTTCTATCGCAATCATGGCTTGCCTTGTATCATCCTCAAAACCTCTCGTTTCTTCCCCGAAGAAGACGATAACAAACACTCCCGAGAAGCTTACGAAGACTTAAATATAAAAGCCAATGAGTTTTTGCATCGTCGGGTAGACATTGAAGATGTGGTATCGGCGCATTTATTAGCTATAGAAAAAGCAGCATCTCTAGGGTTTCAAAAGTACATCATCAGTGCTACCTCACCATTTACTCGGGCACATTTGGCTGACTTACAGAATGATGCCCCAAGTGTTGTTCGTACCATTTACCCTGAGTTTGAAGCGTTATACAAAACAAAAAAATGGAAAATGTTTCCTAGTATAGGGCGAGTATATGTCAACGAGAAGGCTCGAAAGGAATTGGGCTGGCAGCCAAAGCATGACTTCGGCTATGTGTTATCCTGCCTCAAGAAAGATCAGGATTTTAGAAGCTCAATTACCCACCAAATAGGTAGCAAAGGCTATCACGAAGAAACGTTTGAAGATGGCCCATTTCCAGTAGAGAATAATGAATGATCATAGACTTTGGTTTACCCCAAATGAGTGTCTACAAATTTTGTAAAGCCAAGAGTAAAACCAAATAAAGCGAGATAAGACTAAAGTAGGGTGCATGCTCCCCTATTTTATGAAGGATAATGATTTAGAAGAAAATTAGTTGTCAGAATTCTTATAAACAGAAGAATAATCAGTTGCGCCTCCTAAAAAGGATGGAGAAGGGTAAGCGCCATTACTGCTAGTGTCTCCACCATATTGTGAAACGGTCACTGAATATCCCGAATAACCAGCGTGTTGATACAAAGTAAAAGTACCTGAATCTACCTTAACAGAGCGAATCTGATCATTGAAGTTTGGGCCAATGTAATAAGTATTATCAGTAATTACTATATGGTCACCAGTAAAATTCTGACCTGTATAAATTGTCATTTGAGCCATTGTTTAAGCTGTTTTGGATTGATTGCCTACTCTATAAAAGGTTTTCGGCCTCCCCTTTAATGATCAATTAATGGATCGTTGCAACGTTGGTTTTTAATTGATTTGATGTTACAAAGGTATACTGGAAGTGTTAGCCAAATAAGCCTCAAAATACGTGTTTTGTGGAGTGCGTGTTTTTACTGGAGTCATCATACCAATTTCTTCGGAGACTTTGCAGGTGTTTAAACTCTATACACTGTAAACTAAGTTTGTTCCTGTTTTAATCCGCTAGCTCAGATTTGTAATGCAGTCATATGACTTTTAATAATCTGATAAATAATAACTTGGACTTGTCATCAGTAGTAGTAATTAACTTCGCTTAGTTCAGCATAGCAAAGCTATAGTTTCGGTTTTTTATTATACAAACTACATCAATGGAGATGACCACTCAAGTAGGCGTATTGTCACCCAGAGCACCGCGAAGGGTCTGGGTGTTGGACTCGTTTTTATTCAGATACTTCGCTGCGCTACTGATGACAACCTTAGAAAATTGTGAAAATGCCACCCTAACAGGTTGCCACAAAGTTTCGGATTTAAGTAGTGGGTTTACCTCTAAATTCAGCCGAAACCTTTCGCAAACAACAACCCACGTATGTCTCTGCGAGGAAAAAACGTCAACTTTTTGGAAGCATTGAGTACTTCGATACGTTTTTGACGCGGCAGTCTGTCATCTTCGTTGGTGTATTTTGAACAAAATATTAGGACTCTGTATGACAAGCAAGGTTTCTACAACTAAATATAATGTGGTCATCAGTACGATAGGAAGCGCTAGCTCGAGTAGTTGAATGTACTGGGTTTGTAAGTGATTTAACCCTTGTTGGTATTATAGCATAGTGCCACCAACAAGTAATACTATCAAACAACAGTTTTGTCCTGATTATTTATCAAAGCGTAGTATTCAGATGCATAAAATTGATGAGTTGCTAGTGACGCTTCGCTTAAACACCAGGCCACAGTGGAATGAGGGAAAGGGATAGTTCTAATTAAACTATTTTTGTTTTTGATTGTACTATTTAACTTTTTTGCGTTGTCAAACTGTTAAATTTTGACCTAAGACTTGACAAAAGTCTTGAAAAACCATTACCATTGTAAAAAAGTTAAGGGAAGCACTTCCCATTACTCATGTTGAGATTTTCTCACATATTGCCCATCGCAGCACGCTGCAACGCACCTCGTCCCTAGTGGGACGAAACACTACCATATTGCCCTAAATTGGGGGTAACTCAAACCCCAAACTCTACCAAATCTGATCATCGGTTCGTTCGAGATTTCCCAGAGAGTTTTGTTATCTTTCCTCAATTATTCATTGAGGTTTCGCGAATAATTTAACAGCACTACTTTGTCGTTTTAAAACAACAAAATCATGTTTCCTAAAAATTTAATTGGCGGGAGAAACCTCAAGAAGCCAGTTAGCCGAAAATATTCAAAACCTGGAACTCTACATCTTAAGTCTATGACTAATACAACAGTGGTTTATGTGGCCAATGAGAGCCACTTACGTTATGCCGAAGCGGTATGCCTGATGATAGAAGAAGCCGCCAAGGTACGCGGTACTGGTATTGCCAAGCGAGATCCTGAATACATCAAAACCAAAATGCGTGAAGGCAAAGCCGTAATTGCGTTAAAAGGCGAAGCATTGGCTGGATTTTGTTATATCGAGACCTGGCAACACGGCAATTATGTAGCCCATTCAGGATTGATTGTCAACCCTGATTTTAGAGGTGAAGGATTAGCCAAAACCATTAAAGCCAAGGCATTTGAATTATCGAAAGAGAAATTTCCCAACTCTAAAGTATTTGGTTTGACTACTAGCTTGCCTGTCATGAAAATCAACTCAGAGCTAGGGTATAAGCCAGTCACTTTCTCAGAATTGACTCAGGACGAAACCTTTTGGAAGGGCTGTCAAAGTTGTATCAATTATGACATACTCACCCGAACCAATCGTAAGCATTGCCTCTGTACTGGAATGATGTACGATCCTACCAAAGAGGCCCAAAAAGAAGATAACACCCAACAACCTCCCAAAAAATGGAAGCATTCTTTTAAAGTTTATCAGCGTTGGATGCGTTACAAGCAATTTGTGCTTACACAGCTAGAAGATCGCAAAGAGAAGCGTATGCTTAAAAAGAATGAAAAACTAGACAAAAAAGCCCAAAAAATAGAAGCGAAACTGGGCAAAAAATTAGATAAAATTCAAGAGAAAAAAACGAAACTGAATCCAAGCAAAGATGAGCCAAAATAAAATGACTGACAATAAACCTAAAGTAATATTGGCCTTTAGTGGAGGCCTCGACACCTCTTATTGTGCCAAATACCTCGCCGAGGATAAAGGAATGGAGGTATACGCCGTGGCGGTAAATACGGGTGGGTTTTCGGCCGAAGAAAGCGACAAGATTGCCCAAAGAGCCGCCCAACTGGGGGTAGAGCATTTCGAGATGCTCGATTGCACCAATCAATACTACACTGAGTGTGTCAAATACCTCATTTTTGGCAATGTGTTGCGTAACCAAACGTATCCCTTGTCAGTAAGTGCGGAGCGTATGTTTCAGGCGTTGGCCATTGCCGAATATGCTAAAAAAATGGATGCCAAATATGTAGCCCACGGCAGCACTGGTGCCGGCAACGACCAAGTACGTTTTGATTTGGCTTTTCAAAT
>DMXI01000412.1 GCA_003483885.1 Microscillaceae bacterium
CCAAGTATAGCGGCTCCGCTTTAGAGTAGAGGCCTTGGACTCTATATAATTCCGCTAAATTATTACAAGAAAGCGCATAAGATGGATGATTCTTGCCCAAGACTTGAGCACGAATGGCTTTGGCTTTCAGATAGAGTGACTCCGCTTTAGAGTAGAGGCCTTGGACTCTATATAATTCCGCTAAATTATTACAAGAAGTCGCATAAGATGGATGATTCTTGCCCAAGACTTGAGCACGAATGGCTTTGGCTTCTAGATAGAGGGATTCCGCTTTAGAATAGAGGCCTTGGACTCTATATAATTCCGCTAAATTATTACAAGAAGTCGCATAAGATGGATGATTCTTGCCCAAGACTTGAGCACGAATGGCTTTGGCTTCCAGATAGAGGGATTCCGCTTTAGAATAGAGGCCTTGGACTCTATATAATTCCGCTAAATTATTACAAGAAGTCGCATAAGATGGATGATTCTTGCCCAAGACTTTGGCTTCTATGCTTTTGGCTTCCCAGTAAAATGGCTCAGCTTTAGAGTAGAGGCCTTGGGCCTTATATAATCCCGCTAAGTTATTACAAGAAGTCGCATAAGATGGATGGGTAGTACCCAATACTTTAGCGTGAATGTCTTTAGCTTCCCAGTAAAGTGGCTCCGCTTTCGAATAAAGGCCTTGAGCTTGATATAATAAAGCTAAATTATTACAAGAAGTCGCATAAGATGGATGATTCTTGCCCAAGACTTTGGCTTCTATGCTTTTGGCTTCCCAGTAAAGTGGCTCCGCTTTCGAATAAAGGCCTTGAGCTTGATATAATAAAGCTAAATTATTACAAGAAGTCGCATAAGATGGATGATTCTTGCCCAAGACTTTAGCGTGAATGTCTCTAGCTTCCCAGTAAAGTGGCTCCGCTTTCGAATAAAGGCCTTGAGTTTGATATAATAAAGCTAAATTATTACAAGAAGTCGCATAAGATGGATGGGTGATACCCAGTACTTTAGCGTGAATATCTTTAGCTTTCAGGTAAAGTGGCTCCGCTTTCGAATAAAGGCCTTGAGCTGCATATAATAGGGCTAAGTTATTACAAGAAGTAGCATAAGATGGATGAGTAATACCTAAGACTTTGACGCGGATGGCTTTGGCTTCTAGGTAGAGCGGTTCAGCTTTAGAATAAAGACCTTGAGCTTTATACAATGCCGCTAAATTATTACAAGTAGTCGCATAAGATGGATGAATGGTGCCCAACACTTTGGCATAGATGGCTTTGGCTTCCAAGTAGAGTGGTTCCGTTTTAGAGTAGTGGCCTTGGGTTTTATATAATTCTGCTAAATTATTACAAGCCGTGGCATAATTTTTATGATTCTTGCCAAATTCTTTTTCGGCTTGGGCTTGGGCTTTTTGAAGGATTGTCAAGGCTTGCGCATATTTGCCTACTTTATATAATTTCCCACCTTTTTGATTCAAAAATGCCCAAGTGTTGGCCAATTGGTTGGCCAGCTTTTTTATACCAGGGGCGAGTTCTTGGGCTTTGTCTAATTGTCCCGTTTGTTTGTAACAAGCTTTTAAAATCATCAAGAAATTGTAGATGGCTTTAGCTTTATCTTCTGGAAAACTTAAAATCCATCCTTTACACTTTTCAAGAATAGGTAAAGCCTTGTTGTATTCCTTAGCTTGGTAATATTTTAATCCTTGCTCGAGAGATGATAATATTTCCTTTTCAATTCCATTTGTATCATATTGCTCACTCTTCATCAATTTCCCCTTTTTATACCACCTAACCTCCTCCACGTTTCCATTTTTATAATACCACACGCACTTCCCCTCCATCACTTCTTGGGGCCTATCTTTGAGCAGTTGGCCTTTCCATTGTATGTTACCTGAACGGTAATAGTCTCGGACGGTATCTTGAGGCGTATCATCTTGGTAGCGTATCACTCTATAAAACTGCATTTTTGCGGTATCCTGCACCACCTTCCAATCTTTGTTATACAAAATTACCCACTGGCCTTGGCGCAAGCCTTGGGCATCGGTTTTATTGGGGGCTGTGGGGAGGGTTTGGGCCTGGAGAAAGCTGATCTGCAATGTCAGTATCGTCAGAAAAAGGAAGCGGGTTTTCATAATGTCTATTTTGGATAATTGTAAAGGCAGTGCCTTTTGTATGACACCCTCAAAAATCGCTAAAAAATAAGCGGCTTGCCTCCTCAGAACTGAGGATATGATGGGGTACTTGGTACTAATGAAACAAGGCAGAAAAAGAGGAAGAACTTATTGACCCACTAGCACAAAAGCCCCCCAATAGTAAGGGCTGGGGTATTCTTGGCGGAGTTTGCGTTGAGCAGTGCGGTAGGCTTTGCGTACATCTTCATCTTTGGCCCAGGACTCATAGAAGTATTGCATAAAGTACTGGGTGGCTTGATCGTCTACCTTCCAAAGGCTCATGAGTACGTTTTTGGCTCCGGCACTGAGAAAGGCCCGTTGCAAACCATAGACTCCTTCGCCATTTTGGATTTTGCCTCGCCCCGTTTCGCAAGCCGACAGCACGACCAAATCGGTGCTGTCCAGGCGGAGATTGAGCACCTCCTGAGCTGTGAGCACCCCTTGGTGATGGACCGAATCAGGGAGCGTTTTGGGGTTAAGGTTGGCATCGGCTCCGGCCCAGTACAGCCCGGCTCGTAACAAGGGGTTCTCGACAAAAACCCGGGCTTCGCGTCCTAGCATTTGAAACGGGTGGTGGCGTTGGAGTTTGAGGTCTTCCAGAAAAAAGCCGTGGGTAGCCAAGTGCAATACTTTGGGGTTTTGCAAGCGTTGGATGTTTGCTTCATTGGCGGCGGTCGCCAAAAACTGTTGAGGGCGGTACTGCCCCGATAACTGACGATGGATATACGCCACCTCTTGACGAGTTGCTTTGAGCTTGCTCAGTTTTTTCTTTTGGAGAGAATCAGGGCTATTAGGCCAGCGATAGTCGGGAAAGCCAAACAAAGCAATGAACTTGGAACTCGACTTGACCCTGGGCTGGTTCCGCTGGAGTAAATCTTTGGTGCTAGAAACCAGCCGAATGTCTAACGCATCGCCCAGATATTTTCCCGTTTTGGGGTTGCGCAAGGTTTCCAGGTTGATTTTGTTGTATACCCCATCCAACGATACAAATACTCTTTGTACCCCAGGGTATAACTTTTTAAGTTGCTGGTGGATGGGTGCCCAAAAGAGGTCATAAGAAGCCTGGTCTTTCGTTTTTTGCTTCACATTGGCCTTTCGGTAAAAACGGTACCCCTTGCCCTCCAACTCATTCCCATTTTTGAGAAACACTGGGTAAGGAAATTTGCTGTGGGGAGTGAGGATAAGAGCCATGTAACCAATGGATATAATTTTAGTTAATTTTTTATCAGCTTTATAAAAACGAATGACTTCAATAGCAGCTTCATTGGATTGTAAATGTTGTTGTACTTCTTGCCAAGTATGGAGTTGGTATTCTTCGAGATTTTTGGCAAAGGCAATAGATTTTCGGGCGAGCACTTTCTCTAAGCTATCCGCTTTTTTACTTAACACTGTTAAGTTAATCCCATTGAGTTTTCGCTTTTCTTTGGTGAGTTCCAGGGCTTTATTGTACCTGGTTCTTGTTTCAATAAATTGGTCATATAGTTTGATTGCTGTTGTATCTCCACTGTTGTAAATACGCTCTTTGATTTTTTGGGTGGAGTTGAATAGAAGAGATTTAATCATCAAGCGTTTCTGATATTCCAAACCAAGTAAAGACTTGTTTTGAATAATACCGATTAAATCAATATAATCTTGTAAAATGGAGTTATAAATTAAATAATTACGATTAAGCGCAGATAATAAAAATTTACACTTATTTCTTTCAATGTCAAAAGCTAAATTTTGTTTAATATGTTGCCAAAAGTTTACAAAAGCTCGTTGGAAAACAGTATGTGCTTTTCTATACATTCCTTTACTCCAATACACAAGAGCTAAATTGTTAGTAATACCAATATTATCAGGATGATTTTCTCCCAATACTTTTTCCAAAATACCTTTGCCCTCTTGGATCAAATAGAGTGCCTTATTATATTTTCCTAACTTCCAATAAAATACGGCCAAACTATTGCACGATGACGCATAATCTGGATGAACTTTTCCAAAAACTTTGGCTCGAGTTTTTTTTGCTTCTTGGCACAAAAAAATAGCTTGGAGATGTTTCTTTTGAATGTACAATAGGCTTGCAAAATTATTACAAATGGTTGCATAGTCTGGGTGATTTATACCCAAAACTTTCTTGCCTATGCTTTTAGCTTCTAAATACAATAATTCAGCTTCGGAATACTTTCTTTGCTCCTTATATGATGTCGCTAAGTTATGACAAGCCTTGATATATTTTAGATGGTTCTTTCCTAAACTTTGCCCAAAAATATTTTTCGCTTCTAAATGCAAAGATTCAGCCTTAGAATATTTGCCCTGCATATCATACAATGCTGCTAAGTTTGCACAGAAATGGGCATAATCTGGGTGATTGGTTGCTAATGCTTCTTCATAAATTCTCTTTGCCTCCAAATATAAAGGTTCAGCTTTGATGTATAAACCTTGAGAATAATAAAGCAGAGCAAAGTTATTACAATTTAAGGCATACATCAGATGTTTTTTCCCCATATTAATCTCAAGAATATCTTTCATTTCCAAAAGCAAATGCTTTGCTTCACGATATCTCCCCAATGATTGATATAACACCGACAAGTTATTGCAAACTATGTGATAGTTTGGATGCTTTTTCCCAAAGCACTTTTTTGCCTCTAAAAACAAAGATTCAGCTTGGATATATTTTGCTTGACTTTGGTACAATGTTGCTAAATTACTACAAGAAAGAGCATAACCTGGATGATTTTTGCCTAAAACCCTAGTTTGAATCTTTTTGGCTTCTAAAAATAAAGATTCGGCTTGAATAGTCTTTCCCAGAACTTGGTATATCAGCCCTAAATTATTGCAAGAAAGAGCATAATACTTGTTTTCTCGCCCAAATTCTACCTTTGCCTGAATTTTAGCTTTTTTCCAAACTTTTTTCGCTAAAATATACTTGCCTTCATCATATAATTTTTTCCCCTTCCGCAATAGGTATTCCCAATTATCAGCCAATAATTCTTCCAGCCTTTTTAAAGTTGGTACCAACTCTTTAAATTTTGTTAACTGTCCAGTTTTTTCATAACAAGTAGCCAATATTGTCAAAAGTTGATATGCAGTCTTAGCTTCGTCTTTAGTAAAAGCTAATATCTGACTTTTATATTTTTCCAAGATAGC
This sequence comes from Microscillaceae bacterium, assembly GCA_003483885.1. Taxonomy (GTDB): domain Bacteria; phylum Bacteroidota; class Bacteroidia; order Cytophagales; family Microscillaceae; genus Microscilla. The sequence continues at coordinate 5,276 of DMXI01000412.1, forward strand.
CCAAGCCTTTGCATAATTTTGAACTTGATAGTAATGTAAAGCTTTTTCAATAGAACGTAAGTCTTTATCACCCCTAGAGCCATCTGGCTGATATTCCTCACTTCTTAATAGTTCTCCTCGCTTGTACCACCTAACTGATCCTACTCTCCCATTCTCATAATACCACACACATTTCCCCTCCATCATCATTTTGGGTCTATCCTTGAGTAATCTACCTTTCCAATGTATTTTACCCGAACGATAAAAAACTTTGACAGTACCTTGTGGCAGATCATTTTGGTAGCGTATCACTCGATAAAACTGCACCCTCGAAGTATCTTTTGTTGCTTTCCAATCTTTGTTATACAAAATCACCCATTGGCCTTGGCGCAAGCCTTGGGCGTCGGTTTTATTGGGAGCCGTGGGGATAATTTGGGCCTGGAGAAAGCTGATCTGTAAAACCAGTATAGTCAGAAAAAGGAAGAGGGTTTTCATCATGTTTATTTTGATAACTGTGGGTGAAAATGTCTTTTATGACACCCTCAAAAATCGCTAAAAAACAAACTGCTTGCCTCCTCAGAACTGAGGATATTGTGGAGTCATTGGTACTAATGAAACAAGGCAGAAAAAAGAACAAGGGCTTATTGACCTACTAGCACAAAAGCCCCCCAATAGTAAGGGCTGGGGTATTCTTGCCGTAGTTTGCGTTGGGCTGTGCGGTAGGCTTTGCGTACGTCTTCGTCCTGGGTCCAGGATTCATAAAAACAACGCATAAAATATTGGGTAGCTTGGTCGTCTACCTTCCAGAGGCCCATCAATACGTTTTTGGCTCCTGCGCCCAAGAATGCCCGTTGTAGCCCATATACCCCTTCATCGTTTTGAATTTTGCCTCGCCCCGTTTCGCAAGCCGAAAGTACTACCAGATCAGTATTGTCTAGATTGAGGTTGAGTACTTCATTGGAGGTGAGTATCCCATTGGCGGTGGAGTCGGGGCGGGTTTTCTGGTTCAGTGTCGCATCAGCTCCGGCCAAATACACCCCCGAGCGCAGCAAAGGATTTTCTACAAATACTTGGGTTGCTTGTCCCATCAATTGTAAGCCATTGGTGCGGGTAGGTTGTATATTTTCCAGAAAAAAACCGTGGGTAGCCAGATGCAATACTTTAGGGCTTTGGAGCCGTTGGACGTTTTCTTCGCTGGCGGCTTCGCCCAAAAATGGTTGAGGTTGGTACTTTCCTGCCAATACTTCCTGAATGGTATTGATCTCTTTGATGGTTTCTTTGAGTTTGCCTAGTTGCTTCTCTACCTTGAGGGTATCATAAGCATTGTACATACGATAATCAGGAAAGCCAAACAAACTCACCACCTTTGAACTGGATTTGGGCTTGGGTTGGTCTCGTTTGAGTAAATCTTTGGTATTGGCCACCAAGCGAATGTCTAGCTCCTCTCCTACATATTTTCCAGTTTTGGGATTACGCAACGTTTCCAGATTGATTTTATGATATACCCCATCCAGCGAGACAAATACTTTCTTGACGGCTGGATACA
>DMXI01000530.1 GCA_003483885.1 Microscillaceae bacterium
TTTATCTATAGATTGGTATTATTTTTATAAAAAAGCCCAGTCAAAATCAGAATACCTTATTCTAATATTCAACTAGGCTTTTTATTTTTTTTAACAAGTGTATCCAGAATCGTATAATTTGAAAATCCGAGCCAATAAAATTCCCTCGCATTGACTTATGTCGTTCCAGATGTTTAATAGACTCACAAAATATTAAATTAACTATAGCGTAGTTACGAGCTGGTATTCAGATACTTACAACTATTACCTTTCTAATTATAAAAAAACAGATTATTTAATTTTGCCAGGAGTGTATATCACTTCCTGAGATTGTGTAGTAATGGCGCCTTTTAAGACTGTCTGATTTGCTGATAAATTCGATGGATTTGGGTGGTCCTCGATAGTATACAGTACCTTCGAGCCTTTGGCTTGATTGTTTTTAAGTTTAGTCCTCATATTTTTATACCTTACATTTAATAGGAGTATGCTTAAAACTCATCTTTTGGGCTAAAAAAGCACCTTTTATGCGCTCACTTCGGTAATTTTAGCCGTTGGCAGAGCTCAGCACAGCAAAGCAAAGCTGTAGCTTCGGTTTTCGTCAATAGCTTTAGCTATTCACTCAAAAATATACCTCGTCATCACTAAAAAATCACATTTTTATCTCCAAAAACGAAAATTTAAACATACTCTAATATGAAGCCACCCCGACTTTTGATAATAAATGATAAAAGCCGAGACGACTTCACTGCCTTACTTTACCTTGTTAATCGTCCAGTCTCGTTGCTGGATCTTACATTACAAAGGTGTGCAAAGCACGGTAATAAAAATATTTCAAGATATTTCAGGGAAATAAAGCAGTAAAAAAGGATTATTTCAAGACATTGACTTCAAAATTGAAAATCCGTTTACGAAAATATCGAGTAATAAGTTTCGCCGCAGGTAGGTTTTGGGCCAATAATTCTATAGGAGTAGGCGAAGAATTCAGAAATAATACCACTCCACCATTTTTTCGGCGGGTGATTTCTACTTTTTGGATTTCTTCCAGATGCAGCGCAATGGCAAAAATTTGGTGGGCGTGAATTCGCAATAACAGACCTTCAGCCAATATTTGGAAGTTGGCAAATGGCATTTGGTGTTCGTTGACGTATCGTTTGCTTCCCATTGTTTCGAGCAAATGGTTTATTTCCCGATTGCCCGACTTGAACAATAGTTTAATAGAGCCTACTCCTCTCATACGGAGGTTTTGCCAAAAACTAACGTATCCGCCATAGGGAGCTACTTGTTTGGGTTCTAAAGTACCCGATAAATTATCTAGCGTAAAAATTTCCAATGGGTTGGTGATAATTTGAACTTGTTTCGAACTCGTTTTTGTAAAACTTTCAAAATAACTATTTGACCACCAGGGTTGTTTTTATTTCGCCAAGTTTTATTTTGCATCAAAACTCATCAAAATCGACAAAATCTCTCATGAAAGTACTCATTATAGAAGACGAAGCACCTGCCAGCCGCCGTTTGCAAAAACTGATTCGTGAAATAGACGCTACCATAGAGATTATTACGGTACTAGATAGCATCGAGAGTTCGGTGGCCTGGTTGCGGCAAAACCCAGCTCCTGAGATTATTTTTATGGACATCCAATTGGCCGATGGGGTAAGTTTTGAGATTTTTGAGAAAATACAAATTCAAACACCCATCATTTTTACTACGGCTTACGATGAGTTTTCGCTGCGTGCTTTCAAGGTCAATAGTATTGATTATTTGCTCAAACCCATTAATAAGGAGGAACTAACTCAGAGTATCCATAAATTTCAACAACTGAAGAATCAATTATCGACTGATAACTACCGACAACAACTAGGTAACTTGCTGGAAACGCTACAGCCCAGCAAGGCCAACTACAAAAATCGTTTTTTGGTAAAGTTGGGCGACCGGCTTGAATCGGTTTCGGAAGAGAATATTGGGTATTTTCAGGCCAGGGATAAAATGGTGCTTTTAATTACACAAAAAGATAGAAAGTATCCTGTAGATTATTCCCTGGATGATTTGGAACGATTACTTCATCCTGACTACTTTTTTCGGATCAATCGTCAGTTTATTGTACGTATAGATGCCATCCAAAGTATTCACAATTACTTTCATGGCAAGCTCAAAGTAATGCTGTCTCCCACAATCACTGATCAAGACATTGTGATTAGCCGAGAGAAAAGTACTCAGTTTAAACAATGGCTCGACCAATAAACAGGTAGTTGGCTAATTATACATGGATGAATTATTAACTGATGTTACGCAAGTTTTGAATGTTGAACGCTGATTAACGAATTTCGAATAATGAACGTTGTTAGGTGTAACAGATGATTATTCATTCCAATATCATTTCACTCAGGTTTCCAGACCTAATCATAAATTTGACTGTAAAAAGAAATTGAGGGCATTTGAGTCGGCTATATTTCAAAAATCAGTGTTCGTTAATCGATGTTCGATATTCATTTTGTGCATGCCTGAAATAGGTTAATAATACAAAGCAACTTGATTTGTTCAAGAGTGTTTAATTGTCAATATTGGGTCAACCTATTTCAGGCATGCACAAAATGAATATCGAACATCGATTAAC
>DMXI01000276.1 GCA_003483885.1 Microscillaceae bacterium
GTTTCGCAAGCCGAAAGCACTACCAAATCGGTGTTATCCAGGTTGAGGTTGAGTACTTCCTGGGCATTTAGGAATCCATTGTCGGTCACTTGAGTGGGTCGGCTTTGTTGAGGTTGTTTGGGTGCCTGGAGGGTGGCTTGAGCCCCGGTCCATAAAAGACCACAACGCAAAAGTGGACTTTCGATGTATTGTTTCAGGTCAATGCCTCCCAGTTGAAACATTTGCTGACGGTGAGCGTGGCGCAAGTCTTTGTCTTGCAAAAAATAACCGTGGGTGGCCAAATGTAAAATACGAGGGCTTTGCAAAGCTTTGATGTTTTCTTCGGTGGCCTCAGCGTAGATATAACTTTTGGCGGGCACACGGTGAGTATTCATCAAGTGTTGGATTTTACGAGCTTCTTCTCGGGTACCATTCAGTAAAGGAATGTGGCCCTTTTTGAACAAATCTGTAAACCTAAAGGAAGGAAGGTCTTGAGCGGGAATATGGGTTTGACCGGGACTGATGGGTTGGGAGGAATAGCAAGCATAATCGGGAAAACCAAATACCCGAATGCTGTCTTGAAGTTGGGGAGAGCGAGGGCGTATTTTGCGAGGCAGCAAATCTTTGGTGTTGGACACCAGCCGAAGGTCTAGCTGGTCGCCCAAGTATTGTTTGGTGGAGGGATTGTATAAAGTCCCGAGGTTGATTTGGTGGTAGACTCCGTCCAGCGAAAGATAGAGGCGCGTGGCGGAGGGGTAAATTTTACGCAAGGTGTCTTGAATGGGTTGCCAAAAGTGGGCGTAGGAACGCAGGTCTGCCCCTTGGGTTTTACGATGGGTGTTGCGTTTTTGATAATATTGAAAGGCTTGACCCTCCATAAAATCCCCATTTTTGAGAAAAACCGGATAAGGGTGCTTGCTTTGAGGGGTTAAGATGAGGGCCGCATAGTGAACAGTATCGGTCCAGCGTTTGTTAAATTTGTTAAAGCGAATGATCTCAATGGCGGCTTCGCCGGGTTTGAGCTGTTGTTGTACCTCCTGCCAGGTATGGGATTGGTATTCTTCCAGCACTTGGGCAAATTCGGTAGATTTTCGGGCTAGAGCCTTTTCCAGACTATCAGCTTTATCGGCCATTTTTTGCAGATTCCAACCTCGTTTTTCCCGTTCTGTTTTGGTGAGTTCCAGGGCTTTGTTATACAATACCCGCTGGGCCACAAATGCCTCGTATTGATGAATCAGGGCGGTGTCTTTACTGGCATAAATCCGTTGCTTTGTCTTTTCAGTAGAGTTGAAAAGGAGAGATTTGGTGAGGAGGCGGTTGTTGTACATCAGGGTCAATACCGAGTCGCTTTGGGCGATACCGAGAGAGTCGATGTAGGATTGGGTGAAGGAGTTGTAGAACTCGTAGTAATAGTTAATATTTGCCTTTAGAAAATATTGCCTACCTACCTCGCTTGAGAATACAAGCTTTTTTCCTACTTGCCTTTGAGTATTATTGAAAATTTCCCTAAACAAAGAAGCAGATTTATAATATTTACCTTGGGCTTTATAAAATGTCGCTAGATTGCCACAAAAGGTAGCATAGAAAAAATGATTTTTACCCAATATCCCCTCAAAAATATTTTTACCTTCCAAATAAAGTGATTCAGATTTTTTGTACAGCCCCTGCTCGTTGTATAATCCTGCCAAGTTACCACAGGATATAGCATAGTCCAGATGATTTTTACCCAGCACTTTCTCAAAAATACTTTTAGCTTCTATTAAAAGTGGCTCAGATTTGTTATACAAGCCTTTTAACTTATATAACCCCGCTAAATTATCACAAGAAATCGCATAACCAGTGTGGCCTCTGCCCAATACTTTCTCTCTGATATTTTTGGCTTCCACATAAAGCAACTCAGCTTTATTGTAGTTACCCAACTTCTTATATGACTCAGCCAAATTATCACAGGAAGTGGCATAATCAATATGACGTTTGCCCAGCGTTTTCTTAAATATATTTTTAGCTTCTATATAAAGTGATTTAGATTTTTCGTATAAACCATAGGCATTGTATAAATTGGCTAAATTATCACAAGAGATTGCATAATCAGGATGATCTTTGCCTAGCACCTTCTCTCTGATATTTTTAGCTTCCAAATAAAGCTGTTCAGCTTTGCAGTAGTCATCCTGAGTCTTATACAACAAGGCCAAGTTATTACAACACCCCGCATAATTAGGGTGATTTTTACCCAGTATTTTCTCAAATATATTTTTAGCTTCTGTGTGAAGTAATTCAGATTTTTTGTACAAGCCCTGAACACGATAAAGCTCTGCCAAGCTATTACAAGAACTTGCATAATCAGGGTGATTTTTACCCAATATTCTTTCTCGTTTTTGTTTAGTTTCTATCAAAAGTAATTCGGATTTTTTATGTAAACCTTGAATGCCATAAAACAAAGCTAAATTATGACAAGAAGTTATATAATCGGGGTGATTTTTACCCAATACTTTTGCTATGATGTTCCCAGTTTCCACATAAAGTAGCTCAGATTTTTTGTACAAACCCTGTGCTTCATATAATACGGCCAAATTGTGACAAGAGCGTGCATAATCAGGGTGGTTTTTACCCAATATTCTTTCTCGCTTTTGTTTAGCTTCGATCAAAAGCAACTCAGATTTTTTATACTTACCCAAAGCTCTATATAATCTAGCCAAGTTATCGCAAGAGATTGCATAATCAGGATGATTTTTACCTAGTGTTTTAACCACAATACCTTCTGCTTCTATTAAAAGCGGTTTAGATTTTTTGTATAAGCCTTTAGTAATATATAATAAAGCTAAATTACTACAGTATGTAGCATAGTCAGGATGGTGCTTACCCAGTATTTTCTCGCTGATATTTTTGGCTTCTATATAAAGTAATTCAGACTTTTTATATAAGCCTTGGGTATGGTAAAGCTTTGCTAAATTATTACAAGACCTCACATAATTAGGATGCTCTTTGCCAAGTACTTTTTCTATAATGCTTTTAGCTTCTATCAAAAGTGGTTCAGATTTTTTGTATAAGCCAAATTCATAGTATAATCCAGCCAAATTGTTACAGGCTGTTGCGTATTCAGGTTTACCAATACCAAACTCTTTTATTGCCTGACTTTTGGCTTTTTCCAAAATATCCCTTGCTTGTGTATATTTACCAGTTTGATGAGCTATCACTCCTTTTTTGTTAAGGTTTTCCCAAGTATTTGCTAATTGCATTTTCAGCTCTTCCAGGTTAGGTATTAGTTTTTTTGCTTTAATTAACTGCCCAGTCTTTTTATAACAAATCGCCAGGATTTGCAGAAAACCATATGCAATTTTCGCTTGACCTTCAGAAAAAAATAAGACTGCGCATTTATATAATTCCAGAATTGGCCAAGCTCTTTCATATTCTTCAATCTGGAAATATTTTAATCCTTGTTCAATAGATGGTAACCAATCCTTTTTCGTACCATTGGGATGGTAATATTCACCTTTTAACAATTCCCCTTCCTCAATCCACTCAATAGCCTCTACACCTCCATCCTCATAATACCACAAACATTTCCCATCCATCACCTCTTTGGGTCTATCTTTAAGTAGATGCCCTTTCCATTGAATCTTTCCAGAATGGTAATAGTCTTTGACCGTGTCTTGAGGCAAATCATCCCTATAACTAATCAACCGATAAAACTTTACTTGAGTACTATCCTTAGTTACTTTCCAGTCTTTATTATACCAAATACACCACTCCCCTTGTCGTCCTTGGGCATTGGTTTTATTGGGTAGGGTGGGTAGGCTTTGGGCAGTTAACTCTAGACACCCAATCCATAAAACAAAGAAAAAAATCAAAATTGCTCTCATAACAAATTGGTTTAGATTATTGAAAACAAGTTCTTGGTTTTGGGGCAAAAAAAAATCCCCAAATTTGGGGATTTTCAATCAATGCTCGTATTCCATAACATTATGAGGGATTTACTACCACCGTCAGGTTTTTAGCCAGCCAGTCTTCGGGTAAAGCCTGTTCGCTGCGTTTGATGGTGGGTTGATGGTCTTCGGCAATGCCGGGTTGCTCAAATAAGTAGTTGGGTAACTCTACCGTGCTGGCAATCAGCTTGAAGTGATCCAGGGTAGGCAGGTCAGCATCTTCCGTACTGAGATGATCATCATCGATCAGGGTGACCATTTGCTGATGGCGTGGTACGTATTCATTGGCAAACACCTCTATGTTATAATCTTCGGCGTTCATATACAGCAGTACAAAATATACGTCTCGTGGGCTGTTGTTTTGGGCCGTCAGCACATAAGGTATTTTCCAAGACTTGCTTCCATCCGCGTAGTCACTTCCGTTGAGGACAATGGTTTCATCACTGCCATACATTACTCGCAAAAAATCTTGATTACGCACCCCAAAGGTGAACAAGAAATCTGCGGCCTGAAAATCACTTTGGGTATGTTGGTTTTGCCATAGCAAATGCCAACGGCCTATTTGGTTGAGTATACCGGTAATCTTTGCCTCATCATTTGCCCCTGAGGCAATCACTTTGTTTTTTTTCTTCAATTGATAGTTTTCATCACTTACCTGGAGTTGGTAATCGAGCCAGGGGTTTTGTACCAAACTCACCAAGGTCGGTTCTAATGCTGGCAGGGCTTGGGGAATACCTACCTGTAGTGGAGAGTCAGGAATACTTAGGAGTTCCGCCAAATAATGTTGGTTGGACTCTAGTATATTCCCAATAACATCTACCTGATTGGTCTTGAGGTAAATAGCGGTAGTCAGTGCTTCGGTAATAGGTTTGGTGGTGTTTTTGGCCTCATACACCAGCCACTCAGGCTGCGAGTGAGCCGTCACCCCCGATAACCCATGTATGCTGCCTTGTTCTACTTGCCAGCCATATCCCGACAAAAACTTCATCCCTACCAACTGACGATTATTAGGTGGTACCTCCCCCGTCAGAAAATAACTTTGCCCGTTAAAAAAATGATAGGTTTCAAACTGAGGATTTTGTTCGGGTGGCGTTGAGGAGGCATACTTTTTCTGAAAGTGTTGCCTTACCTTGGTATGAGTCAGCGTAAACAAGTTGGCATAAGTAAGCACTGGATTTTGTTCCAATACTTTCTCCAGTTGATAGGTAAAAACACTTCTTTTGGCCTGACTCTTTCCTTCGCCCAGGGTTGTTACCCAAGAGGTTTGGTTTCGTTGGCAAGCCGCCAATAGTATGTGTTTACCTTTGGGCAGGGTAATCATCTCTTTGGCCTGGTACATGTTCTCAAAGTAATTGTCTAAATATTTACGCTCCAGACAACTCTTCACCTCTGATTCACCGACTTCTTTCGGCTCCCAATCATCGTAGAGGTTTATGCTATGATCACCTCGAGACTCGGAACGAGTACCTGACCCGGCTCGACAACAATCCAGAATAACGACTACCTGCGCCTGGGTGCTGGCCGCTTCTTCTATCAGTACTCCTAATTCTTTATCTGCTAGGTCGTGGCTAAGTCTTTTTTCATCAATCCAGGCTCGGCTGTCATAACATACCAGGGTTTCTTCTTTGTGGTATCCTCCAGTATATTTCTGAAACATTTGCGGCATTACTTGGCGAGAGCCATGCCCACTAAAATAAAATAGCAAAGTAGTTTGCTCATTGCCCGAAGCGGTCAAATGCGCCCGAAATTCCCGAATAATGTTATCTTGGGTAGCCTCCACATCTAGCAAAGTCTTGATTTGCGGTTGGAGGTGAGCAAATTTACTTTCAAACAAATTTTGTAAGGCTTTTACATCATTTATGCAGCCACTTAGGTTGTTTACCTGCTTACTTTTTGGATGGTGTTGATTGATGCCTACCAACAAGGCATGGAGTTTTTTCGACATAACCTCTACTCTTTTGGATGAATTAGATTAAGCTTTGGGTTCGTTATCTAAATAACCGTTTTCTACGGCATAGCGCACCAGTTCCATACGATTTCTGGCTTCCAACTTGTCCAATAAATTGCGAATGTGGGTTTCAATCGTAGCCGTAGAAATGTGTAACTCTTCAGCCATTTCTTTGCTACTTAACCCTTGGCCAGTAAGGCGTAATACATCTTTTTCTCTTCGGGTAAGTGTAGAAGAATCCCTTTTTTTCTTTACCCTTTCCTGACGTGCACTCTCAATCAAAGTTTCTTTCACTTTATCGCCAAAGTATTCCTCCCCGGCCTGGATCGCACGAATCGCGCTCAATAATTCATGACTCCCTTTGTTTTTCAGGATATACCCCGATGCCCCGGCTTGAATGATTTTTTTGATAAAAGAGACATTTTTGTACATTGATAAAATAAGGATTTTGACCTCAGGATGTTCTATTTTGATTTTTTTCGCAGCCTCCAAGCCATCCATCACTGGCATTTCCAAATCCAGCACGGCAATATCCACATTGTCTTTATTAATATTTAATACTTGTAAAGCATGATGTCCATTGTGAGCCAAGCCCACAACCTGAATATCTGGAGCAGTTTTGACCAATGCTTCTAAACCTTCTAAGACGATATGTTGGTCTTCGGCTAATATGATTTTGATAGGGTTTTCCATTACATAAGTGGTTTTGTTAGCTAATGATTATTGGCTTTCGCCTTTCAAACGACGGTTAATCAAGGGAATGTCAATCATGACTGAGGTACCTTGCCCTTCAGCAGCATCTATTTCTATTTTCCCAGATAAATTATTGATGATCCTAAATTTCACACCACGCAAACCTATGCCCCCTTTTTTAGTAGCATCATCCAAATCAAACCCATTTCCGTTATCTTCTACATTCAGATGAATGTGATCATCCCGCCAATATAATTGTATAGTTAATTCGGATGCCTCGGCATGTTTTAAGGTATTATTTATAAGTTCTTGTAAAACTTGATAGACTTGCACCTCTTGCGTCACAGGCAAACGTTGACCATCAAAACCATGTACATTCAACGTTAATTGGATGATACCAATATCTTGTATTTGTGACTGCAAATCTTCTAATGCGGCAATTAAACCGAATTTTTCCAGAGAACGAGAAGAAATGTTGTGGGAAATTTCTCTGACATTATCTACGGTCTCATCCAGTAGTTTCATAGCATCCTGATATTGAGTAATCTCCTCCATTTTAGGCAAAATTTCAGATTGATTCAATGCCTCGAATTTGATCTTTATCAGCGATAACTTACCCCCAAGTCTATCGTGCAAATCTTGCGCAATGCGATTACGTTCTTGTTCTTGCCCCTCGAGCATTTTACTCAAAGCCAGAAACTCTTGTTCTCGAAGTAAATCATCGATTTTTTGTTGTTTTTTCTGTACCTTACGTCTATCCTGATAAGTACGCACTACAGCAAAAACTACCATCAGGGACAACAATAAACCAACACCTAAGATGTAATTAAACAGTTTTTGCCTAACTACTTTGCCTTTTTGAATTTCGGTATCTTTTTCAGCCAAGGCCCGCTTTTTTTTCTCTGCTTCATACTTATCTTTGATTTCCATTGCCTCCCGAAAACTACTCTCGAGCGCGTCTTTTGCCTTGTTGTATTGTTGATAATGTTGAAAAGCTTTCTCATAATTGCCTAATTTAGCATAGGCAAAACTGATATTTTCCAACGCATTTCTTTGGTTGTACTTTCCTATCAAATGCTCAGGAAAGCTCAAACTTTTTTGGAAAAACTCTAACGCTTTTCGGTAATCCTTTGCCTTATAGTGCAGCAATCCCAGATTATTGTAGACAAGCGATTGTGTATTCACATCTTGCACCTTTTCAGAAATTTGCAAGCTGTAATCAAAATAGACCTTTGCACTATCTTCTTGAAAATTGCTTAACATTACCAAACCCAGGTTATTATAAGTGGCCTGTATATCTTTTGTAGTGCCCAAGGTCTTTTTTAAATGTAGGCTCTTTTTATAAAAGTGTATTGAAGTTTTATATTCTTTAATTTTGAAATACAACAATCCTAAATCACTGTAAACTTTAATCAATGACTTCTTATTTCCATTGCTTTCAAATATTGTTTTGGCTTTTAATAAATATTCGTGGGCTTTATTAAAATTATTGGCTCGCTGGTGTAAAGAACCCAACCCCAAATAACATTTCGCCATTTTATTTTTTCGCTTCGCCTTTTCGTATACCCTCAAAGCCTCCAAATAGTATTGGTTCGCTTTTTTTAAGTCTCCTATGTTATTATAACATATCGCCAGATTAAATTTTTTAATGGCGGTCTTGGGTTCTTGCCCAATAGCATTTAGTATCCTTATGCTTTCTTTAAAGAAAGGGATAGCCAATTCATACCGTTTAGTAAGAATATAAATACCTCCTATTTGATTTTTTGCTCTTGATATTCCATATCGATACCCCTGCTTTTTTTCAATTGCCAGCGCTTTGTTATATGAAGCCAAAGCCTCAGTATATTTTCCCCTGTTTTTTAAAATTAAGCCTATGCGGTTATAAGCGGTGGCCAAACCATTGTCATCATTAATTTTAATGGCTAACTCTTTAGCCTTCATCCCATAGTTATAAGATTTATCATAATCATTGTTGCGATAAATCCAGGCCAATTCGTTCAATACGCTTACGTGTAGGGTGTCTGGGGAAGAGGTTTGCAAAATAGCTTGTAGGCTATCTATCAACTTTTGCTTATGGCTTTGGGCGTTGCTTGTAATTGGTAACAAACAATCGGTTATCAAGAAAAATAGTAAAAGATATTTCATAGAGGATTTAATGTGAAGAGATAAGTAATCGCATTTATAACTTTTAATTTCGTATTTTTTCTTCAAAAAGAAAATTGTTTTCATCAGGCTCCTGGTTTCCTTTTTTAAGAAAAAGGCAACAAACCAAGGTAAGTTTATTGCCTAAACAATTTGTTTGCTCACTATACCTTACCCATTACCATCCGTACCGGGATTGTCTGGCACTGGTTTGTCATCGTCTGGATCTTCTTCGGTGGCACCACTGCCTGAGCCTTCATCTCCTGGATGCTTAGATAATACATTGAACACTGGAAAGAATGGTTTTTGAAAAACAATATCAACAGTTCTCATAATAAAATTGGGTTTTGTTGTTACATTACGCTAACCGCAGAAAATATCCCTCATTGTAGCTATAGCCTTTGCCTGATCATTTGTGACTAGTACAACAGGTACTAGATCGTTCTCATCAGCAAAAGAATGCTTCACAATGAAGTTTGATTTGCGTCGTCAAGCATTTTAGTTGTTACACAAACAAATTTGAGGTTTTGCGCACATTCTTTTATCCCCAATTTTATTGATTTTGCGCTTACTTGTATTTGAAGGGCAAAATTTCTGGCAGGTTTTAAATGCGATCAAACTTTTTAAATTATGATAAGAAACGGCCTATAGTATTTCTATGAGAATGATAATCATTCTCCTGATAGGCGTATATAACAGCGTTGTTGAATTGCTTTACAGGTTTGGACTAATAAGAGCTTGGGTAGGTAGTGGTTATTCGTTTTCTTTAGTAAGGTCTCCTGTATTAGTAGAATATCCTTAGATTAGTATTTGACAGGTTCAAATCCCCCATGAGCACACTCAAAAGTTGATAATCCTTTGCAGAAAGATAGTTTGCAAGAGGTTTTGTTTTTGAGTTGTTAGAATTGGTGTCAGTTTCCGCTTTTAAGTGTAACCTTTCTAATCAAAATTAATCTAGCTGGGTTAAACCATTATTTGGTTAAAAATAGTATTTTTTTGAGGGATTTTCAAGCAGGAAATTCCTCATAAAGAAACCAATACCCAATTCTAAAACTATCTTAACTGACTAGTTTCAAACGGTTTGAATGATTCAGGAAGAGTATAGATAAGTCTTTTAATTTAGTTTACTGTTAATAGACAAGGATCACCAATCTGAGCATTTTCAAATACTAGTTTTCTGGCTAATGTTTAGTAGTACAACCTTTGATTTTTAGAATTGAAAATTAATCACGATCTGTTTAAAAATCTTCAATTTACAATCTTCTGTATATCGATATAACCTGAAATATTGAAAAACAATAGTACTTCGTATATTGTCGATCATCGATTAAAATAAGTCCTATGTCAAATAGTCCTGGCTAAGAAGAAAAGACTTTTGAACCAAAAGCAAGGCTTCTTTTGCAGTTGGGAGACCAACTGATAAAAAATGAAAGTATAGCGATTACCGAGCTGGTTAAAAACTCTTATGATGCAGATGCCAATGTTGTCAACATCATCATGCAAAAAGTTGATAATCTTTGTTATTGAAGATGATGGGCCTGGAATGCCTCCTGAAGTAGTCGGAGGAGCTTGGTTGGAACCAGGAAGCGATTTTAAGACTCGCCAAGTTAATGATCTAAAAGTTTCTGACAAATATAGCAGACTTACCATTAGTGAAAAGACATAGGCAGGTTTGGAGTACATAAACTAGGAAATGTCATCTCAATGACTACAAAAGCAAAGGGACATCCAGAAGTTTTTGTAAAAATTGATTGATGAGAGTTTGAAAGAAAAACATATTTGAAAGATGTCAAAATTGCCATTATAGAAAAGAAACGGCTTGAGGTTTTCACTGGAAAAAAAACGAGTAATTACATCAAAATATTAAGCCTTCGTAAAAATGGACACGTAGTATAGTAAGAGATATAAAAAGATCTCTTACTGCTTTGGCATCTCCCTTTGATACATAGGTGCTATTTCTCTGGACAGAAAAAAAAGCTGGAGGTTAAAAGAGAAAACCAACCGTGAGAGTTTTATAGAAAATGAGTACTATCACACCTTTAGAGGGGCTATCTTGCATTGTATAGAATTGATTGAAATACTTCGTCAAACAGATAAGAAAAACTTAAAAGAACATTATGGATCCACTCCCTAATCATCACCACTAATTTCTACTCTTAGTGAAGCCAAAGAGTTTGTGGAAAATAAAGTAAAAGATTATGAAATAAAAAGGACGATCCTCCACTAAAATAGAATCTGATTATAAGTTATTAAACGAAAACCTCTGGTAAATCACTGATATTCTGATTAGCCAAATTGAGTTGCTGGATATATTCCTTTTCTAAACCATAGCGAATGCAAAAAATCGGATGCTTTGAGGGCGCTCATTAAACTGTGTCAAAGTAA
>DMXI01000616.1 GCA_003483885.1 Microscillaceae bacterium
CCAAACTGGTCTTGAAAACCATCTGAAAAAATATAAAATACGTCGCCAGACTCTAGCTGAATTGTGTGGTTTTGGAAGGTTTTATTTTGGGTAAATTGCGAATAACCGATAGAATGAGGAGATGCTTTTACCTGATTCATTTGTTGGTTACGAACGTACCAAAGTGGGTTTTTGGCTCCTGCAAATTGAATAGTTCTGTGAACACGATGAATATTTACAATGGCAATGTCCATACCATCGCTACTGCTTGCTAAGCGTGTTTGCTTTTGCAGGGTTAGCATGATCTTTTTGTCAAGCTCTTCCAAAATCCGACTAGGCTGAGTAATACCACGTGATTCCACAATTTCAGTAAGAAAGTCATTTCCCATAATGGTCATAAAAGCCCCTGGTACTCCGTGCCCAGTACAGTCTACTGCGGCTAGAATCAGTTGACTACCTTCTGCGGTACATATCTCTGTAAACCAATAAAAATCCCCCGAAACAATGTCTTTGGGTTCAAAAAGTATAAATAAACCTTCAAAAAAATGAGTGATTTCCTCAGGGGCAATCAAGATAGAGCGTTGAATACGCTGGGCATATTGCACACTATCCGTAATTTTGGTATAAGCCTGTTTCAGTTCTTTATTGGCGTGCTTTAACTCTGAAGTGCGTGCGTCTACAGTTTGCTTGAGCTCCTTGGCATAATTGTCTTGTAGGGCTTCATTTTGTTTCAGTTGCCCAATGAGTTCGTGTTGCACCCGTTGTTTTTCTTCCTGATCGTTGCGAAAGCGAAGACTTAATCCTAAAGAAAAAATGAATATTTCCAGTACTACTCCTGCGTGATAATAAATGGCATTTTCGTAAGGAGGAACCCCATTCAGGTTGCCTACTACGCTGATAATACCACCTGCCAGCATACAAAAAGATCCCGCCACAAAGTACCGCCCCAGCAAGCCGTTGTATCTGAATAGTACGACTAAAAAAGCAACCGAAACAATAATAAGCAACAGATTAAAATAATCATTAAAAGCATTAAACAAGCCACGATCGAGACCTAACAACACACTACTAATAATAACTACCACTAGGTTTATCCTAATCCACAAAGCCAAAAGGCGGTCTATCCTTTTTTGACGATCCTGAAGGTCATTAAAATACCTCATCAAGATAAAGTAAAATAAGAAACTAAAATTGAGCGTAAGTGAGAAGTAATTGGTAAAGTCCAGATTTTCGCCTAAAAATGGGATATAATAGCCAATATATTGCTCAGTATACAAAGAGTACACCGTCTGAAAAAAGATATACACTGCATAGTACAAATAAGTAACGTCCCGCAAGGACACAAACAACGACAAACTATAAAACATCATCATCCATAAAAAACCAAGAAAAATTCCCTCGCGTATATCCAGGTTTTGTTTGTGGTTTTGCCATTGTTTGCTGGTAAGTATTTCAGGCAACAGCCAAATGGTGCTATTCCGAGTGCTCTTAATCTTGAGGTACACTGTTACCTGTTGATTTGCTGGGCAGGTAAAGGATACTTGAGTATAGTTGCCCGTAATGAGCTTGCGTTGGGACATAGGGCGGGTTACGCCTTCCTGATTATGCTCTATTACCTTTTGGTGGTGTACTACATATACATCGGTTAAACTGGCATAACCCAAATGTATGTATCTGGTAATAGGTGTAGGGAGGTCATTATGGTATTGCAGCCTAAACCAGTGAGCATAAGGACTGCTAAACTGTTGATAAATTTTTACCTGATCTACAAAATCAAGTTTATCTTGAATAATTTGCTGAATAGATAATCGATTGGTCGTGTCTATCAGGCTTTGCAAATGTTTTTGGGTAAAAGAAAGCTTATCTTGAAACGAAGAACTAGTAATAGGTGATTGCCCATAGGCCACCCTAAAGCAGACAATGCACACCAATAAAAAAGCACTTCTAATGACCAATCTAAACATTCTATTAAATCTTTATTCCCACAATCAAGATATCATCGGTTTGTGGCTTATTCTTTTTCCAAAGGGCCATCTCTTCCTTCAATGTTTGTTTTTGTTGTTCAAGGGGCAAACTACTCACTCGTAGTAATAGTTCCCGAAATCGTTTTTTTAAATATTTGGTATCATTGATACCACCAAATTGATCCTGAAATCCATCTGAAAACATATAGTACATATCGCCCGGTAGTATTTCCAGGGCATTATTTTCAAAGGTTTTAGGAGTATTATATTGCGAGCTGCCAATCGGGTACTTCGAGCCTTTTATTTCGTGAATTTTCCCATCTCTTACATACCAAAGCGGGTTTTTAGCCCCTGCATAGGTTAACTTTTGGTCTTCCAGGTTTAAGGCCATAATCGCCATATCCATCCCATCATTGATGCTATTTTGTTGGCTGGTTTTGCTTAGTGAAGTAATAATTTTTGCATCCAGTGAATGTAAAATTTTTGCTGGATCACTTAAATTATTATGAGCCACAATTTCATCTAAGAAAACCTTACCCATCACCGTCATAAAGGCCCCAGGTACGCCATGGCCAGTGCAATCCACCACAGCCAAAATAATCTTTTCTTGCTCAAAATCCACAAAAACCCGCTCCACCCCGTGAAAGGTTTCTTTGTCTTCATATACTGGTGAAGCTTCGGTCTTATCAAACCAAAAAAAATCACCACTTACAATATCCTTTGGCTCATTGAGTACAAAAGACTGAGGTAACAATTCTTGTAAATCGGCCGAGGATGAATGCAAAGCTTGTTGGATGTTTTTGGCATAATTGATACTGCTGAGTATGGCCGTATTTTTTTTCTTGATTTGCTGGGTAAACTGGTTCAGTTCGTCATTAATAGCAGTAATTTCTTCGTTTTGTTGCTCAATTTCAAAATTACGCTCCGATAATTCATTCTTTTGTTCCTCAAGCGCAATGTTGAGATTCTTGGTACGACGATCACTATTGATAAAAAATTTAGAAAGAAAAAAGGTGATGATGCCAATCATACCAATGTTTATCGACAACAATATTCGTTGTACCTGAGGGTCTTGGAGCTTTTGAGGGGTAAATTGTATAAAATAACTATCTGCCAAAGTGGAACCTACCAATAGTGCCACAAACACAAACATCCAGCCCAGACCCTGGTTAGATTTAAAAAAAGTAAGCAAAGCTATAAGCGTGAGTACCGACCAAAGCATGACCACCCCAGTAGAAGCAAACCCACCCAACAACCATTGGAACATAAAAGGAAGCAACATGCTAAACAAGACCTGAATAAAACGGGTCAAGGCAAAATTTTCGCTTTTGAGTAAATACCAAAGGTTGAACACGCTCAATGCAAAATAACCAAAAGGAATAATAGAAGTAAGATAAAAGCCAAAAACAAGGCATAAAAACCCCCACACAATTCCGCCAGTATTCATCACGATCAAAAAGAAAAAATACGCCTTCTTGAAAGTCAATGGATAACTGGCCAGGAATTGATCATTGTTGATTTTTTGCCGGATGTTATTGATTGATAATACTTGCATTGTTAGGTTTTGATGGTTAAGCTGATAGCTGAACGAACTTTACGCAAAAATCGTGATAAAGTGAGTGCCTTTACAGTAAATTAACCTTTGGAACCCCATACCGCTAACAGCAAAAGTACCCAACCTACAATAAAAGCCACGCCTCCAATAGGGGTAATGGCTCCCAGCCAACGAATATTGGTAATAGCCAGGGTATAAAGAGAACCCGAAAATATCAAAATCCCTATGATAAAAGCATACCCAGCATTGTTGATAAATTTATGAGGCATTTGTTGAGCCAAAATGCCCAGTAAAATCAATGCCAATGCGTGAAAAAACTGATATTTTACTGCAGTTTCGAATACATCTACTCGCTGGTTTTTTTCTAAAAGAGCTTTAAGGGCGTGGGCTCCAAAAGCACCCAAGGCTACTGATAACCCACTAAAAATAGCCCCCGCCATTAATAATAATTTATGCATGTCAGTATAATTAGATTTCTAAATGTTTATGTACAAATCATTGATAATTAGCAAAGTTATTATAAAATTCGTAAGCTTAATAAACTTAATAAAGGTATTGAATCTTGCGTTGAACGCTCGTGAAGAAATATGTGATACCTCTGATTTTTACATTTGTAATGAAACTACAACAGTCACACAAGGCTTTATATGCTGCATTTGATGTATACCCCTCAGCCAAAGGAGCAGCTACCCATATTTATCACAATGCTCAGACCTTGTTTGAATGGAAAGAAGGAGGGTGGTTATCGGTAGTAGGGAGTGAAAAATTGGATGATTATCAGCAAGAAGAAGGCGGTATCGAAATTACGCGGTTTTCAGAACAAATCCCGAACTACCTTACCCGGGCTCAAGCCTATAGTCAGTACTTATACGACTTGATTGAAACCCAGCCTCATCTTGAAATTTGTCATTTTCGTGATCATTGGAGCGGAATTCCAGTATTAACCCATCGTCAGAAAAGTAAGCAAAACTATCAAACCATCTATGAGATCAATGGATTGCCTTCTATCGAGCTACCTTTTCGTTATCCAAACCTATCAGAGCGTACCTTGGCCAAAATGCGCTCATTAGAACAGTTTTGCTACCAAAATGCGGATTATATTATTACTCCCTCAGAGGTGATCAAGAACAATTTGATCAACTTAGGGTTGCCCTCTGATAAAATTACTGTGATTACCAACGGAGCCGATGTGCCTGAGAGTTTTGAGCGGCCAGATGAAGCGCCAACCGATGGTCGTTATATCATTTATTTTGGAGCACTACAGTCTTGGCAAGGTTTTGACGTATTGCTCAAAGCAATGGATTACCTTGCTGATTATGAGGAATTAAAATTAGTGATTTGTGCGTCTACCAAACAAAAACGTACCCGATTTTACCATAAAATTATTGATAAAATGGGTTTAACCGATCGGGTAATCTGGCAATACCAACTGCCTAAACGAGCACTCTATAGTTGGGTACATTTTGCCGAGTTTTCGGTAGCACCCTTAAAGGAATGCACCCGTAATTTAGAGCAGGGGTGTTGCCCACTCAAAATTTTAGAATCCCTGGCCATTGGTACCCCAGTAGTAGCGTCTGATTTACCCGTGGTGCGAGAAATTATCCAAAACGATCATTTAGGTAAATTGGTCAGGGCTGGTCGCCCTGCGGAGCTGGCCAGAGCCATGAGGATTTTGCTGGATTACCCGGCGTTGAGGCAGAAAATCAGCAAGGCCGGACGTGACCATATCATTGAACATTTTACCTGGCAACAAAAACGCCAGGAACTCAGAGATTTCTATGAAAGTATCATGGTGTAATCTTTGAATGTCTACTTGAAATTAGAATTAAAAACGAGAGGTTCATAGAAGTCAAGGTGACTTCATACATAAATAAAAACATGAACACACGGAAGCTTAACACCATTATTGCTTACCAGGCAATTGCACGTACAGAGAAAACTTACAATCAACTGTCACAAGAGCAAAGGAAAATTATTGAGGAACAATATATTAAAGGAAGTCATACACCCAAAGAATGGATAAAGTTGATTTCCAAGATTGTACAATATGATACCTTAGCCGATGAAGCCCGACGGTTTAAAATCGACCAACCCATTCCTACACGAATGGCTTTGCTGGTGGTAGGAGTAGTGATTGCCTTATTATCGGCGATCCAACTGAAGGCTTATTTAATGGCTGGAGTAGCATTGGTTACGTATTTTGTGGGGGTTTTTCTTTATTTTTTGCTTCCTCCCGGGAAAAAAATACTACAAAGAGAGCAAAAGCAACGCTTGATGGCTCAAAAGTACTCCCGTATTCTCTTTGATTATTCTGATTTACCTAATCATTTTCGAAAATTTATCCTACCTTTTATTAAAGAAGTGGCCAAAATGATGGATGATGACGAAATATTGCGGCTCAATGTAAACCTCGGACCCAAAAAAGAATTAGACCATAAATTTGAGCGCGAAGACATTCCTACCAATGAAAACTATGATGCTCCTGAGGGCTATGTATACGAAGAAACCGAGTTTTACAATTATCCTTTGATGAACATTCGTGCTAAACTAAGTGACGGAAGCATTCTGATGTTTAATATTGAAGACCTTATTCGGAATCGACGATATGTAAAAAAAATATATATAGAAGACGATGATAAAGACGAATTATGGAAGGGTACGATGCGTATTTCTTATCATTTACAAACGTTATTGTATAAAAGCAGCTACGACCTGGCTGCTAAACATACCTCCAAAGCAGGTAACTTTATGATTGATGATAAAGAAAATTCGGTACTGGATTTGAAATCCAAGGATAACGAATTTTACCTTTCTTATATCGATGGGGGAGACGCACATATTCTAAACCTGCAAGCCAGTACCATTACCCGATTGCAGCGTTATTATTATTTCAATGATTTTGAAATTGATGAAGAACTATACTATATTCCTGACATAGAGTTTTTTAAACGTCTTATGCGTATTATCAAACACCAGGTAAAACCTATCAAACAAAAGACCGCACCTGACGAAGTCAAAAATGAAGAATAACAGATGACTATTTGTGAGGTGTTCTATTATGATTTTTAACCTGTAGCACCATGTCATCTAACAACAATACAAACGTAGCAGAAGCCGAAACTTACGACTTTATTGGCGAAATGAGTAATCAATATGCCGATTTAGGCGAAGACACTCAGGGCTTTATCAAAGCCCAAAAACTGAGTGGAGAAAAGCCAGTCAATGAGTGGTTTGGGATTCTGCAAAACATGCTCACCTTCAAGTATCAGGCACGCACCGTTTCAAGTAAAAACAAGCTCAAAAAACCCCAATCTTCTAAAGAACTTATCCGAAGTTTTTTTTATGTATCTGCTGTCCAAATTGCCATTGCCTGGGCCATTGTAGAACACTTGATTTATCCGCTCTCCTGGGAGCTTTGGTTATATGGGTTAATAGTGATTGGGCTATCACTATTGATTACGGTGATCCGAAAAGTTGTTAGTAAAGCCAAGATTACCCGATTGAGGGATGGTTTTGCAAAATATGAGCTATACAACAAAGAGTTTAACACCATTCGTAGTGCCGAAGGGCGTATTTTGCCTATCTATAATAACTTTTTGCATCCAATGCTGGCCTTTATCAAAGAAGAAATGCCCCCAAATGGTATGCTTGACTTATATTTTGATGTAGGGCACTGGAAGCTTCCATTCTATAAAGTAAAAGACAAAGATCCATTGGCCAACCGTCACGTAACTCATACCGATTTTTATATCATGAAAGTATTTGAAGCTCAGAGCCAGTTGGCCAATGGTACGCTCCTGAAATTGAGTGTAAAAAAAATGGTAAGAGTACGCAACATCACCAAGAGAAATCCAAGAGGAAAAATAAAACACAAGAGCAAAACCCGCTATAAATTGGTGTATGAAGTAAGACTGGGTTTTCCAGCTACTGCTTTTCAACTGCAAGCAAAGCCTCCTATGCCCATTAAAGATGTAAAAACAAAGGTGGCCTCCAACGATAAACGGCATACCATCAAGGTGCAACGGGTTATCACGGCGCTCAATATGGACAAACCGAGTCAACACAAAGTCTTGATAAACCTAATGGCCATGGCTTATCAAATGGTGCAACCAACGGCCGCAAAATAGAAGAAGGCTAACCTTTTTGGTATTGGAGCGATAAAGCCAAGAGAACCTAGCAAAGATTATGGATAGCAAGTTAAAGAGATTAGAAGCGATTTCGGAGAAGTACAGTAAGTATTTGTCAGGTTATGAAGCCTTGACAGAAAATGAGCGAAAAGAATTAAAAGATGCGTTACTAAATGGAACTAAAACATTGCCTGAGTGGCAAAAACAATTAGAAACCTATGCTACTTTGGGCGAAAATCAACCCAAAACCATTACCCTCCACAAAGATTCGTCATTGTCAGCTGGCTGTTTAGTGCTGGTTTTTGTAATTATCATGTGTTTTGTTTTTGGGATCAGCCTGAGCATGATTGGTTTTTTTAAAAGAAATAGTGAATTGTTAGGGCAAGTAATAGTAGGGGGTGCCTTGGTATCCATTATCCCTTTTGTATTGAGCAATTATTTCAAAAAGCATGTGAGAAATAAAAAGCTGCATAAGACTTTGGCAAAGCAACAAAAAGAAATAAATGGGGCAGTGAAAATCCCAAGCCAGGAATTCACTGATTTTTTGATGCCGCTCTTACACTGCTTTAGCGAAGAAATACCCACAGATGCATCGGTTGAAATGCAGGTTGATTTTAGGGATAAAAAAAGTGCAGCCTTTGCTTACACGCCTGAAAATCCAGTAGTTGATTGGAAATATTATCAGGTACCCTGGCTTCATCTAAAAACGGTATTAGTGAATGGGGCTACGATGGACTTGAACGTAATCTATTTGGTACGATATCGACGATATTCTAAGAAAAGCCGCAGTGGTAAATGGAAAGCCAAAGAAAAAAACAAAGTAAAAGTCGTGTATGAAATGACCCTGAGTTTTCCTAAAAAACGTTACCAGTTAAGCGAGCTTGAAAGTAATACAGAGGGAGCAAGAATCAAGGAAAATGAGAAAAAAATCGTAGTCAAAAACAAAGCCTTCAGGAGAAGCTCAGTCTTAGATACTATGCCTGAATTATCTCAAATTTTGTTGTTAGCCAAGGCTGCCTACGTGCAGGTTAAACCCAATAAGGCATAATGGTTTGTGTGTCAGTGTATTGCGCTTTATTTTTTCACGCTTACTATATCTTTAATTCAACCCTGACTTTAAATTATACAAAACTTTTTAAGCGTTTTTCACGTATTAATAGATGGGTTATATTAGCTATAAGCCCTCTTAACTATCAAGATTTACTAGACTATATTCAACCTTAACGATTTAAAAACCGCTAGCTTTTATGCTTAAGTACACCAAATTCATTCTTAAAAAAATGAGCTTTGATCGGGTGTTATTCGAGAAAGAGCTCAGGAAAGCCATTGGTCTTTTATCAGCTATTGAAGTGTTAGAATTACGTGTGTGGTGTGAAGCCCAGTTTGGCGAAGATTTTCAGGGAATTATTGCATTGACTTTTGCTGATCAGCATTATCAATGCGAAACCGAATTAACTGAATAGCATTCAATACTATTTGTAAAATTTTAGACCTAAGCCAGGATTTTCCTGGCTTTTGCTTTTTACCCAATTCCTACCCTTTTTCTGTTATTTCTTTATACCTGAATGAGCTATTAAGCTTGAAGGCGAGACAAGTCCTATAAATAAATTGCTTTTTGGGAACAGAAATTGAGTTGTTTTATGTTTTTGAATCAAGAGAAAAACTGTAATAGTTAAAACCCAGAAAAGACAAATAACACTTCAATGAAGCAAAAGCTCATCAGTTTTTGGAAATTTATATCTCACCAGGGAGTAACCAAAACAATGGACGAACTGGCCAAAAATCGGGTGATTTTGACCAACCGCTTGGGTACCATCATTGGCTTGTTGTTTTTACCTGTCATTATCTTCGATGCCGAAGTAGTCCTTAAGCTTTCTGTCACCACTTATGTATTAGAAGTGCTCATTTTGAGTGCTTGTTTTTTGGTGCCAGTCATTAGTGGATTTGGCTGGACTGAATTTAGTAAGTTTTTTGTGCTCCTTGTCTTACTTACTGCGGTATCGGTATTAGGTGGAATGGCCTCTGATCTTACACCCGCTAATATTGCTGCCAACCGTCTGGTGGTATTTACCCTCATTTCTTTTCCTTTTTTATTGTTTGAAAACCGCCAAAGAAGTGCGATTGTCGGAAGCGTACTATTGGTCGTAATTACCTTCTTTTTGATCGATCCTATTTTTCATGAGCTTTCGCTCAATTTGCCTATTGACAAAAAAATGAAAGGGTTGAATAACAACTACTTTACCCCTATGTTTTGCATTGCGGTATTGATATTCATTCTAATGGGGAGCAAACAATTAGACGTAGGTACAGTACTCAGTTTATTGAAAGAAGCAAGAGCCAAAAACGATGTATTGCAGCAGCAACAAGTTCAGCTAAAAGAGTTCAACGAAAACCTGGAAAATCTGGTAGATAACAGAACCTGCGAACTACAAACCAAAACGGTAGAGTTGGAGCAGGCTTACAATCAAATTACCGACAGCGTATATTATGCCAAGCGCATCCAGCAAGCAGTTTTGACTGATCCTCCTGACCTGATCCGTAACTTTCAAGAAGCATTTGTGTTTTTTAAGCCCAAAGACATCGTTTCAGGAGATTTTTATTGGTTTGCCGAAACCTCAGGAGCTAATAAACAACTTGTATTGGTAGTAGCTGATTGTACTGGACATGGAGTGCCAGGGGCCTTTATGACGATCATGGCCAACGATTTTTTGAACGAAATTATCAATAGCCAGCAAATCACTGCGCCCGACCGCATTTTATACGAATTGGATCAAAAGCTCATAGACACACTGCGCAAACAATCGCCAGATAGTGATGTAAATGATGGACTGGATATTGCCATTGTGATGCTAGATGAAGCCAAAAAGCGACTTTGTTTTGCAGGAGCCAAAAATCCCTTGTATTACGTGCGTAATGGTGAAGTGAAACAATTACCTGGCTCTAAATTCCCTATTGGGGGAAGCACCCAATATTCCTACAAGTTTTTTGAATTGCAAGAACTTATGATAGAGCCTGGAGATGTTTTTTATCTGGCTTCAGATGGTTTTCAGGATCAATTTGGAGGCGATTTAGGTAAGAAGTTTCTCAAAAGTCGATTTAGAGGCTTGTTACAAGACATCAGCCATTTGCCTATGCCCACTCAAGAACAGCAATTGAACTCCACATTGGAACAATGGCAAGGTATTGAGTCCCAAACCGATGACATCCTGGTGGTGGGTTTTAGGGTATAAGATTGTGTCTTGAAAAAGTGCAATTTTATTTTTTTATTCTATATCTTACATCTTCTTGATTATTTTTATGGCTCAATATTTGGAATTGGCTTTTTTTTTGCCTCATGAAATGCAAAAAATACACAATGGCAAATTCAATAATTGAATGAAAAAAATACTATTTGTTCTCACAATATTCACACTAACAATTAATGCCACCAAAGGACAGAACACTGCTAAAATTGATAGCTTACTTAAAACTTTACCAAAAGTATCGGATTCAGCAAAAGTTGATGTACTCAATGGATTGGCCAGTGAATACCTCTTGTTTCAGGTAACAGAGCAAACTAAACAAGCAGAGGATTATACGAATCAGGCTTTGGAATTGTCTCGTTCGCTGAGTTATTCTAAAGGACTGGCTACTGGACTCAAGGTTTTAGGGATTATCTTGATGCGTCAAAAGAATTATCAAGTTGCATTAAGAAACCTATACCAGGCTCTGGCATTGGTAGAAGAGCTCAATTCTGATATAGAATTAGCCATTTGCTTCCAATTGATTGGAGATTGTTATAAAGGTAAGAAAGATATTAAGACAGCTATTAATCACTATATCAGGGCATTCGAGGTATATGAGAAGCACGATGATCACAAAAAAGTGGTTACGGTGTTAAACGATTTGGCCAGATTGTTCATAGAAGTTGAACAAAGTCAATCGGCTCTAGACTACGCCTTATTAAGTTTAGATAGGGCTGAAATGGCTAATTTAAGAAAAGATAGGAGAGACACTTATGGTATATTGGCCAGGATATACAAAATCAGACAAGAATATAGTGATGCGTTCAACTACCAGGAGAAATACACTAGCCTAAAGGATAGTATTTCCAAGGAAGAAAGTTTAGCTAATATTGCAAAACTAGAAAAAAACTATAGAACAGAAGAACAAGCACGCCGAGCCAAAGAACGCCAAGAACAGCGGAATAACCTTCAATATTTAGGGATTTCAGCTTTTTTCATCTTATTGTTTGGAGGGTTATTTTTCGTGGGAGATGTAGCCATTCCTCCTCACGTGATGCGACGCATGATTTTTATAGCGTTATTTCTTACATTCCAGTTTTTATTATTATTACTCAATCCCATTTTACAGGAATACGCTGGCGGGGTAGCCTTGCTTCGGTTGCTTATGAATGGATTCTTTGCCTTGGGTTTTGTGTTCTTAATCAGGTATTTAGAAAAAAGAATCAACATGCGCCTGGAAAAACGTATTCGTCGTAGGATAAAGAAAAGAGTGCAAAAGAAAATTAAAAATGTAGACACACCAGAAGATAATACCAAGTCTACCAACAAAGGAATGCAAAGCGAAATAGCGGCTTCTTAAAGCCTGGAGCTTATAGATAAAAGTAAAGCGAGATAACAAACTTTGTTACCTCGCTTTTTATATAGATAATCAGGAAATTGTGCTCAAAACATTAAGACGCTTTTAATCTCGTGTGTAGTGAGTTTTGGCCATGGGCCTTATTTATAAACCAGCTATGTGCCTGGCTCTCCTGCTCGAAAAAGCGAATATTAGAATCCCTTACCTTAGAATTATTCCGAATCAATTCCATCGATATTTGTGTGTCCTGATCTTTACTTTTGATCAAGGCAATTTTATTGACAGATAGTGGGTATAATTGCGTAAGAAAATGATTAACCACCCAACTGCGACTATCATGATCAAGTGAATATTTAAAATCACTAAAATTAATAAGTAGTCTTGAGGGGTTATAGGTATACATCACATCCAATGCCGCAGTTAAATTACCAAAAAAGTGTAATTGATTTTTATGGGCATTGAATTTCCAAGTTTGGGTCACCAATCTTTCAACTGGGTGGTAGCAAATCTGGGTAAATCGGTTATTGTTAAGTATTTTTGTCATTTTGATCTTCTGTCTTGTTAATACAAAAATAACTCAACCAACGGGTGCTATTCAATAGTTGATGTACTCAATTCATTTCTTAACTGTGGGTGGATATACTTATGGGGCACTTGCTTTAACCTCCACCTAATAATTTGATTACCTCTACCAGTCCAAAATCAATCGCTAGCCCGAAAATGATTCCAAACCCAAATCCATATCCAATCAAATATTTGAAATATTTGCCTGCAAAACCATAAAATAGTTTTTCTAGCTCTTGAGGGTGCATATTTTCGATTTCAGTGATTACAATCTGTTTAAAGTTAACCGAATGTATAAGTTCAGTAATATTTTCTTCAAGCGAAGCAAAAATACCTTTAGTAAGCGTTTTTATGAGGTATTCTTTAGTTGCAGTAGAAATACCTTGGCTAATTTTACCTAAGTTTTGGGCTATAAAACTCTCCAACTCCTGAATAATCACTTCTTTGTTATTGCTATCGTGTAGCAATTGGTGCAGCGCTTTGGTTACATCATCCTTAAATACCTTCAGGTCTAGCATGTCGCCCAAGGTTTTGGTTTTGGCCCTTGCTACCATCTTTTCTACCAAAATACCCTGATGATTTTGAAAACTGGGCGAATTGATCAGGAAACGAGAGGTTTTCTCAATAAACTCATCAAATACTTCAGAGTCCATATTTTCCAGCAAAGTATTGAGACGCACCGGAAACAAGCGGCGGCGAATAATTTGCCCCAAGAGTGTAGAAACCGGACCCGCAATTTCGTGGATGTTTTGAGGGTTTTTGAGTTGCATTTTCACAAAGCTCAATACCATGTTTAACTCAGGTTGAATGACCGATTGCGTGTAATTGACCAATTGAGAGGCATCTGAGTTAAGAAATTGCTGAACGGGAATTTTAAAAATGCGTTCGTCCAAGATCACATCTATAAGCTGCCTGATCTTAAACATCAACAAAGAGTCGTTGAGTACCGTATCTACCCTTTGTTTGAGGTTTTCGGTATGTAGTGCTACATTGTGCTGGATTTGATTAATCTTAATTGCCCCCAATTCTACCACCTCATCGTGAATGATTTCCCGAATACTATCAAATTCGTTTTCGAAGAAATTGGGAATACCTTCCTCAATCAAACTAGTAGCAGAACCTTTGATAGAACTTTTATAGGTCCAAGCGAGGGAGTTTTGGCTAGCAGCATCGTTGTATACCCTCTCTGCAATATCTTCCTTGTTTTCTTTGAGCCAGTCAAGGCCGACTTTGATAATTTGCTGTAAAATGCCTGTCAGGTTGTTTTCCAGCAACTGAATTAATTTACCACCCAACAAATCTTTGATCTGTACTTCGTCGTGAAACTCTTCTTCTATACGCTTATTGATCAGATCAAATACCCAATCTTTCAGTTTTGGGCTTTGGATTTTCTTTTGTAAGAAGTCAAATAATTGATCCTTGAGCTTTAATCTTTGTTCGGGTTTGAGCAAACCATTGATATCTTTAGCAAGAATATCATCCAGTCGGTTGCCCAACTGCGGTAAGTTTGCCAAAGCCAATACTTTGTCGGTTGTAAGCTGATCGCCTACTTTAAGAATTTGCTTTTCGAGGGTTTGTTGTAAAAACTTCTCTAGATTTTGCTGAATACCAGCAGGCAAAACTTCATCCAGGGCAGGATTACTGATTCTAGTTTTATCTAAACGACGCTCAATAAGGGTCTCCAAAGAATGGCGAAAACTATCACGGTTCAAGTATTGAATCAGGCGATCTTCAATGCCAGTAGTATCCAGTTCAACCAACGACCAGTCTTTGTATTGACCAATCACCCCGCGGATACCTTGAGCAATGAGTTGCTCTTGCTCCAAGAGATAATCATACAAGTTACCTCCCAATTGTTGAGCAATCAGGTTTTCATTGTTTTGGATTACACGATCCAAAAACGCGTAACGATTTTTGCCTAGCATTGCCAGAAACTGGCGCTCGATTCTGTCTTGGTTTTTAGAAAAACTCCCCTTGAGCGAATCTTGGTTCAATAAATTATCGCCAATAAAACGTCCCATGCTTTGAGCAAAACGAGCTTTATTTTTGGCTACTACTCCTGGGGTAAAAGGCAAACGGCGCTTGATTAATGGAATCTTCACTGGCTTATAAGGCCTAAATATCATCTTGATGGCGAGCCAGTTGGTTCCCCATCCGGTAGCGCCATAAGCCGCAGCGGGCACGGCTACTTTAGCAGCTGACTGCGAGAAAGTAGGTAGAAAATTCAGAAAACCTCCGGTGACAGCTCCAAGCAAAGCTCCAAAGTAACTAATTGGCTTAAGTTCTCTTCCCAACGCCTTGTAAATCATTCCTTTAAGTTCATTATCTGGGAGTTGAGCCAAATTGTGCTTGACCAAGTCTTCAACTCTACCCTCCATAAGCTCGCTAAGATTGGTGGTGAGGTAGGTTTGTAAAAATTGCGATACTTGTTGATCCAGGGCATTGATATTCTTGAGTTGCTTTACATAATGCTGAAACTCCACTGATTTTATAGAGGTAAACTGTTGTTTTAGTTGCCCATCAATAAGCGCTAACATCCATTGGTGCAATTGTTTGTTTTGCTCTACCCTTACCAGTGCATCCAGCGAGCGTTCTTCGGCATAATTGACAATGGCTTCGTGAATTACTTTTTGGAGTTGTGGTTGGCTTTTCTCTAAGAGTTGAATGAGTAATTCTCTGATATCTTTAGTATGCTTACTCAAACTGTCAGCTTTGATAATCTCATCCAAAGGCCTTCCGGCAAACTTATGTACTTGAGCGGCAATATTATTTTGAACAAACAGGCTGGATTTTTCACTATAGAGCCATTGCTCCTTGATATTTTTATCCAATACATTTTGAATAAGCTTTTCCAGATTGGTTTGAATGTCCTGCTCACTGATAAAAGTATTGATCTTGCGGCCAAATATTTCTTCCAAACTATCGGCTTTTAAATTGCGAATGAGCTTGAGCAAGTTTTCCTGAATTAGTGGTACTATAGTATCCATCACCTTTTCTTGATTGAGGCTCTGGATAATATCACCAATGGTGGTTTTTTGCAGGTAACTCACCAAATAATCTGATGCTTGCTGAGCTATAGCTTCTGGCTCCTGCTTTTCTATGATATCAATGATTTTTTGTTCTACACCTACATAGTTTCCTACATTCCCCACAAATATATTGACTAATACCTTTTTAAGTGCAGAGGTGTTTTTCTGAAAACTATCCTGAATCAACTGACTCAACTTGACCTTTTTCTCCTTAATCCAGGGGATGAGCTTGGCGATCATACTGGGGAGCTTGGTTACCAAAAAGTTCTCAAAACTAGTTTTGATATCCCCCGACAATAAGTCCAAAATTGTAGAAGGCTCTTTTTTGAGGCTATTGAGCAAAAACTTAAGCACATTTTCAATAATGTCACGGCCTACCTCATGCCCAAAAATCTTCTCAATCTCTGTAACCAGTACCTTGGGAATGTGTTCTATTTGAGTATTACCCAATAAGCTACTCAATTTCTTATTCCCCACTTGTTTGGCTATGGTTGCTATCAACTGAGGCATATTCAAGGTACGCATAGCTTGCCGAATGACTTGGTCTATGTTTTCGGCATAGTTATACTTAAGTACCTGATGCAAATCATCAAAAATGGTATTGCTGTTGTCAATCAGGGTTTGTACGTCCTTTTCGGAAAGGAAATCCAACAGGCTGTTTTTCCGAATATCCTGGATCAGTTCCAGAATAAAATGATCTATGTAACCTGCTTCTTCGTGGGCAAATTCCTGAATAACCTGAGAAAGGGAGCGTGATATTTTTTGACTTTGATGATTTGAGAGAATTTGTTCCAGCGGCAAGTTACCTACACTATGAAGCAATACGTTCTCAAGTGGGGTAGATAGCCCTTTCACAACGGTTTCGCTCAATTTTTCAAAGGAAGTATCAATTTGAGGGATATCGGCCACCGTAAATCCAGGAGGAACCTGGGTGATGAGCTGGTCTGAAAACAAATCGGACAAGATTTTTTGCAGTGCTTCTGAAAATCCCTGAGTTTTGAGCTCTCGTTCCAGCGCCTTGTGGTGAATGACATCACTCTCTACCAATTTACTAATTTGGCTTTCAAACTCGGCTCTTTCTTTGACAACAACTCCTCCCAGGCTGAATTTCTTCTTTTTAGAAATCCGCACTTTGAAATACTCCTGAAAGAGCATTTGAATTGCTAAATAATTGGTAATATAGCCAACTACTGATCCTGCCAGTATTTTTGAAAAAATGCCACCTATCATTGAAAGCTTTTTTGGGTAAAGAAGTGATCGCGATTTTTAATAATCAAAGGTCGAGATGACTTCAAATATCGTAATGATTAATTCTACTAATTTGCTAATATAATTGATTTTCGATGTATAACAACAATTCTCGAATCAAGGTTATATGTCCAACAAAAAGGATACAAAAACCAGATTATAAAGCCATTATGTAAAAAATGGCAGAAAACTCTTACTTAAATCGCCAAACAATTCCAGAAAAAAGTAATTTTGTCGTCATTAGCATAGAAGTTGTCTCGACTATTAGTCTAAATGACTTCATATTATTACCCAACTGCAAGACTGCATGAATACATTTCATTCTGATATTGACCTTAACAGGCACTGGCAAGCACTTCACCAAGAGTTAGATTGGCTTACTGGGGTTTTAGATGTAAGAGATACTTTTTTTAGAGCCGAGGACAACGTTTTCAGCTTTGATGCCTTAGTGAGCAATGTCCCCATTGTTCCTATTCATCCAAAAGACTTCTATCCCTCCTTTTACGCTACTTTGCTGGAGAATATGTTTGCCCAAACCCACGACAATATTATTGTCCACAATTTTGAAGTAACCGAAGAGACCTTGAGGTTTATGCATTATGCCGAAAGGGTAGTGGTTTTGTTGGCGCTTTGTCCTTACTTACGCCCCGAGTTGTTGGATTGCTTTCGGATTCAAGACGACATGGGACGAGAGATTGTAGAGTTTGGAGGCATTCAAAATTCAAATCACTATCGGGGATTTTTGCCAACGGGCGAAACTGCTTTACACATATTGGCAGGAGCTGATTTGCAAAAAAGGGCATTGGTGCAATCTATTATAGATCCCCAGCACTTTTTATTCAAAAACGGTATTTTGCAACTATCCCGTATTCACGGAAACGAGCCACCCCTGAGTAGCCAAATTATCCTTTCGGACGAATACATTGATTTGCTGGTAAAAGGCAAAGAATATGTACCTCAATATAGCTCAGCTTTTCCTGCGACTTTACTCAATACTGATAAAAACTGGGAAGACCTATTTTTAAATAGTCGCGAAGAAGAAATGATTTCGCAGGCCCGAACCTGGGTAAAAAACTACGACAAAGTTCGCCAGGTAGTAGGAGGGGGTGGTATGAAAGGTTACCGTATATTGCTTTATGGTCCTTCGGGAACTGGGAAAACCCTCACGATGGCATTACTGGGTAAAGCTACAGGTAAGCCTTTATATCGGATCAATATCTCGAATATTGTAGATAAGTACGTAGGTGAAACTTCCAAAAAACTCGAAGCCCTGTTTATGATGGCTGAAAACAAAGATTGGGTGCTGTTTTTTGATGAGGCAGATGCCCTGTTTGGAAAACGTACCAGTACCAGTTCGGCACAGGATCGTTACGCAAACCAGGAAGTAAGTTATTTGCTCTATAAATTTGAAGAATACGAAGGAATGATCTTTTTATCTACCAACAAAGGGGTAGATTTGGATGAAGCCTTTACCCGTCGTTTTGATACGCAGGTACGTTATAGCGAACCCGATGAGTTTACCCGTCGTCGTTTGTGGG
>DMXI01000384.1 GCA_003483885.1 Microscillaceae bacterium
GCCAATACACAGAACAAAATCAAGTAAACTATTCTTTTCATATGCTTATACAAATTTATTCTTCAATATTTTCCAATAAGACGGCGCAAAGATAACGATTATTTCCAGTTTAATTATATTTTTTAATTAACCTTCTGATTCGCTATCGTTTTTTTCGTCGCTTGTTTCTTTGTCTTCTTGAACCTCATTTTTGGGAGTACTTTCTACCACTTCAGCGGTCTGCTCCTCTGTATTTTCATCCTCATCTTCTTTCAGCAAAGTGGTAGTATCTACCTTCGCCACTGAAGCAATGCTATCATCATCATGTAGTTTAATGAGTCTTACTCCTTGTGTGGCTCTACCCATTACTCGCATATCAGACATTGACATTCTAATTACTAAGCCAATCTTCGTAATTAAAATCAAATCATCTGTATCAATTGCTTCTTTAATGGATACCAGCAAACCTGTTTTATCAGTCACCTGGAGAGTAATTACCCCTTTACCACCACGGTTTGTAATGCGGTAATCTTCAATAGAGGAACGTTTTCCATATCCATTTTCAGACACTACCAACAAACTGGCATCGTCTCGGGCTACACATACCATACCTACTACGCGATCGGTTTCATCTGATAAGGTAACACCTCTAACTCCAGTGGCTGTACGACCCATACTTCTTACCTGATCTTCGTGGAAGTGAATGGCTCTACCACTGCGTACTGCCAAGATAATATTATTATCTCCATTGGTCAGTTTTACATCTAGTAGTTGGTCATCTTCGTTGATGCTGATGGCGTGAATACCATTTTGACGAGGGCGAGAAAATGCCTCTAAACGGGTTTTCTTAATTACCCCTTTCTCGGTACACATCACCAAATAATGATTTTGGTTATAGTCAGGATCTTGCAAACGTTTTACATTAATCACTGCCCGGATAGAGTCTCCACTTTCCATCTGCAGCAAGTTTTGCATGGCGCGTCCTTTGGCAGTTTTGGAACCTTCCGGAATATTATATCCTTTCAACCAGAATACCTTCCCTGAATTAGTGAAGAATAGTAAATAATCGTGGGTAGACGCTACAAACAGATGTTCTGTAAAGTCATCGTCTTTTTTAGAAGAACCTCTAGACCCTACTCCTCCTCGGTTTTGAATACGATATTCATCCAATGAGGTACGTTTCATATAACCCGCATGAGAAATAGTGATCACCATTTCTTCTTCGGGAATCATATCTTCATCGGTTAGGTCATCAGCAAAATGCTCGATGTCAGTTCGGCGAGCATCTCCGTATCTCTCCTTCATCTCGCCCAACTCTTCCTTGATGATGTTTGTTCGTAAGCCTTTGTCAGCTAAAATGGCTTCTAATTTTTCAATCAAAGCCGAAATTTCTTTATGTTCTGCTACAATTTTGTCGCGCTCCATCGCAGTTAAACGCTGCAAGCGAATATCCAAAATAGCTTTTGCTTGAACATCTGATAATTCAAAGGTTTCCATCAACGAGTTTTTAGCCGTTTCGCCATCTTTAGAAGCTCTAATCAAAGCAATTACTTCATCCAGATTATCCAAGGCTATCAACAAACCTTCTAAAATGTGTTGACGGGCTTTTGCTTCTTTAAGCTCAAATTGAGTTCTGCGATAGATTACTTCGTGACGGTGCTCCACAAAGTGATAGATCAAATCACGCAGGTTCAAAATCTGAGGACGTCCTTTTACCAAGGCTACGTTGTTGACCCCAAATGAAGATTGAAGTGCCGTATATTTGTATAATTGATTCAAAACAACCATTGGCACAGCGTCTCTCTTCAATTCGTATACAATGCGCATTCCATTACGATCCGACTCATCGCGGATATCAGAAATGCCCTCTATTCTTTTTTCTTGTACCAGATGAGCAGTTTTCTCGATCAGGCTTGCCTTGTTAACCAAGTAAGGGATTTCGGTCACAATAATACGTTCACGGCCTGTTTTGGTAGTTTCTATTTCGGCTACTCCGCGCACTACTACTCGACCTCTACCCGTAAGCATCGCTTTTTTAACCCCTTGATAACCGTAAATAATTCCCCCAGTAGGGAAATCTGGAGCAGGAATATATTGAATCAATTCCTCCACCGTAATTTCATTGTTATCCAAATAAGCAATGATGCCATCTACCACCTCGCTCAAGTTATGAGGAGGCATATTAGTAGCCATACCTACTGCAATACCTGAAGTACCGTTTACCAATAAATGAGGGATTTTACAAGGTAATACGGTAGGCTCTTTAAGAGATTCGTCAAAATTAGGCTGGAAATCAATTGTATCTTTATTCAAATCTGACAACAACTCATCAGAAATGCGTTTTAGACGGGCCTCTGTATAACGCATAGCCGCAGGTGAATCTCCATCGATAGAGCCAAAGTTACCTTGACCATCTACCAAAGGATAACGAAGCGACCACGTTTGAGCCATTCGAACCATGGTATCATATACCGAAGCATCCCCATGGGGGTGATACTTACCTAGTACTTCTCCCACGATACGGGCTGACTTTTTGAAGGGTTTGTTAAACATTAACCCTAAATCAGACATACCATACAATACTCTCCTATGTACAGGCTTTAGGCCGTCACGTACATCAGGTAATGCACGCGAAATAATCACCGACATAGCATAATCTATGTAGGCGCTCTTCATTTCATCCTCAATATTAATTGGGACTATTTTACTTGAAGATTCCAGCATATTGTCAATCTAATTTTATGTTGTCTTAATCCAATCAATGCACATAGCACATGTCCATTGAAAATATCTTTATTGCACACACGCTATTAATCGTATGCTTCTCTGGTGTCTATTTTTCGATACCTGCCTTTGGCAGACTTCGCTCGATATGATTTTCTAAAAATGTATTTGTACCAAGGAACTCCTCGTACTACCCTATTTTTACGCATTCCACTGACTGTAAATGCCTTACCGGCTTTGGTTTTGGCAGTAACAGAACCACGGGTGGGATGGCTGTGATCAATTAATACTCTGCATTGTGAAACTTTGCATCGGGGGGGAATACAACTCGTGGCAAAAAAAAGAGAGGAAATGAAAACGAAAACAAGAATTACTTTTTTGCTCATAATGTTTAGGAGTAAGAAGCTAGCTTAAATCAAAAAAAGTCTGTTTTGGTGAATAACAGACTTTATAAAATCAAACTTAAAAAAGAGCCTCCTGCCGGACTCGAACCAGCGACCAACTGATTACAAATCAGTTGCTCTACCAACTGAGCTAAGGAGGCTTGATTTTTTGTTTTAAGCGTCTACAAAATTAAGAAATTAACCCAATTTCACCAATAAAAAAACGTTTTTTTGGCGCTTATATTTTGCTATTTTTTGAGTTTAAATCTCAAATTTTTGTAGGTAATATGAGCATTAAAAAAACCTGCTTTAGGGACAACCAAAAACAGGTTTAGAGAAGCATTTTTTAAGAGAGCCTCCTGCCGGACTCGAACCAGCGACCAACTGATTACAAATCAGTTGCTCTACCAACTGAGCTAAGGAGGCTGTTGTTTTCCTTAAATGCGGTGCAAAGGTAG
>DMXI01000184.1 GCA_003483885.1 Microscillaceae bacterium
CTGATCTTTGAACCATACTAATTAAGACATCTGGAATATATTACACTTATAGATTTTTATTAAACACTTATTACTTAACCCATAAAAAATACATCTAGATTTTCTTATACTTTTTGAACTTTTAAATTTATACCTTACCTTTAAACCTAAACTAATCCACGGTTTGTATTTTGCCTGATGGTACAAACTTATCACGAAGACAGAGACAAAAAATCTCTGTTTTCGTTTTTTATACCCCTTCCATTTAATTGCGTTTTTTTTCCAAATAAGCTTTTTCCCTCTTTTTCTATCACTATATCTATAGACTTTAGCAATGTTCACCCGATTGTAAAGGCCTAAAGTCTCAAAACCGTCCATGTTTACCTGGTTTTGGGACTAATTGATGGTAGGACAATGATACAATTATAAATTTACCAAGATACAACTGACATTTTCTAAGATAAAAAGAAATTCTCCTAAAACATGGCACCATCTATTCACTAGAGAATTGTGTAGATATGAGTTACTTATTTGAGAGATTTACCCCTTAAGTTTTTGATATAATCTCTTGGTTTGCCTTATGAGGTAAGGTTAAGGAAAGTACTCGCAATAAAACAATACCCATTCCCCATTTTGCTTGCTCTATCGCCGTCAAAATCCCGAGAATTTTTCTTGCCTACCTATAGTTAACCCAATACCTATGGACAACAAAGCCTCGAGAATAAAACGAAAAGATTGCGCACTTTTTCAAACAAAAAAGTGCTTATTGAGTCTTTATGTAATTGAAATCATTTCGTCTTTTTAAATGAATTACCAAACGGACATTTAGTATGAAGGCACTGCTATTTTTAGCCAAGTGCCTTCACGTTGGTGTTCTTTTTTGAGCCATCTACCAAAAGTCGGAATGAGCTCATGGCTTAATTTATCCGTTTTAAAATATTATCATTGATGACAATTAAAGAAGCGCAGGAAATTGTAGATCAGTGGATCAATACCACTGGCATAAGATACTATAATGAACTCACCAATACAGCCATATTGATGGAAGAAGTGGGAGAAGTAGCCCGACTAATGGCACGTATTTACGGAGAGCAGTCTTTCAAAAACCCCGACGAGGCCCATAGCTTAGGCGACGAAATGGCCGATGTACTATTTGTACTCATTTGCCTGGCCAACCAAACCGGCATAGACCTAACCGACGCCCTACACCAAAACCTCGACAAAAAAACCAAACGAGACAAGGAGCGCCACGCCAACAATGAGAAATTGAAAAAATAATGGTGGGCTTGAAAAAACAAACAATAAAAGGCCACTCACAATCCACTGAGGGGCCTTTTGGGTATTTGCAATACCCAATCCTAACCCTCTACCCTCTCTTTGGAATTAGATCTGTTGCTTACTTAATACCTCTTTTTACCTTGCAAAGATGGGGTTTGCCTCTGTATTCAGGTTATTATTGTATCAACAAATGCTTCGGGGCAATGCGGTAAGGCTTTTAATTGAACCATATAGGAATTGAGATAATGTTAAAATGATTGTCTTTTGTCATTTTTATATGCTTTTAATTGAACCCTGTAGGAATTGAGATGTATGCATTTTTACATTGCCGTTTTCAATGCCATTGCTTTTAATTGAACCATGTAGGAATTGAGATTAATATACTCACCCCAGGTGATTATATCCATTTCGGCGTTTAATTGAACCATACAGGAATTGAGATTTCATAGCGCGAAATTGTGATTGCAGTAGGATGAACTTTTAATTGAACCAGGTAGGAATTGAGAATCCTCCTCCCATAATAACACCAAAGGATCACGCACCCTTACCCATTTGTTGGTGTTTGAGCGCAGCGTCACCAACAAAAGTTGCCCCCTAAGGGCAAAGTTGCGGGTGACATTTCACTTAAACACTCATAACGATGAAAATCCAAATAATATGTTAGTTTGAGCGCCAGACCTGACAGGTTTTGGAAACCTGTCAGGTCTAAAAAGCTTTTTTCTTACAGAAAATCCTTTAGAAGTGAATCTATGAGACCTGGCTTGGAGCAATTACCTTGTTTTTTTAAGATAAAACCCTCTTTAGTTTAACCTCTATGATAAAGTTCAAACCTAAGCGACAAATAGTCGGATAATTACATCTCATCTCCTTATCTAAAAAACCCACCTTGCTATCTAAATAATCATTATAGCATTAAGAGTTTCACTTGTTTTATATAAATAACATCTGGCAGTAGTAATTAAATAAACATTTTGATTAAAAACTTTTGGTTTTACTCTTTTAGATTAATCTCTAAATCAAACTTCTCAACAAAACACATAACACGCTGTATAACAAACCAAAACAGTTTATAAAACCTTTTTAAAACCAGCAAAACCCTTGGTTTTCACTGCATACTTTTGGAAAACACCTAATAAACATATTGTTTAAAATAATTATTCCTCCTACTTTTACACTAGTGTAATATATGCCAGTACATAGGCTTCGGTCTATGTTTTTAGGTGAATGGGGTAAGAATACCCCATTCCCTTTATTGATTACATGTTTATTAAATAACTTTTTTATGACACAAGACCCTGTAAAAGTCTCGGATCAGGATGCCAAACTCTTACAAACTTTGATAGATTGTATTACCCCCTTTTTCCAGATAAGCGATCATCAGAATGAAAGATGGGTTTTATGGTTGGATTTTTTACTGGAGGTACAAGCAAAACTAATGATAAGTGGCGAGAATATTTGGGAGGATGATTTTGCTTTTAGATGTTCTGAAAACTTTCAGGCAATTCGCCAAACGTTGACGACATTGGCTCACAATAATATAGACGCTCAACAACTTAAGTTGCTTAGAGACAACCTTGAGCCACCAATGCCAAAACCATAGAAACAGTCATTGCTTGAGCACGTTTTTAGCCGCCTCTCCGAGTGTGTTAGTTGGATGGAGAATACTTCTCAGGAGTGCAACGTGGCTCAAGTTTACCTTGTATCAGGGCTTAAGTTACTGAGTAACTTAAGCCGATGCAATGGTAAACGCATCGAGCTTAAGGTCTCCAGATAAATAAGAGGCTTAACGTTATCCTCCGGCATTTTCAGCCTTACCAGTGTTGGGTTTTGGTGGTGGCGGTGGTGGAATCACATCACTCTGATCGCAACATCCGCCTCGAATTACCTTCATTTGGTGAATACTAATGCTACAAAGGTTTCCTTGAAACGAATGCATCATTTTGTTTCTCATTGATTTTTTAATCATATCAAAAATGTTTAAATGATAAAAATAATCTTACTAGCTAACACAGTACTGTTAGCAATAAAATATGCGCTTATTGAGCTAAAAACAGAAACAAGAGCTTTATTTATAAGATATTTCAATAATAAAATATAGGCTCCTTAAAAACTTAAAACTCAAATTGCGAAATATTTAAAAGCAAATTTGATAAAAATTATGAACGTTTTGAGATAATTAATATTTTTTTTATTGATTTGCATTTCAAATCCTGTATTTTTTTGCTCATACCCAGCTTAATTCATTAGATTCTATCTCAACCCGAACAATCATTCAACAACATGAGGAGTTTTATCATCCTTGGCGTTTTACTCAGTATATCCTGGAATAGCTTTAGCCAAACCCAAACATATGCTCATTTGTATAAATTAGCATTTCATGAGAGCGATCACCGCCCTGATTTAGCCATCTCATATGCACAAAAAGCATTAAAAGAAGCTCGCAATAGGTCTGAAAAAGCCAATGCACACTATTTAGTTGCTTTTTACGCCCAGTATCAAGGATATTATGGTTTAGCAATTATTCATTATAACCAAGCTTTTCGTCTTTACACTACTTCTCAGAAGAAAACGACTATTCTGAATAATATGGCTACTTGTTATAAGCAGGCAGGGAAAACCAGAGAAGCTATTAAAATTGGCAGACAAGTATCTAAACGTTTTGCTCAACAACAGGATACGGTTAAATTCAGTTATACGATCAATTTACTAGCCAATTGTTATCGTGATTTAGCCAATTATAACCAGTCAGATAGCTTATTTCGTTTTTCTATGCAACTCACTAAAAGGTTTGTCACCCCCAACCTTCCGAATGTATACCAGGATTATGCTTGTTTGCAGGAAAGACTTGGCAATTACTCTAATGGCATTCGTTTTCTTAAACAAGCCATTGCCTTGTCTGATACAAGCAAACCTATCCAAAAGAAAATAAGACTTACCCAACTAGCCAGAATGTATCTACACGCAAAAAAATTGGACTCGGCAGGATACTTCTTAGATCAGGCAATCAGCATTCCCCAAAGATCATTGAAGTCCACTATTCTTTTATCAGCCACAGAAGGACTCTTTCATTTTATCAATAGAAATGAGCAAAGAGCACTAAAAAGTTATCACCAATGTGATTCACTACTTAGTCAATTACATGAACACACATCACATTTGGTACAAAAGAAATATGCTCGAAAAACCGCCTACGAAGTATACCAACAAGCTTATAAGCTACTCAATAACTTATGGTTCTTTGGCAATAAAGAAAGATTCGAACAGCCCAAAAACTGGTTTAAACAACGCATGAACCAGGAAAAAGCCTTGTATGAGGGCATTCAGGTATCGGTGGCCCTGAAAGACTCGCTGGTGATTGCCCGCTCGGCTCCCAAAACCCAGGTAGTGCGACAGATCAATCCCTGGTGGTGGGCCTTGATGGTAGCCGTGGTAGTGGCTGGAGGGTGGTTGCTGTATCGTCGTCGCGAAAAAGCCCTGCAAGCCCAAACCGATTACGTCAA
Organism: Microscillaceae bacterium; assembly: GCA_003483885.1. Lineage (GTDB taxonomy): Bacteria > Bacteroidota > Bacteroidia > Cytophagales > Microscillaceae > Microscilla. Next base: position 4,758 of record DMXI01000184.1, read on the forward strand.
GGCCATCAAGACCAGCCCCATCAAAGGGTTTGACGAACCCAAACCCCAGGAAATAGCAGTGCTCCAGCAAGTGGAGACTCGGGTGGGGCAAAGGCTCAAAATAGATGAAATCAAAATATTGCTGATGATTGGGCGCGGCTACACCTACAACCAGATCACTTTGGCTACCTACATCCCCAATGGCACCATCAAAACCATTGTAAAACGGCTCAAAGACCAATGTGGGGTAGAAAACATCCGAGACTTGATGTAGCAATGCAGCCGCCTACCATTTCTTTATATCCTCTACGCATAGGCTTGGCGCAGGCATTTTACTGCAAAGCCCACAACCTACTGGCCTCTTTCTGAATACTGGCCCAGTCAAACTCCACCTTGGCTTGCTCTAGGACGGTGCTTTTTTGGGTTTCGGCCATATTCAAATAAGCCGCGGCTACCTCGTATACGTTCTTGTCGGTTTGTACCTGGGTTTCGATATCTACACCCTGACTGGCGAGCATATACAACGCCGCAGCTCCGGTACCATACCATATGTTAAAACTAAAGGCTTGCTTTACCTGAGGTTGAAAGAAGAGTTGCGCCAGGTTGATATTGGTAAAGGAGGGCCGCTGGGTGGTGTAACCAGACAATATGCGTGCACTCACCAAATACTCTACATATTGGGCGGAGCCTTCTCGTTCTTCCTGGTTGTTGGCCATAAACTTGACCAGCTGCCCTCTGCTGGGGTCCAGTTTCATTTCCTGCTCCCGCAAGGCTACATACATCTCCAAATAGGTTCTAAGTTGGGCTTTGTCAGTTTCTTGGGGCATTTTTTCGGCAATTTTGAGCAATAGCAATTGGTAGCTAAGCAATTCTTGAGTAATGGGGTAGTTGTCTCTGTCTACCACTGCTCCAGAATTGGTAGTCCAAGTACCTGCCCGCTGAAAAACATGAAAGCATTCGTGCACTGCAACCGTAATGGCCCAGTTGTCACCCACCTGCTCATCGGTATAAGCCTGCAAATAATAATCGGTGTCTCCTATGGGGTAATAAAAATCAAATAAACCGTTGCCCGCCTTGAGTTGCTCATCGGCTTGGCCCATTGCCAGGTCATAACGGTACACATCTAACCCCTTGCTCTCCGTATCGTTTACCTTCGTGGCTCCCAATACTGGCTCCACTGGGTTTACCAAATATCCTTGGGTAGGGGTGCCTTCAGCATCGCGATGGACAAAATACATCGGCATTTTATCAAAATTGTAGCCCCGCCAAATGTCTCCTTTGGCCAGCTCATCGCTGGCTTGCTTTAGTTGCGAAAAAAATATTTTATCATTGATCGACGGTGGGGCAATGGTTACCTCTTCTTTCTTTTTGCAGGACGTTGTCAGCAGGCCAACAATTAAGGCCATATACAAAGGAATATGGATATGCTTTATTTTATTTACTATAGTCATAAGCTCAGGTTTTTGAGGTTTATATTTGGTACAAAAACCTGGACAGGTGGTTCTAAATCCAGGTTCTAGGTATAGACAATGCACCTGTACCTCTCCCTAAACCACTTCTTGTTTTTTTTTTAAGTGAATTCGCTTCAATAGTAAGTTTTCTACCTTGGTTTAAGTCTTCACGAACCGATAATAACCTTCACTTACTCGAGATCTCGATCAGCTTGTGAGACACAAGCTGAGGCAATGAAGCCGTTTTTTAAAAGATACATCCTTAGCCTGACGGCTATGGTGAAGCAACAGTCTGAAGTGATGAATATAGTTTTGAAGAAAAAAATCTTAGCCTGACAAACACTGGCTGAGGGTATATTATAAATACAACATTGTACCACAGGAATTATCAAGAAATTTGATACTTTTACTCATCACCTTTTGATGTGCCTGGAATGAATATAACCGAACAAACCAAACAATACGCTCTTCGCTGCCATCGCGAAACCCATCACTTATACGATGCTCAACCTTACGAAATACACCTGCAAATGGTGGTAGCAGCCGCAGAACGCTTTATTCATTTGATTCCCGAAGCCGCTCGCCAGGAGGTAATTGCGGGGTGTTGGGTACACGACTGTATAGAAGATTGTCGCCAAACCTACAATGATGTAAAAAAAGCCACCAGCGAAGCCGTGGCCGAATTGGCTTATGCCCTTACCAACGAAAAGGGGCGTAGTCGTCAGGAGCGCGCCAATGATAAATACTATGCCGATATGAAAGCTACTCCTTATGCGGTGTTTATCAAATATTGCGACCGCATAGCCAATGTTACTTATGCCAAACAAAAGGGCAGTCGCATGTTTGGGGTATATCAAGCGGAGGTAGATGATTTTATTACCAAAATTCACCAATCACCTTACGACGAAATGGCTGCCTACTTGCGAAGCTTGTTTGAAAAATAGGCATTAAAACCCATAAAATATTACACAAAAAATCCAACCCCTTTCGCTGTTAATCTCCTGTTAAACGGCTGTTAAACCCTTGTTAAACTACTAGGCATTACCAACTACCCTGCTTTTTTCCAGTACATTCATACATCTAAATTTATTAAGAGATTTTAAACCTGTATAACTATGACTAACAATCTACGTCCACGATGGGCGAATCTGTTGGGGGTAATCTTTTGCGCATTTTTAGCCACAGTTGCCCAAGCCCAAAACGTAACCACTCCTCGCGCCAGCCAGGCGGCCGAAGTATCGCAAACCATTGGTCTTTCCAAAATCACCCTCAATTATTCCCGGCCATCAGTACGAGGCCGCAAGATTTGGGGCAACCTGGTACCTTATGGTTTTCAAAAAATCAATTTTGCGAGTCGCGGTGAAATTCCCTGGAGAGCGGGTGCCAACGAAAACACCGTATTTACTAACTCACACGAATTGAAAATCAATGGTAAAACCTTACCTGCCGGGTCGTATGGATTTCATTTGGCGGTAAAACAAGATGGCAACGTAACCGTGATTTTTTCTAAAAACAACCAAGCCTGGGGTAGCTACTTTTACAAAGAAAGCGAAGATGTACTCCGAGCCGAGGGTAAGCTTACCGACTCTCCTCTGCATGTAGAGCAATTGATGTATCTTTTCGAAGATGTAAAACCCAACGCTGCTACAGTAAGCTTATATTGGGGTAAAAAGAAAATCTCTTTTCCAATTGAGGTAGATGTAAAAGGCATTACCATGGCCAGCATCAAGGCCCAAATGACCAATCTGCAAGCGTTTAACTGGCAAGGAGCTTATAGTGCTGCTCAATATTGTGCTGCCAACAACTTAGACATGGAGCAAGCTTTGGCCTGGGCCGACCAGTCTATCAATCAGCAATCCAACTTTCAGAACAATTCTTTGAAAGCCAGCATTTTGATGCGTATGGGCAAAAAAGAGGAAGCTACCAAAATGATTGCCAAAGTGCTCCCATTGGGCAATGTGCAGCAATTACACGGGTTTGGTCGTCAGTTGATCAGAGCCAAAATGCCGCAAAAAGCAATGGAAGTATTTGAATATAATTACAAAAAACACAAAAATACCTGGCCAGTAAATGTAGGCATGATGCGAGGGCATTCGGCCAACGGTGATTTCAAAAAGGCTTTGAAACACGCCAAAGCAGCTTTGAAAAACGTACCCAAAGGGGATACACTTAATGGCCCCGCTTTGCAGAGAGCCATCAAAAAATTAGAGAAAAAAGAAGACATCAATTAAATCTTGATATCCATTCATCATTAAACACAAAGGCCAGAGAATCTCTGGCCTTTGTGTTACTACTATACAGGTAAGGTAGTTTGTTCTCTTGGTTACCTTCCTATTGCACTGAACCTATTTCTTATCCAGTGCCATTTTGTCTCGCACATACTTCATCATCAAAAACATTTCTTGAGCTATTTGTTTGACAGTTTCGTCGTATTTGGCATCCTGAACCGAGGTATTGTCAAAGTGCCGAGGATCCTTAAATGGTAAAGAAAATCTTGCTGCAGCACCCGGTACAAGGGGGCAGGCCTTGTCTGCATCGGAGCACACCATAATTCCTGCAAAACCCGATGGAGGGTTTATCTCATGGGTAAATTTTTTAGAAAACATACGCCATTTTGGTTGCTGTGCTCCCACCGATACGTGAACCTGAGGATTGGTTTCCGGGCCTTTTTGAACTAAAAAACCGGCTCGTTCGAGGCCAGCAATCGCATTTTTGTTAAATGCAGTGGCTTCTGTACCTCCTGAAAAAGCCTGTACTCCTTCTATGCCATAGTACAAAGCAGCGGTAGCTATCCAGGTTTGGGTAATTTGACTACGGCGGGAGTTATGGGTGCAAATCGCCAGCAAGTTGGCTTTTTTATCTGCTTTGAGTGCTTGGTATACATAAGCGCTTATTTGCTCGAGCACTACTTTTCGCTTTGCAGGTATTTGGTCTGTTCCATTAACAATCGTTTTTATGTAGTGGTCCAGGTTTTTAGAAAACTTTTGAGCAGTTGCTTCTTTGCCTGTTCCAAACACACAAATCAAGAATAGGCTCAGTGATAAAAATAGTTCCATTGTTAGTAATAGATGTTTAAATTGTTTCAGTCAATTATCATTGTATTATTGCAATATTACGATTATAAATTTCAAAAAAAACGCTGATACACTCAGCACATATTCAACAGCAAGATTCTGAAATAGTGGGGTCATTGTATTGCCCAAATAATCCTTCAAACAAACCTTTGGTCTGGTTCCAACGCTCTGGGTTGATACAATAACTTATACTCGCTCCTTCAATAGTGCCTTTGATCAATCCAATGGCCTTCAATTCTTTGAGGTGTTGGCTAATTGTAGCCTGAGCCAGTCCGAGCTCCTGCACCAAATCACCATTGATACAAGCATCGGTTTTTAATAAATACTGGATAATAGCCACCCTGGCAGGGTGAGCAAATGCTTTAGCTATTTGTGCCAGTTCGTTTTGCGATGTTGTAAAAAGGTGTGATTTAGTAATTCCCATATTTCAAAATTCTACCATTGCAATATTACGATTAATATAAATCAAGGTCAATAAAAATCTACTTTATCTTGTTCACCTCTTTTGTTAGCGATTCACCAAATAAATAGGTAGCTTCAGATCAATTACCATTAACTTGAAGAACTTATGGTCTTATCCAAATCTTCCTTATCATGACACATCTGAAAGCTTTTCGAATAGGTTTTATAGGATTACTTATAGGTTTACAAATCCAGGCTTTTGCTCAACCTCATCGAGTAAAGCGTCCTCGTCGCAGTCCTGCTGCACAAATTAGCCAAACCATTGGCTTAAGCACAATTACAATTGATTATTCCCGACCTGCCACCCGAAAAAGGAAAGTTTGGGGCGGGATAGTTGCGTTTGGCTTGCAAAACAACAATTTCGGTCAACGAAAGCCCATGCCTTGGCGAGCAGGAGCCAACGAAAATACGGTATTTACGCTCAGTGATGCTGCCTCTATCAATGGTAAACCCCTCAAGGCGGGTAGTTATGGCTTACATATGATCGTTCAGGCAGATCAGCAAGTCACGGTGATTTTTTCCAAAAACTATACTTCTTGGGGTAGTTTCTTTTATGACAACCAAGAAGATGCGTTACGCATTCAGAGCAAATTGGAAGATTATCCAGTACATATTGAGCGACTAAAGTACGAATTTGAGGCCATTACCAACAACACAACTAAAGTGTGTTTGTATTGGGGTAAGAAAAAGATATCGTTCACGGTATCTTTTGATGTGCACACAATTGTACTGGCGAAGATGAAAAATGAACTTAAAAATTATCCAGGATTCTTTTGGGAAGGGCCACTCAGTGCAGCTCAATATTGTGTAGATAACAACGTGGCGCTGGATCAAGCCCTAAAGTGGGTCAATCAATCTATTAAAATCAAGTCTACCTTTGCCAACAACCGCGAAAAGGCTAGCATATTGATTCGCCAAGGTAAATCGGCGCAAGCGCTGAAATACATAGATCAGGCATTGCCATTGGGCACTATTTTTCAATTACATAGTTTGGGGCGAGAACTGATCCGTTTTAAACTATTAAAAAAAGCAATGGAGGTCTTTAGTTACAATTACAAAAAACACAAAGATACCCCTGTTACAATCAACTTTGGAATGATGCGGGGCCACTCTGCTTTGGGGCAATACCAAAAAGCTTTAAAGTACGCTAAAGCGGCGCTCAAACATGTACCCTCTCACGACCAATCGAATCAAAGACAGCTAGCTGATGCGATCAAAAAACTCAAAAATAAGCAAGATGTCAATTAATCTAAATATTGTACTCCTTGAGTACCAAAATATCATCAGGCAATACTATTCGCCCTTATAATAGTATTTTTATAATATTTATTTAATCATCTTTTTTTAGTTTTTATTATTTTGTTGAGAAATTGCCAACACTAAACTTAACTGCCTATTTTATGAACATTTTACTTGATGAGAGTTATGCCCGGATACAAGTAGATGGGGAACATCGGATTGTAGAAATTATCTGGAAAAAATTTGCTATGAGCAACCAATACCGGGATGCCATTGAGGTAGCCTACGAAGCCGTTACTAAATATGACCTCACGGGTTGGTTGTCTGATATGACACACGCAGGAGTGGTGGCTATGCAAGATCAAAATTGGGTGATAGAAGACATCGTTCCCAAATGTATTGCCGCTGGGATTGTAAAAACTGCGGTAGTAGATTCTAAGGATATTTTTAGCAAAAAATATGTGGAAACCATCGAGAGGGCTTATCCTAATGCTACAGCTGAGCACTTCAAAGATATTGCGTCGGCTCGTCAATGGCTAAAGCAAGAGAAAGTGTTAAAGTAATGAAAATCTCTCTAGTATAGCTGTAATACAATAAATGGTTTGGTATTTTTGATTAATTCAATTATCCAATCATTTATTGTATTATATGACTAAACCTTATTTTTGCTTAGTTCTCTTGTTGTTGGCCAATCTGTGGTTTTATAACCAAGGAAGGTCTCAACCAGTATCTGCCGAATTTGACTTAAAAAAATACCGCAAACAAATTCGTAAAACCCGTCGCAAAAAAAATAAAGAATTCAAAAAAAGCGATCATTCACCTATCCCTCAAAAGGCGCGAAAAAAATTCAGAAAACTGGCTTATTACCCTGTTAATGCGGATTATCGGGTAACCGCTGAAGTGGAACTCACCCCCGATACCGAGTTTTTTGAGATGACTACGTCAGACGGCAAAGTAAAACAGTATCGTCAATATGCCTTGCTTCGTTTTACCCTTAAGGGTCAACAATTAAAATTACCTATTTATCGCAGCCGAGCTTTAATGCGCATTCCTAAATACCGCCATTATCTTTTTGTGCCTTTTACTGACCTTACCAATGGCGAAACTACTTATGGTGCAGGGCGTTATATGGAACTATACCTTAAGCCTAATCATACCAAAACAATCGTGTTGGATTTTAATACGGCTTACAACCCTTATTGTGCCTATAGTACCGCTTACTCCTGCCCTATTCCTCCCCAAGCCAATCATTTAGCGATCAAAATAGAGGCAGGAGAGAAACAGTTCACAAAATCAAAGTAAATGATTATATTGAATCTTTGCCAAGGGCTTGTATGGCCATACCATTATCTAATCAAAAACTAATACACTATGATAAATCAGACAAACAACAATGCCGGGGATGACAACATGAAAAAAGCTTATCGTCTGGCCAAAAACCTACTCAAAGATCGTCTCAACAATGAAGACAAAGACTTGCTCGAGAACATTGATCAAACCGATGTAGTAGTAGTCAGTGGCACGTATGATCACATACATTTGGTGCTCAAACACCTCAACCTTCCTTTTGTAGAGGTAAATCATAATCAGTTCCTGGGCGTTAACCTCAAACCCGATCAAACGGTATTTGTCAACTGCGCCTCTAGTTTTCCACCCGAAGGAGCCCGAAAGTTGGCTACTTTTGTATCTCAAGGAGGGCAACTCATTACCACTGATTGGGCACTTAAAAATGTGCTTGAGGTAGGTTTTCCCAATACAGTGGCTTACAACGGCAAACCCACTGCCGATGAAGTAGTACGTATTGAACTGCTAGATCGTGAAGATCCAGTCATTGCTGGTTTTTTAGACGAAGAAACCGACCCAGTGTGGTGGTTAGAGGGTTCGTCTTACCCAGTAAAAATCCTGGATAAAGAAAAAGTACAGGTGCTAATGCGCTCCAAAGAGCTGGGTGAGAAATACGGAGATGATGCCGTCATTATTCGTTTCAATCACGGTGAAGGCGTGGTGTATCATATGATTTCGCATTTTTACCTGCAACGTACCGAAACTCGTGAAGCCAAGCAAACCGATGGATCGACTAATTATGCGATGTCTAAAGGAGCTTCTGCTGAAACCATGGCCGAGTTTAGTGCCGAAGAAGATGTGAATTATGGAGAAGTGCAATCAGCCAGTACTTCGGCGGAGTTTGTATCTCGTGCTATCTTAAAGCAGAAAAAGAAGTGGGGGAAGAAAAAGTAATTCAATGATTATTGATGTTTAATGATAAATAAGGCGTGATTAGTGGTTCTATTTTAGTCTCAGTCACGCTTTAGAGCTTGTTTACAACATATAATATCCAATGAAAAAGATTATCTACTATCACTGTTTCTCAATCATTCTTATAATCATCTTCCAAAGTTGTTCCCACAAGCCGCTCAATACAAGTAGCTTCTTTGCAGTGCACGCCAAAAACAATGTGAATCAGCTTATCAAAAATGGAACAGTTACTATAGATGAAGACAGGCCTCGCCAAAACATTAGCCAGTCTTATGAAAACTTCAATATTATATATCAGATCAACCCTCAAAAAGAATGTATTTTCGGGATTCAGGCTTTTTTTACCAAGCTCAACACCAAGGCAAAAATCTTGGTCTGGATCAAACAAAACCAAGTAACTATTGTGAATAGAAAACAGTTTGATACCCAGCAAGCTTTCCAAATTAGAGGCATTCATGGGCTTATTTTTAACTGCAAGCGAATGCCCAATGGCCATTTAGAAGTGACCAGAACATATTTTACTTGTCTTTAAACAAAAACATTGAGCTTGTATAACCGCATTTTTCCAATCTCTCAAATAGGGGTACCCCCCTTTCCTTCTAATCTAGTGAATAATTCTGGCTTGAGGTTATTTAATTTATTGTAGTTTTGCTTAAACTTTTTTAAACCTTAGTCAGTTTTTTGAGTCATGCAAGTAGACTATTTGATCGTAGGACAAGGCATTGCAGGTACTACCCTTTCGTATACTTTACTACAGCAAGGCAAGCGGGTAATGGTAGTAGATGCGCCTCACCCCAATACGTCTTCTAGAGTAGCAGGGGGCATTTGCAATCCTATTACTGGGCGTAAACTGGTAAAAACCTGGATGGCTGATGCGCTTTTTCCATTTTTGCAGAAGTTTTATCAGGATTTAGAACAAACGTTGCAAACACGCTTCTTTTACGATCGTCAGGTTTACCGCATTTTCAAAAGCATAGAACAACAAAATCAATTGTTGGGCAAAAGTGCCGAAAAAGGCTGGGAACATTTCTTTAATACTGAAGTAGATAACCAACCTTATGCGGCGTTTATAGATAATTCGTTGGATGGCTGGGAAACCAAACAAGGTGCTTGGTTAGATACTGCGGCTTTAATCAATGCTTACGGCGAGTACCTCAAAGAAATCAATAGCTATCGGGAAGCTTTATTGGCTTACGACGATATAGAAGTAACCCCAGAAGGAGTACGCTGGAAAGATGTAGAAGCGCAGAAGCTAGTTTTTTGTCAGGGCATGGAAGGCAAACACAATCCTTATTTTCAGGATTTACCATTTAGATTAGTCAAAGGAGAGCTGTTGCATATAAAAATAGCGCATCCTCCCTTGGAAAATATCATCACTCACGGTATTTTTATGCTGCCCCTGCCCGATACTGAAGGGGAATATTTGGTGGGTGCTACGTACGACTGGCAAGACCTCAGCAATACAACTACTGATAAGGCTCGAGATCAGTTACAAGCAAAGTTGGACAAATGGCTCAAACTGCCTTATGAAATATTGGGGCAACGTGCCGGGGTTCGCCCTGCTACTGCCGATCGTCGCCCATTGATTGGTACAAGTCCAGCGCATCCTCAAATTGGCTTTTTTAATGGATTGGGCGCTAAGGGAGTATCGCTGGCTCCTTATTATGCGCATCATTTTGTAGCGCACCTGGAGCAAGGCACTACTTTACAAGCAGAAGTTGACATAAAACGATATAATTGATATTCAAAAGTTAATCATAACACAAAGATCTCTTTAACACTTTCATTCATTACTCACTTATGAAAGATTACTTAAAAAAACTAAAATATATAACGCTCATTACTCTTGTAGGCTGGTTCGTTGGACTTGTTCCTACAAATACTTTGGCTCAAAATTCTAAGGTAAAATTTGGCAAAAACCGGGTACAATACAAACCATTCAACTGGCGGGTATTGAGTACCACCAATTTTGATATTTATTATTATGACAATGGTGCTCGGATGGCCAATTTTGCTTCTTTGTTTTTAGAATCTCAATTTGACCGCATCACCGACGTTTTAGGCTATACTCCTTACGCCAAGACCAAGGTTTTTGTATATAACTCTATTACTGATTTGCAGCAAAGCAATGTGGGGCTAGACAAAGATTTTGTGGGAAATGGTGGTAAAACCAATTTCTTTAAAGCGCAAGTAGAAGTACCCTACACTGGCAATGAAACCAAGTTTAAACGAGAGCTTAAGCTCGGGGTCTCGCAAATGTTTATCAATGAAATGATGTTTGGCGGAAGCCTCAAAGACATGCTACAGAGTTCCTACATTGGTAATTTTCCTGAGTGGTTTTTGGAAGGAGCGGCTGCTTATGTAGCCGAAGGCTGGAACCAGGAAATGGACAACTACATGCGTGATTTGTTTACCCATCGTAAGCGTCGCAATCCCAATATCACTTCTGGACAAGAAGCCGTTTATGTAGGACAATCGGTGTGGAACTTCATCGCTGAGAAATACAGCAAAACCAACATCTCCAACATTCTAAACCTGGCTCGAATTATCCGCAATGAAAAAAACAGTATTTCCAGTTCGTTGGGGATACGTTATCGTCAGTTTTTGCGCGCGTGGCGAAACTATTACCGTGACATGTCAAAAGTAGCCCAGGAAGGCACCGATGCCCCCGAGAAAGATTACTCAGTACGACGTCGTAACCCAAAAGGATATTTGTATAACCAAATCAAGATTAGCCCTGATGGTAAATACCTGGCATACTCTGAAAACGTAAACGGAAAGTTCTGTGTAATTACCAAAAATCTGGAAACCAACAAACGAAAAATTATTTATAAAGGAGGATATTTGGCCATCTACCAGCGTTTCGACTATAACATTCCATTGATTGAATGGCAGGATGAACAAAGGCTCGCCATTATATACGCCCGCAAAGGAGAAACCAAGCTTACGGTTTATGATGTAGCGAACAAGAAACGGACCTTTGAGCGAGTTTGGTTTTTCTTTAATCACATTACCAGCTTCGATATCTCAAAAGACGGGAAGTGGCTGGTTTTGAGCGCTGACCGTAAAAATGATGTCCAAATCAAAAGTGGGCAAAACGACCTGTACTTATTTGACATTGACAACTCTATCCTGAAAAAGCTCACCGATGATTACTTTGACGATATGAACCCGGTATTTATAGGGAACTCTAATCGAAAGATTTTATTTTCTTCTAATCGTACTACTGATTCTTTGAAGAGAAACCGGGCGAATGATGTGGGAAATTTTGACGCAAACAATGAAAATTTTGATATTTTCATTTATGATCCTGGTAAAAGCAAAAAGGCGGTACAACGCGTAACCTATACCCCTTCTAAAGAGGTAGCTCCAGTGCTATTGAGCAGAAATACGTTGCTTTATCTCAATAATGAAACAGGGATTTTTCAACTGTATAAGCACAACCTAAGTACTGGCAAAGTGACTCAGTTGACCAATTATACCCAAAGTTTTGAGGCTTTTGATGCCAATAACTTCACCAAAGGATTGGCTTATCTGATGATTCGCAAGGGCAAATATTATGTCAATTACAAAAAGGGATTCAACTTTAGCCAATCTCCAGCAAGCGTTTATCAAACCGTGCGCAAGGACATGCTCAATAAGCGCTATTCTCAGCAAAATATTAATAATAAAACTAAGTTTCCAATCTCTAACCTGCCTGACAATAAGCCCGATAGTAGCAAAATAGTTGGGTACGGAGAAGACGAAGTAAATACCGATGACTATCAGTTTGACCCTGAGGTAATTAAGGAAATTCAAAAGAAAAACAACGTTATTGAGAAAATTGTAAATAATGTAAAGGATAGTAGCAATACCAGTGCTCAAAAGAAAATCAAAGTAAAAGGACCTTATGATTATGAGCCTCGTTTCCGAACCGAAAACGTAACTTCTACGGTAGAAATAGACCCGTTACGAGGTTGGGGAGTGGTACTGAACATCTCAATGTCTGATATGTTGGAAAACCACAAGATTAACGGAGGGCTATTGTTCATTACCGATTTACGTAGCAGTACTTTCTTTGGTGAATATCAGTATTTGGGTAGCCGTTTAGATTATAAGTTCCGTTACGAAAAGGCCAATATCTTTTTGAACCGAGAGCCTGTACTACAGCGATACACCAAAAACTCGGTAGAGGCCACAGTTTCTTACCCATTTACCAATGTAAGCCGTATAAGTGCTACCCCATTTTACGCGGTGACTCAATTTACCAATTTACGCCCCAACCCAGTAGCTTTGGCCCAGCCCGAAGCCAATGTAAACTACGGTGGAGTAAGACTAGAGTATGTATATGATAATACAGTTTCACGTGGGTTGAATATTTTGGTAGGTACCCGAATCAAGGCTTCTTTTGAAAACTATGCAGGGTTGGGGGCTGCCGCCGAAAGCTTTAATCAATTTACGGTAGAGTTTAGAAAGTACATTCAAATTCACCGCGATTTGATATTTGCCACACGTATTTCTTACGGCCAGTTTGGAGGAAATGCTCCCAAGCGCTATTTGCTGGGGGGAATGGATAACTGGATATTTAACCAAACCGACAACGGCGGTGAGGGTGACCCTTTAGCGGTTACTTCCAGTGATCAAAACAATAGCGACTTGTTATTTTTACAATTTGTAACCAGTATGCGAGGTTTCAATTATAACAAGTTGTCGGGAACCAACTACATGTTGGGTAACTTTGAGTTACGTTTCCCTATTGTGAAGTACTTGTTTGGCAAGCGCATTACTTCTAACTTTTTCAAAAACCTTCAGTTCATTGGCTTCTTTGATGTGGGATCTGCCTGGACTGGTCCAAGTCCTTTAAACGAAGAAAACAGTTTGAATACCCGCCGAGTGGGTGCACAACAAAGCCCTTTCAAAGCCATCGTAACTGATTTCAAAGATCCATTCATTAGTAGTTATGGATTGGGAGTACGTACGATGTTGTTAGGCTATTATGCCAAGCTAGATGTAGCCTGGGGTATCGAAAACGGCATTGTGGCTGACAAACCTCAGTTTTATATTACTTTTGGAAATGATTTTTAATGAATTCAATGGTTAAATTGTCATATTGCTGCATTGTGATTTGATAATTTAACCATTACTATTTTTAATCATGCGAAAGCTGCTCAACGAAGAACTGGATCGCCTCTCTGTAGAAGATTTTAAAACTACCGCCAAAAAACCAATCATTGTCATTTTAGACAATATCAGGAGTATGCACAATGTAGGCTCCGCTTTTCGCACGAGCGATGCCTTTTTGGTAGAGAAGATATACTTGTGTGGCATTACCGCTCAACCACCCCACCGGGAAATTCAAAAAACAGCCTTAGGTGCCACTGAGTCAGTTACCTGGGCTCACGCCGAAAGCACCCTTGACCTGATAAAACAACTCCAAAACGATGGTTGGAAAGTAGCTGCCATTGAGCAAGCCGATGAAAGTCTTTCGCTGGAAAAGTATGACTTTGTAACTGATGAAAAATACGCTTTTGTATTTGGCAACGAGGTATTTGGAGTGGCGGAAGAAGTAGTACAACAAGCCGATTTTTGCCTCGAAATCCCTCAATTTGGCACCAAGCATTCCTTGAATATTTCGGTCAGCATGGGCGTAGTCATTTGGGATTACTTCAGTAAAACTATCTAGCAATACCTCTCACGCTTTTCTTTTTGGTAGTCATTCCCTTTAAGCTTTTGTACTGGTGTCAACCTAAAGCTGTATAAATAAAAGATGAAATATAACTTTACCTTCAAATAGGTGTTATTTTTGATACAATCAAGATTCAAAATACTTTCTGCGATAAAAAAACACTTTTGATTTTTTTATTAAGGGGAAATTCTAACTTTGAACTCGAACTTGAAAAATCTCAAACTTTTACAAACACACGTATGAGTAAACATTTCAAACACTACGATAGCTATGTAACTTTCATGGATAAGGTGAAAGCCAAAAATCCACACGAACCCGAATTTATTCAGGCAGTTGACGAAGTGGCCAGAGACATACTACCTTTTGAGGAAGAAAATACAGATTATAAAGGGGTAAAGTTTTTTACCCGTATGATTGAACCCGAACGCGTTTTTATTTTTAGGGTTCCCTGGATAGACGACAACGGTATTTTCCAATTGAATCGTGGATATCGAGTACAAATGAATAGTGCGATTGGGCCTTATAAAGGTGGGTTGCGTTTTCACCCTTCGGTAAACTTGAGCATTTTGAAGTTTTTGGCTTTTGAGCAAGTATTTAAAAACAGCTTGACAACCCTACCGCTGGGTGGTGGTAAAGGAGGCTCTGACTTTGACCCTAAAGGCAAATCAGACAACGAAATTATGCGATTCTGCCAGAGTTTTATGACTGAGCTAAGCAAATACATCGGAAACAACGCTGATGTTCCTGCGGGAGACATTGGTGTAGGTAGCCGCGAAATTGGGTATATGTTTGGCCAGTATAAGCGTATCAAAGGGATATACACCGGGGTACTTACTGGAAAAGGCCTGAGCTATGGAGGTAGTTTGATTCGTTCGGAGGCTACTGGTTATGGCAATGTGTATTTTTCATTGAATATGCTTGAGCGCAACAACATAGACATTGCCGGGAAAGTCTGTACCGTGTCTGGTTCAGGAAACGTGGCTCAATATACTACTCAAAAGTTGATTGAGCTAGGAGCCAAAGTAGTGACCTTGTCTGATTCGGGTGGAACCATTTATGATAAAGCTGGCATTGACGAAGAAAAACTGGCTTATGTAATGGAGCTGAAAAATGAGCGTCGAGGCCGTATCAAAGAATATATCCAAAAATATCCAGACGCTGAATATTACCCTGGTGCTCGCCCTTGGGCAATACCTTGTGACCTGGCTTACCCATCAGCCACTCAAAACGAGTTGCATGGAGAGGATGCTGCCACTTTAGTAAAAAATGGTTGTAAAGGAGTGTTTGAAGGTGCCAATATGCCTTGCACCCCCAATGCCATTGAAGTATTCCGCGAATACAAAACTTTGTATGCTCCTGGTAAAGCCTCTAATGCAGGTGGAGTAGCTACTTCTGGCCTGGAAATGTCGCAAAACTCATTACGTTTGTCTTGGACGCGCGAAGAAGTAGATCAACGCCTCAAAGAAATCATGGGCCGTATTCATGAACAATGTGCCATTTATGGTGAAGATAAGGAAAGTGGCCATGTAGATTATCTTACCGGAGCCAACATTGCTGGATTTGTAAAAGTAGCCGATGCTATGATGGCACAAGGGCTGGTATAGATTTATCTATTTTTTAAAATATTTACGGCTTTTATCTTCGGGTAAAGGCCGTTTTTTGTTAACTTTAGTCAAGCGTTATTGTCAACAACTTGCCTTGATCCGACGTATTGGATGAAACATCAGGAAATCAAACTTGCAACCAAATGGAACTTATTGGCATTCTTATCTTACTGTATATCTTTCTTTGCTGTTATACCCTATTCATTTGGGTAACATTGGTCAATCGCATCCGGCAAAAACGATACAATGAGGCCATTTATCGTTCACTAGGCTTTTTGGTACTGTACGGCTTATCTATATCGCCTTTTTTACTATTGGCTTCTATAGCAGACGTTCACCCTATCAATGTGGTCTTAGCCTCCTCTATATTTTTAATCATAGCCAGCTTATTTAGTACCAGCACACCCAAGACCACTAAAAACACCTCGATCATTGTTCCTTACCAACCCATTACTCTCGAAGAGGTCGCTGAAATCACTACGCCAGTTCCTACTGATTTTGCTCCTAAAGCTCTAGTAGCTCCTCGAGAAATCAAGCTGTTGGAACAACAATCTGACTTATTATGGAGTAATTATGTCTCTACTTTTCCTGAAAAGTTTTGGCAAGATTATGAAAAGGTACTGATACAGATGAAAAGCTTACATTAAGTGTCCATTTCACTTCATAATATATCAACATTCTAACTTTTCAATCGTATTAACTTCGATCATGTAATCAAACTTAAATGTATATGGAATTTCTCAACACTTTGCTTTATTGTGCCATCGCTTTCTATACCGTTAAACTTTGGGTATCATTGATCAGTCGACTCCGGCAAAAACAGTATCAAGCCGCCCTTTCTCGTTTTATAGGCTTTGTACCACTATATGGCATTTCCATGCTCCCATTATTAGTACTATCTCGTGTTCCATTAGCAAACGTTCTGATAGGGTCTATTGTGTTTCTAGCCATCATCGCAACCCTTTTTAGTAAAGACACTCCCTCTAAACCATTACAATTTGGTAGCTTTAGCACCTCGGCTATTTCTTCGCCTACTCAAAGCAATGAAGTATCTTTTTTTCAACAAAAGCCAGTAGCAGACCCACAAGAGATAAAGGTATTAGAAGAAGAATCAGCGCATTTATGGCGCAACTACGCTACTTCGCAGGATCAAAACTTTTGGGAAGATTATGAGAAGGTTTTAGTAAAAATGAAAAGCCTTAGTGATGCTTAAAATTGTATGATCGTATGGAATCAAAGTTTTTTGCTATTAGAGAATACATATCCAGTATCGACGATTTTATTCTCTTACTCATCTTATTGGTTGTGCTTAATGGAGTAGTAATTTGGTCATTCAATTCCTGGAGACAATGTATACTCAACCTCCGCCAACGAAAGTGGAAAAACGTCATTTTTTATTTTTGGCTCTCACTTTTGCTCGGTGCTATGTCGTTGCCTTGGTATATTTTTATCTTCCTGCCTCATATGTTGGGGGTACTCCTCAGTATCTTAATAGCCATTCTTACCTATAGAGCCGCGAAAGAGCCTATCGCATCTTCTCCCAAAACATCGGCCAGCACTGATTTGCCTTTGTTGGATATTTACAGCTACGCGCCACCTGCTTTGCCTCAGCCTATGCCTCAGCAAGCAGTACCCATTAGCAAATTGATGGCACTCGAGAAAAAAGCCAATGTTCTTTGGAAAAACTATTCCAATAACGATGAAAACTACTTTTGGAAAAAGTATGAGCAATTGTTAGAAAAGTCACTCAATCAATCCAAATGATAAAGGATAACCTAATGATGTTTTTGCCGTATTTACCAAAAGTGATCACCTAAAAAAACTCCTAACCATTTAATGCTCATTACCTCCTTCGTTTTTTCTGCGCTTATTTCATTACTTCCCATGTCAATATTTGTCATCCCCAATTGGGGATCAATTTTGCATGACATTTCCCAACGCAATTTTGGAAGACTCCCTCCCACTATTCTGGCATTTACCCTAGGATTAGGCGTATCTTCATATCCTTGGTTTTTGTTTTTTCCCGATCATACCCAAACACTCCTCATCATTTTAGGTGTAGCACTAGGCATCAATATCCTCTTTTTCTGGTATGTATATGTGGCAAAACCACGACGAGTTCGCTTTAAGCTTCCTAAACGAAAGATAAACCTCAAACAGAACTTGGGAGTATTTTGGAAAAACCTCCAAACACTCCCTCAAAAGGTTACTAATGCCTACATAAGCCTCAAAACATCCATAAAAAACAAGAAAAGGATGAAAGCTTTGGCCAAACAGCAAACCAGAAATGAAAAAGCCAAGGTTTTATGGGCAACTTTTGATGAGCAAAATGCAGAGCACTTTTGGAAAACCTATGACAGGCTACTGAAACAAACCCATAAGCGCAAAGTCAAGTAACAATGCCTTTGAGTTTATTTTGCTATACTTCTGCTATATGACTATGATGCCCCCTCTAAGTCTTTCTTTCTGGTTTTATGTTCCACAAGCCCCAACAACAAAGTGAAGACATACACCCACAACACCCAGGAACATAGTACAACTGCTTGCTCAATCGTCAAGGTTGGAAAAAAAATAATGTGGTATTTCAAACAAAGTACATCGCAAAGCATTCCAGGCACTACCATAAATACTGCGCTTTTCATTCTTTGCTCGGTGGATAACTGAAAACGCTTAAAAACCCAATGAGTCAGGTAATATAAAACCGGGACTACTGCCAAATACAAAGAGATCATCACCATTGCATTATTCACTTGCAAAAAAACATGTCCCCAGAAACTAGAAGCCAGGGTAGCCATTAGAAATACCGAGAATCCAAACAATAAACTAAATTTCTTATAATTCATAATTCAATTATACTTTGGTTATGAATTCGAAATTAGCTATTGAAGTGCAAGAATTTATTGACAAAAGTTAAGAAGCATTTTGAGTGATTCGTTTTCTTATCCTACTGAGGCTTTCGGGTTTTACACCAATATAACTAGCCAATTGGTACAAGGGAACCCTTTGTAATAAAGTAGGTTGATTTTTCATCAAATTCAAATACCGTTTTTCTGGACTTGAAATGATATAAGAAGACAACATTTCCTGATAATTTCCCAATTCCTGCTCTAATACTATCCGAGCAAAAGACTCCAATTTTGGGAATTTCGCAAGTAAATCTTGTTCGATATGATAGGGAACCAATGCCAAACAACAGTTTTCAACACATTCTAAATAATGGTTAGAAGGTTCTTTTTTGGTAAAACTTCTCATAGAAGTAATGAATTGGTTTTCGGTATAAAAAAAGGTCGTCTTCTCTTCTCCATCAACCAAATAATACAACCTTACACAACCTTCTAAGTTAAAATACGACACATCGGAAATAGCGCCTTCTTTTAACAACAACTCCCCTTTTTCATATGCTTTGATTTGTATGAGCGATGAAATCACCTCTATTGCTTCTTGATCAAGTCGAATAAAACTTGAAATATGTTCAATCAATTTATGTATCATTTTTTACTTATTAAACGATTGTCATTCCTTAAATCACTGGATCAGGTTCTTATTTGATATTTTCTGCCTCTGTTCCTGGCTTCTTATAATAATATTTGTGGTAAACATTATTTTACTATATTTCTGTCACAAAAAATAACTAAACCACCTACACTTCCCAAAAACTATGATTTTAACCATTGTCATTGCCCTTGCTTGTTGGATTTATGCCTTTTATTGTCTTGCTACCCAAAGCAAAACTGCCAATGTTATCAGAGGATTTGGAGGCTTTGTGTTAGCAGTGATTATATTTTATGGGCTGCCTGTTTTGAACGAGAACCACCCTGAACTTCCTTATGTACAGGCCTATGTCATCACATTAATTGCAGGCTGTATACTCACCATCTTTTTCTTTTTTCTGGATAAATCTCACCCACATATTACCAAACGGTTGTTGAAAGTTGTTCAGGCGATTTATAGATTTCTTACAAAAGTAGAACAAGTCGCTGGAGCCATTTTAACTTATGGTTTGATGGTTTTGATTATAGCCGCTATTATGTTGATTCTTTATTTCTTTGCCCCTAGAAATGTGCTTATAATTGGAGGGGTATTGTTGGGGATAGTCGGAATTATATTGGGTGTAAGACGCTATCGGCAAAAGCGCGCAATCAAGTCAGTACAGACTAGGGATGATCCATTGATAGAAGAAGAGATTTCAGAGTAACTCAGTATTCCTTCATTTGTATCAGCCCTTTAGAGTTAATTTTACAATATCTATTCAGTGAAACCCCCGCTCTTTCATCACTGGTTACAGGCTCCATTTTCGTTTTTGAAATCAAATCAATTTTTGTTTTCAGACTTAGGTTACAATTGTGTTCATAAGATATCCCTCCCAAGCGAGTGACTCCTACTGCTCCTAACACTTTGTCTGCAATTGCTTTACCTGTTTGTGCGTTGTAAACAACCAAATGGATATTGTAATAAAGTGCGTGATTTTGGAAATATAAAAATGCGATCAAACCATCGTTCACCACCCAATACCCAAAATTTTGCGTATATCCTGGCTCCGTGTTCTCTGTGGCTAGTTTTGATAATTCCTGACTGGTAAAAGTTACAGGCCAAGCCAGTTTTTTTGTCTTGGCCATCAATTGCTGGAGATTTGGGGCAATCATTGATTTAGTGGATGAGGCCTCTTGCTCACTTTGGGGAGAAGTGTCATTACAGGCGGTCAATAAAACACTTGTTGCTATACTAATAATGAGTACTTTATATATCATTATTGTTTTATTTTGTGTAGGAGTAGGTGCTTAATCAAACTCAATTTTACAATTAGGGAGTTGACGCTGAAGTTTATCTTGCTCTTTAAAGTTTATATTATTTCCACCCAAAGCCAAATTTTTTAATTTTTGCAAACGACTTATTTTTTTGGGAAGCGTTGTTAGCCTATTATATCCTAATATCAAATCTCTTAGATTAATTAAACGGCTTACTTCAGTAGAAACGCCTGTCAATTGATTGTCAAAAAAATCTAAATACTGCAAGTTTAATAAGTTGCAAACCTCTACCGGAAACTTAGTAAAATAATTAGCCCCTAAGTATAACGCTCTCAAAAGCGGCATATCGGCTATAACAGGCAATGACGAAAGTTGATTATTTCCCAAGTCTAACACCTGTAATTGAGGCAATTTGCTTATTGCCTTAGGAAAATGCGCGAATCTATTTCCTCTAAGATTTAGTTCTTGTAACTTAGTTAGCTTACCTATCTCTTGGGGCAATGAAGTAATACGGTTGTTCACTTCGGTGGGAGCAAAAGCTCCTAAAATGAGGTGCTCCAGATTCTTAAGTTGCCCTATCTCTTTTGGAACAGAGATAAGGCGATTATTGGCTAATCTTAAATTTTTCAGGCGAATTAGTTTTCCTAAGCCTTTAGGAAAAGACGTTAAACGATTATCATCCAAGTTCAGCTCTATCAAATTCTGTAATCGCTTTACAGACTTAGGCAACCCCGAGATCCTATTCTCATAAGTATCTACTTTGGTCTTTCCGATATATTCATAATCTGAATCGTCTACGTTATTCTCAATATTTAAAGTGCTCAACCATACCGAATCAGGAAGTGTAGGTATATAAACACCCAAATGTAGCTTCTCAAGATTAGTAAGTCGCCCAATATCCTCAACAAGAGAAGTTAAGCGATTTTCACCAAGGTATAATTCACGTAAATTTTTAAATTTTAAAATAGCTTTGGGAAATCGGGCGTAGCCTTGTTTCTCAAGGTTTAATATTTTTACTTGTTTAGGTTTTTTCAAGGCTTTTTTAATAGAAGTAAAAACAGTTTGATCAAAATCATATTGTGCTCGTGGGAATAGTTGCTTTATTTTCTGGTATTCACTTTTGGGTATAGGATTACCACTTAATATTAGGTCAATACTTTTTTTGAAATTAGTAATGTCAGCAGGTAGTGATTGTATATTGTTACCTATTAGGTATAATTCCTGGAGGCGAGTCAAAGAAGTAAGTACTTTTGGAAAGGAGGTAAACTCATTATTGCTCAAATCTAACTGTATCAACGCCTTTAATTGCTTTACCTCCACGGGTAATTTGGTCAAAAGATTATTCTCTACATGCAAACTCCTCAGATTTACCAACCTTGCCACCTCGCTTGACACTGATGACAACTGATTATGATTAAGGTATAAGGTTTGTAACCCTTTCAATTGCTCTATCCCTTCAGGAAATAGCTGCAATTTGTTGTGCGATACATACAACTCTTCTAATTTCTTTAATGCCTGTATTTCCAAAGGCAATGAGGTCAAATGATTGTTATCCAAACCCAAAACCTCCAACTGTTGAAGCTGGCCTATTGTGTTGGGCAATGAGGTGATGTTGTTATAATCTAAATTCAGTTTTTTTAAATTGCTTAATTGGCCCATTTCGGCTGGAAATACCACCAACTCATTGCTTTCTAAATCTAATTCTTCGAGTAATTGAAGCCCTCTCAATGTTTTTGGTAATCCTGCGATGTTATTATGTGATAAGTCTAATGTTTTCAACAAACGAAGATTACCTAATGATGGAGGAATGGAAGTAATCAGATTGTCATATAAGATAAGTTTTCTTAATTTAGTAAGCTTGCCAAAACTATGAGGGATCACTCTAGATTTATTATCTGCAAGAATCAAGACCTCTAAGTTTACTAAACCACCTATTTCGTTAGGAAATGCTTTGATACGGTTGATTGATAAATTCAAAAAAGTCAAGTTCTCTAAAGCACCTATCTCTCGAGGCACCTCAGTCAGTAAGTTATTACCTATATCCAATACCTGAAGTTTTTTCAATCTACCTATAGAAGCAGGAAGTGCCTTGAGTTGATTATGATATAAATAAAGTTCTTGTAAGTTACTTAAAGCTCCTATTTCATCGGGAAGTGAAGTTAATTGATTACTACGTATAGAAAAAAGTGATAACTGAGTGCCTATACTAATCCATAATATTTTTAGTTTTTTAAGTTGCCCAATAGATTTAGGAAGTGTTTTTAAGTAATTTCCATTCAGATTCAATACCTCCAAATGTTTTAGTTGTCCTATTTCTTCTGGCAATTGAGTCAGAAAGTTCAAGCTTAAATTAAGTTTTTTCAGGTTCTTAAACTGAAAGATTTCTTTTGGCAATTCCCTCAAGTTCTGCTCAGTCAGGTCCAGAGTTTTTACCTTGTGAGGAGTTTTAAGGGCATTTGCCAAAGAATGAAATACAGAATCTTCGCCTTTGGAATTCCGTAAATCCTCAAACTCTAACATTACACTTTTTATGGAGTCTGGTTTTGTTTCATCGGAGGGGTTCTTCAAGTACTCACGACTAAATATCGTGTTCCTCATTCCCAATACTTCGCAATTCGGCAACCATTTTCTGATTTTGTCATAGTTATCTCGTGAGATAGAATTTTCTTTCAATCTCAACTCTTTGATATTTACCGACTCTACAAGTTCCTCTGGGATATATTCAATCTGAGTAATGAGGTGCAGCCTTCGCAAGTTCTTTAAGCGACTAATGGCTTGAGGAATAAACTCAATTTGATTTTTGGATAAATCCAGGTATTGTAAACCAAGTAGTTGAGTAAGCTCATTTGGAAAAAGAGTAAGCTTATTTTCGTTTAATGTTAACTTTCGTAACTTTTTTAATGGAGCAATACCCTTAGATAAAGCTACCAATTGATTCTTATGCAACTCTAGTTCTTCTAAATTTTGTAAACCTCTTATTCCAGCAGGAAGCATCCGTAGTTTATTACCAGCAAGAAATAGTTTTTTAAGCCTTTTAAGTTTGCCTATACTGGAATCAATTGAGGAAAGTCCAGTGTAACTTATATCTAATTCACAGAGTTGCTTGAGTTGGGTCACTGCTTTAGGCAAAGAATCCATTTGGATACCCGCTAAATTCAGTATTTGTAGTTTCTGCAACTGCCCCATTTCTTTAGGAAGGGTTTCAATAGGATTTAAGACAAGATTTAGTGTTTTTAAGTTCTTGAGTTTACCCATTTCTTTAGGCAAAGAAGACAGGTTATTCCCTTTTAAATCTAATACTATCAGTTGTTTTAAACCTCCTATTCCTTTAGGTAAAGCTTTAATTTTATTATAACGCAATTTCAATTGTGTCAACCTTTTCAATTGGCCAACCTCTTGTGGCAAAGAAACTATCTGATTATCTACCAACATTAATTTCTCTAACCTTTTTAACTGGCCAATCTCTTTGGGCAAAGAAACAAGTCCACATTGCTTCATGCTTAATTCTTTCAGCCTTTTTAACTGGCCAATTTCTTTGGGCAAAGAAGCAAGCTCACATTGCTTTAGGTTTAATTTTTCTAGTTTTTTTAATTGCCCAATTTCTTTAGGTATCTCATTCAAGTCACAGCGATTTAAATTCAATTCTTGCAAATTTTTAAACCGTAAAATTTCATTTGGAAGACTATGCAAATACTGTCCTTGAAGGCTGACAACCTTTACCGCATCTGGGTATACCATCGCCTTTTGTAATGAGGCAATGGTAGTCACTTTTGAGATCGGTAAGCTGGGGGCTCCTATTACTTTACAATTTGGCAGCCACTTTCTAATCTGTTGATAAGTCTTTTCAGAGATAGGATTTCCACTCAAGTATAATCCTTTGAGGTTATGCAGTTTAGCAATGCTTTTAGGAAGCCTTGTTAGCTGATTATTTATCAAACTTAAACTCTCTAATTTTTTCAGATCACCTATCTCACTTGGCAAAGAACGTAGTCTATTTGAATTGAAGTTCAGAAAAGTGAGCGTTTTTAATTGCTTGATCTTCTTAGGGATAGAGGTTATTTGAGTATATGACAATTCTAAATATTGTAGCTTTTTTTGCAAAAAAACTTCCTTCGGAAATTCTTTAATATGAAGTCCATTAAGAAATAAATTCTCTACTTGTTTTACTTCCTTAGGCATTTGTTGCTGAGCAATGCCATTAAAGCCCAAACAAATAAGTAATAAAAATGTAAAGGAAAATTTAAAATGATAGGCCATAAAATACTGAGTAATCTTTATGTTGTATTGATCCCTCAAAGAAAGAAGAAAACATCCAAAGACCATTGGATACATAATGCAAAAACTTGGGCAAATCAATCATTTTATACAGCAGATCACTTAATCCTTGCCCTAAGGCTAGATGGGCAAAAAAAATACCCACCAAATAGTGGGTACCAATTAATTTTTCAGAAATAATACCAAGTCTTTATTTTCTAAACCTCCCCTTCTTCCACCATTCCCCGCAACATAAACTTCGCCGAAGCAGGGTTAGTAGCCAACGGGATATTATACAAATCGCAAATGCGCAACAACATTTGCACATCAGGTTCATGTGGATGTTTGCCCAAAGGATCACGAAAAAAAATCACGGCACACAATTGTTTTTCAGCAGCCATAGCGGCAATCTGAGCATCTCCTCCCATAGGGCCTGAAAGTTTAGCTTCTACTTCATAACCAGCCTGATGCACATGTTTGCCAGTGGTACCTGTGGCAATCAATTGTACCCGGCTCAGAGCTTCTTCGTTTTCTTTCAGGAAATGAACCATTTCGGGTTTGCGTCCGTCATGCGCAATGATCGCTATTTTTTTCATGGGTTTAAAAAGCTAATTATTCAATGGTTCGGTGAATCTCCAAAATCGACGAAACACCAAACCATTGAACAATTCATTGAGTAATTACTTCAAAATCATTTCTTTTCGTGCCTTCAGGTTGCCCTTATGGGTCACCACATACACATAAAACAACCCCTTCTTTATTCTGGGGTATTTGGTAAAGTCTATAGTATGACTCATTTCCCCATTGGCATCTTCAATTTGCTCACTCACCAAACCCACGCCGTTTACATCGGTTACCGAAATACTCACATTTTCTTTTTGAGGTAATTTAAATTTCAAGACGGCATTTTTATTCAGCTCACTCACCGCTATCTCGGTTATTTCGGGTTGGTTAGGGGGAGGAGGAGGTGTTTTTTTAGTAGCCGTAGTATCCTCTGTTGTGGTAGTTTCTTTGGTTTTATCATTGCCACAGCTTGCCAGCAACACCACCAACACCAATGTCAGATATAGATAATTTTTCATATACATTTTTCTGGATAATTCAATGTACACAGTTTTTCAAATAAGCTTATTTGGTTAGTCAGTTCATTGACCAATGCCTACAAATGTAAATTGCGTACTGTCTATAAATATTACAAACTACATAATTAGTAAAAAAATAAGATTTATGCCATATATACTTGGAGGATTCAATGCTTTTATCTCCCTCATTTTTTGCTTGAATTCCTTTGGCTACCAGTTGTCCGAAAATGAAAATCGCAAACGCACAACTATTGTTTGTT
>DMXI01000183.1 GCA_003483885.1 Microscillaceae bacterium
GTGAGTGGTTCTATGGCGGGGCGTCCCTTTCAGATTGGGAGCTTGTTTATGGCAGCTTTGGCGTACGCCAATCCATTGTCAGATTTAATGATTTTTGACAGTGATGCTAACTATCTGGATTTTGACCGGAAGAACATTTTACAAATTCGGGAAAATATTCCTTTCAGAGGCTGGGGGACTAACTTCAAGCCCATATTCAACAGGGCCAACAAAGCGTATCAGCGCATCATTATTTTATCAGATATGCAAGCCTGGGAGGGCTATTGGGCACCTACTGAAGCCTTCAAAAATTATTGTGCTCGTTTTCAATGTCAGCCTTATATCTATTCGCTCGATTTGGCGGGTTATGGTTCCTTGCAATTTCCCGAAGCAAGGGTATGCGCTATGGCAGGTTTTTCAGAAAATATTTTTGACATCATGTCGGTGATAGAAACCGATAATCAGGCGTTGATTCACGCTATTGAGGCGCAGGAGATTTAAGTATTACAATATTTATATTGTGGTACTCCTGACAGGCCCTATATCAGAAGTACCATTTCATTAATTTTCATACTACTAGGCATTTTTCGTTTGTGTCTCCACAAACGAAGGCGATTGCGCCGTTGACCATGTCCTCACGGCCAACTTTAGCCAAAATGTCAGAGTATGATTAATTTTTTACTTCTTGGTAAGCCCCATCAATAGGAGGTGGCGGCGGAGGTAATTCCATCTCTTCTTTGTAGAATATTTTGCCAGAAGTTTTCTCTATTTTATAATCATATTGCATATTTCTTTCCACAAAGCTTACCTCATAATACGTAGCTTGCTCCTGAACCACAAAATTACCATCAAGCGTTTTTAGGTCAAGTTTTTGGGTTCTGGCTTTATCATTACGATTGATCGTGGCCACCATTTTCTTGATCATTTTCTTACCCTTAGCAGTTTGGCGATACGCTGGATAGGTTTTTCCGGGCATTACGTACGCGTTGAATGGATGTTTGTAAGGATAGCTTATCCGTTTTTGAAACTTGTTAGACGAAAACACCAGGCGATGGCTCCCCGCACAAATGGTATGTTGGGGTAAGTAGGTAATCGGGTGATAAAAATGAATGATCAAAGTACGCTGATTGGCAACTACACTTACTTTATAATCATATACCTCAAGCCCTTCCTTCTTAAGAATATCCAAGCCCATTTTTATGAGGGCATCACGACCTAAACTTTTGAGCTTTTCTACGCCTTCACCCCTCTCCTTTTTCTTAGCAACTTTGTTGGCCCCTGGAGGAGGTGGTAATTGCGCGTAACTTTTGATACCTAACAAACAAAAAGTGAGGCATAGTAAAGGGGTTAAAAATATCTTTTTTTTCATTTCACGAAAATCAACTTATTTACAATTTTATTTCATAAAAAAAACTCTTGATACCCAAGTACCAAGAGTTCTCTTGTAAGCAGCAAGTTTGTTTTAATTAATCCCAGCTCAATTTTTCTTCGTCGTCTCCTGGATCATCAAACTGTGAAAAATCAACATCTGGCAATAAATCAGTTTTTACATATTCCACTGATTCTTTTAGCGCGTCAACAAACTTGTGGAAATCTTCTTTGTATAGGAAAATTTTGTGTTTTTCGTAAGTATAACTTCCATTGTCACGATATCTTCTCTTACTTTCGGTAATGGTAAGATAGTAATCGTTGGAACGAGTAGATTTGACATCAAAGAAATAAGTCCTTTTCCCCGCTCTTACTCTTTTTGAATAAATTTCGTCTCTTTCTTTTTCTTTCTTATCTTCCACTTTTCTCTAGATTTAAAGTTGATGTTTAAGTAAAGTTATAATATTATTCGTTCTATCAAAAACGTTTTGAATATAAATTAACATTTTAAATACACACCTCAAATAAATTTATGAATGTTACATTAAAAAACTTGCAGCAGTCCATGAATTTAAAAAACGTGGTTGTATTTTGTAAAAAAATTAGTCATCTTTTGGATGAGATTGCAACTGAGAAGAATCGTTAAAGTGTTATGTTCAATTCTATCGTAAAAAAATTATCACTCACACCTCCTGCCAAAACGAAAAAAATAACCATTTGGTTTGCTTTTGTTACAATGTATGTTTTTGGAGGGTTCTCTACTATATATGCCCAAAAGACTTTTCGCCAAAGAGGCATTGCTTCCTACTACATAGATCGTTTTGATGGCAGGCAAACTGCCAGCGGTGAGATTTTCGATAACCAAGACCTGGTGGGTTCTCACAAAAAGCTCCCCTTCAACTCTATGATTAAGGTAACCAATTTGGCCAACAATCGTTCGGTCATTGTACGCATCAACGATCGCGGACCTTATGCCCACGGACGCATCATAGATGTATCAAAGGCCGCTGCTCGTAAAATTGGGCTACTTTCTACTGGTACGGCCAAAGTAATGATTGAAGCTGTAGGTAATAATAGCAAAATTACCGTGTCAGAAAATCCAACTCCTCCTAAAAAGACCACCGTACAAGTGGTGAATAATCCCGTCAAAAATACTACGCGAGCTTCTAATGACAACGACTATAAAGTAGGAAGTACTTATGATCGCTTTGGGGTGTATCAAACTCCTCGTGGTTACGGAATTCAAGTAGGTTATTTTGCCCAGTTGGGTAGTACCAAAAAATATTGTCGGGAGGTAAAATCGGCTACCAATATCGATCAAATTTTTATTCAGGTAGGTTGGGATAACCAAAAGCAACGAAAAATCTACCGGGTATTGGTGGGTACTTTTGCTACCAAAAACACCTCAACACTCACGATGCGTCAGATCAAGGAAGCGGGGTATAAGGGCTTTTTGAAGCCACATTTTAGAAAGTAAAAACAACGCCATGAGAAAAAGCTTATTTTTATGTTTTATTGGCTTGTTTGTCATCACATTCTCTGGGGTAACCATTGCTCAGGAAAATACTGAGCACGCTTGCAAAGCACCTTACGACAGCCTTTTCCAACGAAATTTGTTTATCATCAGTGAACAGAAGCCAACCTATCCGGGCGGTTCTAAGCAGTTACAGAAACACCTTTTAAAATATGTACATTTTACCAAAAAAGGCAAACGGGAAGGCCTTTTTTCCCGGCTCACTTTTTTCTTGCAGGTAGAAAAAGATGGAAAAGTGAGCGCCATCAAAGTTTGGGATTCTCAGAAAAGAGATTTGGTAAAAGCGGGCATCATAGAGATACGCCGTCTATTGAAAATCTTGGCGCGGTTTAAACCAGGAAAATGCCACAATAAGCCTGTGGCTTACAAGATTACGCTACCAATACATATTCACTGGGGTTAGTTAATGGATTACAATAATTTGTTAAAATCCAGTGGATCACCCATTTATACCTAATAATAACGTACTTTGATATTTACGCAAAATCAACCATAGACCCAATAAAACATTAAAGCATATGTCGAAACAACAAGTGATTACCGGGAACAACCTAGGCAACATCAAAGAATTTGGGAATATAGAGTTTTTGGCTCGCCAAATGGTAGAAGGATTCATTACCGGATTGCACCGCTCTCCCTTTCATGGGTTTTCAGTAGAGTTTGCCGAACATCGCTTGTACAATACGGGAGAAAGTACCAGACACATAGACTGGAAAGTGTTTGCCAAAACCGACCGTTTGTATACCAAACGCTATGAGGAAGAAACCAATTTGCGCTGTCAACTATTGATCGACGTATCGCCCTCAATGTACTACCCTACCCACAACAATGGCAAAATTACTTTTAGCATTATGGCAGCAGCAGCCATTGCCTATATGCTACAAAAACAGCGTGATGCAGTAAGTCTGGGTACTTTTTCGGATAGCATAGAAGAACACACTCAAACCAAGTCTACCCCTTCGCACATTCATAAAATTTTTACGCTGCTTGAGAACTTACTCCATCGAGAAAAAACCGAAACCAAAACTTCGGTAGCCGATGTGCTGCATAAAATTGCCGATAAGGTTGGTCGTAGAGCACTGGTAGTCATTTTCAGCGATATGTTTGACAACTCTGAGCAGGCCGATCAATTGTTTTCTGCCTTGCAACACCTCAAGCACAATCGCCATGAAGTATTGCTTTTTCATGTAACTGACAAGAAAACCGAGCAAGATTTTGAGTTTGACGAACGCCCTCATGAATTTATAGACTTGGAAACTGGACAAAAGGTAAAGCTCCAGCCCTCTCAAATCAAGGCACATTATCAAAAACACGTGGCTGAATTTAGACATGACCTCAAGCTCAAATGCGGACAATATAAGATCGATTTTATAGAAGCCGATATTGCACTGGGTTTTGAGCAGATTCTTCAGACTTATCTGGTAAAACGCAGCAAAATGAAGTAAATACAATAAAAAATGGCAGGTTTCTCAACAAAGAAACCTGCCACCACATGCTATCATTTTAGCGATGTCGCCATCATTCTTTCACTATTTTACCTTTGATGAGTTGCTCACCAACTTGCAAATGGTATAAGTAGGTGCCACTCTTCAGTGCTTGTACGTCTACCTCTAATAATTGCTTACCCGCTTTTAGGTTCTTGTAAACATTTGTTTTTTGTAACCTCCCCACCAAGTCAAATATTTTTAAACTTACTTGCCCCTCTTTTGGAAGCTCCAGGGACAATGTCAAGGTATTCAAAAATGGGTTAGGGTATACCAAATCTGCGGCTTTAGGTAACGATACTTCTTTGGCAGTTCGGATACTTGAAAGAGGCAGACTTGCCCCATCGGCACAATTGTTATTCAAACAAATGAATATGGACCCAAGAATGGCATTGCTTTTAAAGTCGGCCCCAGTAGGTGCCTGATACCGAATATACATGCGTTTTTGAAATGAATTATAGTAATAAGCACTCCCAGTAGTACTTTTAAGGCTACTCAATGTACTTCGTGAAGGCAAAAGGGATAGTGAGCCATAATGATCATAATTTCCCCTTGAGGTTCCACTATATACCTTTGCTGTAGTAGGAATATTGGGCACTTCCAAAATAAAATACTCACCTTGGCTCATACTGTGATAATCAAACCGAGAAATAGCAGGTATAGACTCTGAAAACTCATACCGATAGCTATATACCTCGTTGACCATCACTGGCATTCCAAACCCATCTAATGCCGCATGCGCACGTAACTCAGTAAAAGAAGCTCCATCACTTCGATACAAGGTACTTGTTTGGCGGCGCATTCTTGGTTGGGTGTAATTTTCATCTGAAGAGCGCAGTTCTACATAGCAATACCTCCGTTGGCTTTCTATAGCGTTTAAGTTTGAGTAAATGACGGGACTTGAGGGTTCCTTCAATATATCTGCGTCACGCGTGATCGCATTCAAAGCTTTACCAGTAAAACTTCCATCAAGGTCATAGATCATTCCTGCAAACCAAAAAGACTGTAGGTCGGTGCCGTTGCTATCTTGTACTTTTCTAAAATGCACCTTATATTGGCCAGGACCAGATGCAACTTTAGTGTTGGTCATGGAATGCCCCATATAACGGATCGTCGCTCCCCATTGATCAAACAACGAAAATTTTGGACGATTAAATCCTGTAAAATAAGAGTCATAAATGTGAACAGGGCCATCATAGATAATATGCCCCACCACAAAACTATCTACTCTCTCGGAAGGAGCCATGGTATCGGGTATATTTGTCACTGGTTCATAGTTGTTCGAGGCACCTACCCACAATACCCGACGATAATCCGTTTGCCAGGTACTGGCTTCACCTTCCCAATTATCAGCCACAATCATATCGGTATAGGTGTTGCCAGCTCCTCGAATTCGTGAATAATTTCCCAACTGATTTTTGTACACCGTAAGTTCATCAATCGTAGGTGCCTGAGAAGGGGTATAACTTTTCACCATACTAGGGGTTTGGGTCAAGTCACCATCGTTGGGTCCCATACCCACCAACCAACCATGATAACTGGAATGAGCGGTATTGCCATCAATATAGCCCGCAGGAATATTGAGTAAATTTGGCTGTAATCCAGGCTGATAGCTTTCACTATTGCGATTTTGGTGAAAAGCAAACCAAAAGCCCGATCCATCGGAACCTGCTGCCCGGTTATTTTGCACTTTATTGTTTGGGTGGGTAATCCAGAAGGTGGCAGGGCCGCTCGCATTTCGCTCTTTGGTGGTATCACTGGGCAACAAGGCATACTGACGATCAGGTCGTCGGGTAACCATCCCCAAGTTATTCAGAATTTCGTTTCCTGTTTCATTACCATCTTCCAGAAAAATAGCGTGCCCCAAGTTATCGTAACATACATTTTTCTCTACGGTTGTATTGTTGGTACTGTGCACCGTAATGGCTCTATTGAAAGAATGATGCACACTTGAGTGGCTAAAATATTGTCCGTTGGCATTACCTAACCTATGCCAGTGAAAAGGATAGCGCCCCAATTTATCTCTTTGCCCCATTCGAAACAGCTCTACATTTGATATATGAGATATTGATCCAGACATGACCATAATATGGCCCCCAAACTTAGAAGATTCACTGCTTGCATCTCCCTGAATCACAAGATTCCTGGATAGTAAGCCTACCTCGGCGCGCTCATCCAGCGTCCAGGTTCTGTTGTTGCCACTATAGGTCTGTAAGCTACCATAATGATCGTGATCAAGAGGATCGTTAAAATGTACTGTGCGTTTATTAATGCTAACGCTGCTAATGACCCGTTCTTCGGCGTGGTTCATATCAAAATCAGTAGAGGCAATTACAATGCGGTCGTCCTTTTTCCAATCCACGGGTTCTTTGAGCGTAATGGAGGTGCCGCCAGCATTGACAGAAGCTCCCAGTTGAGTCCAAGATAACTTAGGCTGGCCATGGAGTTCTACTTTACCCCCACTCATGGCCCCTATAAACTTCGCTCCCATCATTCCGACCAGATTCAAACTAGGATTACTTCCAGCCAAGGTAATTGTTCCGTTTCCAGTGTAAGGCGTGTTTTCAAAGCCAATTTGCAAGGTTCCTCCGTTCATAACGTGTATGCCTTGGGCTGTAATGCTAAAATCGCCATTCAATGCCGTAGTCAAGGTTCCGCTCACATTTACCAAACGTCCTTGATTACTCGAGCTATTGTCCAGCACCATTGTACACCCAGCCGGAATAGTCACATTGCTGTTCACAGTTGGCCTTGAACCTCCTTGCCAACTACTGGCCTGCGACCAAAGTGGGAGCTTTTCAAGGCGGATATCATCTACAAAAGCGGTCTGGTCGCCCGTGGTCGCCGTTCCCTCAAAGCTAAGGGTATGACTACCAGCAGTTAGCCACCAAATAGCGGTTCTATAAATTTGATATTGACTGTTAACTGGGCGAATTTCCGGCAAAGCATTTTGGTCTAATGATACCCGAACGGATTGCCCTTGGCCAGTATTAAACCAAGTACGTTGCGCAGCATAAAACCGTATCCGATAAGCACCCGTAGTAGCTATCTGAATGGTTTTCTGACTCTTACTGATATTTTGCAGAAAAAGTACCTGACTCCCCGACGGGGCGTTGGCGTTTCCTCCAGTAAACCCAGATTTGTTGTCAGAAATACCAGATGATCCCGTAAAAGTCCAGGTGCTACTTGTAGGACGATACTGAAACTGTTTGTAAGCTAAATTAGGGGTTTCGAAACTGCCATCATTTACGGTGCTGGTGGTAATAGAGCAGTTGGCAGTTTGTGCATGTGGTTGTTGAGCAAAACCCAACAAGATGGTAAGGCCTAACAGGAGGCCTGCATAGAGTTTGTTTGTCATGGTTAATTAAGGTTAAGGTAATTTTTAGTTGTGGATAGATTAATGATTGCACATACAATCAAAAGCATATCCTAGGATAAATTATTCTACTGCAACTTAAATAAGTTTGCTACTGGCTACTTGTTAATAATTGCTTTTTTCGCCATTGACTACTTTTGAACAATGAATACCTGTGCTTTTTAAGCTAGACTTCACAAAAAATCTGAGCAGATTTGTATAGGTTTTGGTCAATGCTAGCCAAGGTAATTTATACTTATAGATTTGCTGGTAATTGCATATCACAATCAAAAAACATAAACGCAGGGTAATTTAGGCAGGCGCTTGATTGCTCGAAAATCATTTCGATAGATGCAGCTGTAAGCACCACAAGTTATAGGATTGACAAGGCCAATGCACTTGGCGAACAAAAATGGGTGGTTGACGTAACAAAAGAACTCTGGTAACTGAATGAAATCAAGTAGATATTTCAACTCCTTAAGGTTTTGAGTCAATTATTTGGTCTTGTCTAGTGAAGCATCACAAATGACGTGATTTTTAATGATCAATGATGAGTTATTAGGGTTGAGATGAGCCTTTTTATACCTTCATTCCGTTTAGGAACATGTTCAAAATAAGTTTTCAGATTTGGTAAAATTACCCAAAACTAGACGCGGCGCTTCCCCGATAAAAATCGGAATTTAAACAATTTAAACGCGTAGGCGTAGCTACGAGCAAAACAAGCAACAAAGTATAGTAAAGGGGAATAAAATCCAATCGGACAGTTATTGCGAACACGTTTCTTGGTATAAAAAACCTAAACTTTAGTATAAAACGCTCAACGGTCTTGGTTTGAATCAGTTAACATTGCTAAAGAAAACTTTACTTTTACTAGATATTTAAATCAAACAGGTTAAACATTTTAATAGTCGCACAAAAAATTTAACAGCCATGAAAAAACGCCATCTGATTAATTCTATTCAAATTTTCACCCTTTCTACATTAGTTTTCCTATCAAGTTGTACGACCAATCGTAGGGTAACCCGAATTGACCCTAATCAAACAACTGACCTGAGTGGTCGCTGGAATGATACTGATTCTCGCCTGGTGGCCGAAACTATGTCACAAGATGCGTTGGCAGGTGCCTGGCTGAGCCGCTTTGGCAATAACAATAACAAAAAACCAGTGGTGATTGTGGGGATGATCAAAAACAAAAGTCACGAACACATTCAGTCCGAAACTTTTGTAAAAGATATGGAGCGTCAGTTTATCAAGTCAGGAGCCATCAGAATCGTACAAAACAGTGTATTTAGAGAAAAAATCAGAGAAGAACGTGCTGATCAACAAGAATTTGCTTCGCCTTCTACACAAAAGAAGTGGGGTAAAGAATTAGGCGCTGATTTTATGGTATTTGGCAACATCAACTCTATCGTAGACCAGGAAGGACGCCGCAAGGTAATTTATTATCAGGTAAACCTGGAATTGGCCAATATAGAAACCAACGAATTGGTATGGATTGGCGAGAAAAAAATCAAAAAATACGTGAGTAACTAGCCTGTACGCTTACAGATGAAAAATTCATTTGGTTAAATATATACTACCACAAAAATGAGTGATAACGCGTGTTGTTGCTCATTTTTTATACCATCACACCATATTACCCATTATACCATGAAACTATTTTCTGCACTAAACCCATATACACTACTCAGGCAAACCTATTGGCTACGATCGCTGGCATTGTTACTACTAGCGAGTACGAGCTTGAGTTCTTGTCTTACTTATTATCAAACCCGCTACGTTTTTCATAAAAACTTTGAAAACGGACGCTTACCTGAGGCCGAAAAAGCTTTGTTGCATAACAAAAGAGCCGCTCGTGGCAACAATCGTTTGTTATATTATCTCAATCTGGGCACGGTCAACTCTATTATGGGCAACTACCAACAGAGTAACGCCTATTTTGAAAAAGCGTACTTTATCGGAGAAAATTATCAAGTAAATTATCTCAAACAAGCGGCTTCTTTTTTGGTAAACCCAACTGTGACCCAATACCGGGGAGAAGATTTTGAGCACTTGATGGTGCACTACTACAAGGCACTCAATTTTTTGAAACTGGGCGATAAAGAAGCTGCTTTGGTGGAATGCAAGCGAATGAATATTAAGCTCAATGCCTTGGGTGATAAATATAAAAATGTGGATAATAAGTACCACAAAGATGCTTTTGTACACAACCTGATGGGGATCATTTATGAAGCCAATAAGGATTATAACAATGCGTTTATTGCTTATCGTAACGCAGTAGAAGTTTATCAGAGTGTGTATAAACAAATGTTCGGGCTAGATGTACCCGAGCAACTCAAAAAAGACATTATCCGTGCGGCTCATTTGACTGGTTTTAAAGAAGAAAAAGCTCACTATGAGCAAATGTTTAAGCAAAAGTACCAGCCCTTGGCCAAGGGTGGCGGTGATTTGGTTTTTCTTTGGCACAATGGTTTGGGGCCTATCAAGTCAGAATGGTCTATTAACTTTAACATTTTGAGAGGCGAAGGAGGTAATGTGACGTTTCGCAATGAAGAATATGGCTGGAGCTTTCCTTTTTTTATTTCGGACGAAGAATACAACAACAGTGGGCTAGAGAAATTAGAATTCATCCGAGTAGCTTTTCCTAAATATATTCCTCGAGGCTTGTTTTATAAGGAGGCGAACTTACAGTGGAAAGGGCAGGCTTTTCCTTTGCAACGAATGGCGAATGTAAACAAACTGGCCTTTAAAAGCCTGGAGCAACGGATGGTGTATGAAATTGGTAAGTCATTGCTTCGCCTGGCACTCAAAAAAGGAGGCGAATATGCCCTTAGAAGACAAGACAAAAACGCTGGTGCAGCCATCTTGAGTGCATTCAATGCCATTACCGAAAAGGCCGATACTCGTGCGTGGCAATCGCTCCCTCATAGTATTTATTATACCCGAGTTCATTTGCCCGAGGGTAAACAACAGCTCAAGTTTACGGCTAGTGGCAATGGCCAACCGAAGGTGTATAATTTTAATTTTGACATTAAAAAAGGGCAAACCTATTTCCACGCCTTTCACTCACTGGATACCCAGCCTTTTAACCGGTATGATTCAGGGGTGCGTTGAGGTTACTTGGTTTTTATTTGCCATAAAGTAAGCTTCTGATAGATTAAACATTGCTCAAACTTAGGAGAGCGGGGATTTAGGCTTTTTTCCAATAAGACCAAAGACTCCCAAACTTACCAAGAGCACCTCTACCAATTTTTGGGTCTTACCGAAGGGCAATGTCATTAAGTTAGTAGGAGAATATTGATTAACGAACCCTGATCAACGATTTAAGAAGGGGCTGACGCTCCCAATAACTGAACGTATCACAGTTTTTTATTTTGTCCGTGCCTAAAATAGGTTGACCGCTAAACGTCAATCTATTTATGTCAAGAAAAAACCAAGCATCTAAAAAAAGTACAAGCTTTGAGAAACGTCGTAATGCGACTCGTTATTTTAGCGATGAATTTAAACGATAGATCGCTAATTTGCTGTACGGTCAGCTCTTTTTTGAGAAGTTTTTGTACTTTCGATCGTTTAAATTCATCGCTAAAATAACGAGTCGCATTACGACGTTT
>DMXI01000182.1 GCA_003483885.1 Microscillaceae bacterium
GCATTTCCCAATCCATAATGATCAAATCAGGCAACTCTTTGATGGCTATTTGGCTGGCAATATCTCCATTGCGGGCGCTGAGCAATTCGTAAGGCTCTTGAGTATCAGTAAAATACTTAGAGATGGTTTTGATAATGCTGGGGTTGTCATCAACTATTAGGATTTTTTGTTTGATTGTTGAGGGTAAAGGTTGAACATTCATATTGGTATATATTTGTAGTAATAGGACATCATTCAATATTATGAAATGATTTATGCCATATGGCCCTTTCTGATAGCATTAATAGCATCACGCAATTATTTAGTTATATAATCTTCCGATAAATCGAGAGTCGTAAGTTTTTAGATCTCACGGTAAACACGGGATTATAAGTCGGCAAGTCGGTGTCGACTCTAATAATGCTGTCTAACTACTTAGTCAAAGGAAGTATTCGTTTTAGTGCATCCTTGTTGATTGTATGATGCATTTAATCTAAGCATATTACAGGGTAAAAGAACCAAAAGTTGCTTTTTAAGCCTCAAAGCAACCTATGTTTTGTAATACTTGTATTGTTTTATGTATTTGATAGCCTGCCTTCAACCCTAAAATTCACCAAAACAATATTTACTCCTTAGATAGCATAT
The DNA here is from genome assembly GCA_003483885.1 of Microscillaceae bacterium. Classification (GTDB taxonomy): domain Bacteria; phylum Bacteroidota; class Bacteroidia; order Cytophagales; family Microscillaceae; genus Microscilla. Next base: position 625 of record DMXI01000182.1, read on the forward strand.
AAAAGTGCTACCCTGACTCACAAATCTATGAATGCATTCTATAAATTTTATGCAGTTTTATGGCTAATCACCACTGGTGCTTTTGCTCAAAACACCCATACCATTGATTCTTTACAAAAGGTGTTGAAAACGGATATCAACAACCAGGCAAAAGTAAATACCTATAACCGTTTGGCAGCAGCATACCTCGATACAGATTCTGCTAAAGTAGCACATTACACTTCGTTGGTGTTCCGTTTGGCGCAAGACATTGGCTACTCTAAGGGGGCAGCCAAGGCTTGGTTTCATTTGGGATGGGTAAACTTAATGAAAGGCTACACAACAGAAGCTGGGGAGCATTTTAAAGAATCTTTACAAATCTCGCAAAAAGCACGCGATAACGATGGAATAGGCACTGCTTATAATGGTATAGCCTTGGTTTACTATTACCAAAGCCAATGGGACAAATCTTTGCATTATCATCAGCAGGCACTGAAAATAAGAACCCAAATTGACGACAAGGAAGGAATGGCGGCCAGTACTCATAATATGGCGCTGATCTATAAACGATGGGGAAAGTATGAGAAAGCCCTAGAGTTTTTTCAACAATCGTTGCGGTTAGAAATAGCCATGGCCAATCAAAAGGGTATCTCTGAAACTTATAATAGTATAGGAAACATTCAGGTAGAGAGAGGGAACTACTCTGAAGCATTAACGCTTTACCATAAAGCCCTCAAAATAGCGCTGAAGAGTCAACACCAAGATGGGCTGATTACTAGTTATGCTAACATTGCGCTTGTTTATGATGAACAAGGGAGCTATCAAAAGGCTTTGGAGTTTTTTAAGCGCGCACTGGTGATCGCCAAAAAGATGGGCAACAAAAGAAAACTTGCAATTTTATACAGTAACCTGGGGAGGATTTACCGACGTCAGGGGGACTACCCCACTGCTTTGAAATATTTCTATCAATCGCTTAAAATAGAGCAAAAAAGTGGTAATCAATTAAGGGTAACTAAAGCTACCCAGAGGATTAGTTCTATTTATGGATTACAAGGTGATTACCAAAAGGCCCTAAAGCTTTACCAACAGGTGCTCAAAGATTTCATTCAGCTCAAATATCAAAAGGGAGTTACAGAAGGTTACTCCAGTGTAGGCGCCATTTATTTACAGTTAGGAGATTATCAGGAAGCAGAGGTTTACTACCAAAAAGCGCTGGATGTTTCTCAAAAGATGGTCCTTAAATGGGGGATCACACGAAGCTACCTGGGACTTGGTAAGGCAGCTTTGCAGCAAAAACAATATTCAAAAGCGGAATCTTTTTTTGAAAAAGCTTTGACCATAAGAAAAACCTTGGGGCAAAAAGCCTTGTCAGCCGAGGCAGAGGTAAATTTGGGGATTGCTTACTTTTGGTTAAAAGACTACCTTCAAGCACTAAAGTCACTCAAAAAAGGGATAGAAACCGCTGCCAAGACTGGAGTACCAGCCAACGTAAGGGATGGAGCCGAATATTTGGCAAAAGTTTATGAAGTGATGGGACAACCCCAAAAGGCTCTGGAAAATTATATATTGTTTAAGCAAATGGCAGATAGCCTGTTGAACAAAAGAAATATTCAAAAAATTACCCGCCTGGAAACCCAATATGCTGCCCAAAAACGCGAAGACTCTCTCAAACAAGTACAGGTCCAAAAGGAACAAGCGATGCAAGCCGATATTCGCCAACGAAAAACCACCCAACAAGCTACTTACATGGGGTTAGTCTTGAGTGGATTGTTGATAATAGTTTTGTTTTTGTTTTATCGGGTGCAGCAAAGGAGTAATCATAAGCTTGGCCAAGTAAATAAAGCCTTAGAGCAGGCCTTGCAGGAGCTCAAAGCGTTGGATAGCTTTAAGGAGCGCCTGGTAGGCATGATTGCCCATGACCTCAAAAATCCACTCCAGGCCATTATGGGGCTTTCGGCCGATCAGCCCAACCACTCTTATCTTTCGGCCATTTACCAAGCCGCCCGACGTATGCATTTGCTTATCTTGAATATGTTGGATACTCAAAAATACACCCAAACAAGGATATCGCTCAATACCTCTAGCCAGTCTTTGCACCAATTAGGCAGCAACGCTCTAGAGCAAGTACAGTGGTTTGCCCAAGCCAAAAATATCAAACTATTCCAAGTAACTACCCAAGATGTACACCTGTTGCTCGATGGTCAACTCATATCACGAGTACTGATGAACCTGCTCCACAATGCGGTAAAATTTACCCCAGAAAACAGTGGCATTACCCTCAAATACGAAGTATTGGCGGCCACCCAAGAGATAAAAGTGCAGGTGATTGACCAAGGTGTAGGGATAAACCCTGCACAACAACAGGCTATTTTTGAGCCTTATCATCAGGTCAATGCTCACCAGGGGTCGACTGGACTAGGACTGGCCTTTTGTAAAATGGTGATTGATGCCCACCAAGGCCGTATTGGGGTGGATTCTGTGGTAGGACAGGGCAGCACCTTTTGGTTTACTCTGCCTTTGGCCAACGAAGCATCGCTTGAGGTGCTGCCAACAAACCAATCTTCCTATACCCAAACCTTAGACATTGCGCTAGGCCCAGAAGATAAAGCTTTTCTGAGCCCCTACCTCAGCCAAATAAAGGAATATGAGTTTTATCATCTCACAAAAATAAGAGAGATTTTAGACCAAATAGATGTGGCCCAGCATCCCCAGTTAGCCCTTTGGAAAGAAGCCCTCAGAGAGGCCATCATTACCTCTGATCAACAACAATATGAACACTTGATAGATATTTAGCTCAAGGGTTCCTTGTTTTAGGTATCCTTATTTTGACAACCAAATGGTTGAGAAATAAAGAACAATCTCCCAACTGATAAACGTTGGCTTTTGGCTAGTCTATGTACCTTGCTACGCAAAATCAGTCGGGAGATACTCTTTGAAATATCTTGAATAGCGAAAGGAAAGTAACACACTAGTCAAATATTGGCTATAGCTGAAATTGGCATTGTTCTACGTTTCTGTGCTTTTAATGCAATCGTAGTGTCTCTGTATATTTATTTAGCCCCACAAGTTTTTAAACCTATCGAGGCTACTTTAAGCTATTACAGTTCCAAGTATTTGCTTAAGAGTATCTTAAGCAAGCTTTCCATCAGCCCTCATTTTTTGATAGTGCATTGGCGTAAGATCGGCTACAGGAATACGAAATACATTCATAGCGACATAACGTCTATCTGCACCTGTTCCTTCTGCTGAGCGGTGTTCTTGCTCATTATCTGCTTCATTTGCGCCTGATCCAACATATTGACGTTCATGTAAATCAGGAAATGTTTCAACTAACAATCCATTTGGATCTTTAATCCACCAATGCTCATAGCCAATCTTATCTATGCGCTCGTGCATACAAATTTTCCAAGTATTAGGAGTATTGAGTGGCAACACACGCATACCATAACTCTCAATTGTTTTAATCATTATTTGTCGAGTTGCCTCCTTGGTCGCATTACGTCTAGCAGGTAATTGTCCATTTCGAGCATTCCTAAGTGTCTGTACTATTGCATCTAAATCATCCTTAAAATTATCAAACTGAGCTTTTTCCTGCGGTGAAAGTTCGCCGGTAGCCATATTATAAATTTCTTCGTCAGTGGCTTCACGCCCTTCGAGTTCAAGCATCTGGGCGTGCATATCAAATCCTCCAACACTCTCAGGTACTTGACTACTCACATAACTAAACATCGCAGTAGACTTAGACACAGAGGCACCAGGCACAGTTCCTGTCAAAGCCCAGTTCCAGCAAGCGTTACAATCATCCGCAGTACCTACAATATTTACATTACTAGAACCTGCATCTGCATTAAGGCTGTCTGGCTGTCTATTTTCATTCTCTCTGATTCCTCCTTCTACAATGTATAAATTATTCAGATCCACTCCTCTTCGTGCTCGCTTTAGCTTACTGCCAAGACTCAGAATATGGTATACATTCTTATTTTTACGTCCTATTCTCATTTGTTGAGTGTTATCGGCAATTGTGATGATAGTCCCACTAGGTAAGAACCCAGCTTGGGCCCCATTATGATCGTACACGGCGCGCCGCCCAATGATTACCCCTTTTACTTTAGTGTTGATAATACGCTGAATAGGTTCAGCATTATTCGATAGCTCAGAGAGCGATGTATTTTCACCTTGCTTAAGCTGCAAAGGTTGGGCCGCCATATTATCTACCACTTGCTCTCGGGTGGTATCTACATTTTGTCCATTCACCGTTTTGTCGCCTTTGGGCGTGCCATTTTTGGCATTGTCTATGGCGTGGGCTACTTCGTGTTTTATATTGGCTTCGGTGTCTTTGCCGGGGGCAAAGTCAATCTTATTGCCCTGAATGGTAGCCTCAGCATTGACGGTATCTGGAAAGGGCGAATTATGAGTAGCTTTGAGTTGGGTAGTATCTACTCCGTGTTGTTGGCCCATAGTAGTGGCTATTTCCTGAAACTTGGCCGAGCCTTGAGGTCGCCCAGCAGTACTACGCTGCACAGGGCGTTGCTTGGCTTGAATTGGCTTTTGTTTGGCTTGAATGGGGCGCTGTTTGGCCTGAATCGGCTTATGCTTGGCCTGGATGGAGTGTTGTTTGGCTTGAACTGATTTGTGCTTTGCCTGAATCGAGCCTTTTTGCTGGGGGTTAGAAACGTTATTCTGTTCTAAGCTTTGTTGTTGATGCATGAGTTTTAAGAAATTAATATTAACATCAAGAGAGGTGGTTTCTAACAGAAAATAATGTTTGGATAAAACCAATCTCTCGTTGTATTGTCAATATTACAGGAGTTAAGCCATCATTGACTATTTTACTTCCCCTTCAAAATCACTTCATATCCTCTTCAAAGTTACTTCATACCCCTTCAGCCCCCCTTCATCTCACTGAAAAGAAAAAGAAAATCAAAGAAAAAAATACCCTGAGGCAAGATGATCAGGATGGAATTTATCAGCCGTTTACCTTGATTTTGCCCTAATAAGTATAAAAAGAAAACCACTGTTTTTAAAAGTGTCTCTTCTCTCAAATCACCCCTTGTTTACGGCTTAACTATACTAGTTTTAGTAATATATAAATGACGTGAGGGCTATATGCCCTCATGAGCATTTATATATAATCAATCAGAAAATTGGATGGTTATGCCCACACTCCTGCCAATGCTTTGGCTTCGATGTCTTTAGCAAACAATGGGGTTTCTTCATTGATATGTAACTGAAAAGGGGCATTAGCTGGGTCTACGCCTTTGGTGCGTTCGTGGGTTGCGTGGATAAACGCCTCGTTTTCAGTTTCAGAAGTTACTTTACAGGTAAGTGTACACGCATTATCACTCTTCTTTTCCACTTTTAATTCCCAGGTAATTTGCAACAAGACATATTTTTCATCGTCCAACCAAAGTACCGTATTTGGCGAAACGGTTAAAACCCGATCTTTTTTAGAAATGGTTTCGATGTAGTGCTGAATCATAAAAAAACCCGCCACAAACTCTACATTCATCGATACTCTTTTGCCTGAAGGGAGCGTGCCTTGAGCAGCACTTTGATGCCCCTCTGCACAGGCCGCATACTCATCGGAATTGATATTAAAGAGCCATTCTGAAATGTTGATTGAGTCAATGTTGGCGTTGATGGTTGCCTGAGCGGTAGCTTCTCCTAGTTTATGCATCTTCTTTCTTTTTTGATGGTGTTTTTAAATCCTTGAACCTTTACTTAAAAACTGTTTTCTAGAAATAGGTATTCTTGTTTCTAAACTTCCCTCCAATCATCCAAAAAAGAAATCGCATAGAACCGTGGATTGGTTGCACGGCATCCCAGTGCTCGGTAATAAGTCCATCTTCTACTTTCCAGATGTCCATAATATTGAGTCCTTTTTGAGGATTGCCTCGGTGTTTTCGGTTATTGGTCGCATGAGAATGAACTGTTACAAATGGCCCGTCTACATAAATGTGCTTTACATCATATACATAATCGGGATATCTTTTGGCAAAATTGGAAACCACCTTTAGTACACCAGTCAAACCATCTACCATGCTTTGGTTATGTTGTCGGTATGGGTGGTTGCCATACTTTTTTTTGATGTATTCAAAATCATGATCGTTCATCAAATGCTGTACAAAGTCACTCACTATTTCGGCATTTCTGGTCTCCTCTTCAGTCCAGCTCGATTTTTTAAGTCTTTCAAAATCTACTTTTAATGTATCCATTGTTATGTTATTTAGATGTGTTTGAATGAATTTTATTTCACTTGCTTTTTGCAAGCAATGCAAATATAGGTACATTTACTTGCAAAAAACAAGTGTTTATGAAAAAAAATAATTTTAGGTCAGATTCTTTGGTAAATTATGTCCTTGAATATCTTGGTGATCGATGGACCTTGCTCGTTATTAGAGATTTGGTATTTGAGGGAAAAAAGTTTTATAAGGAGTTTTTAACTTCAGAGGAAGGCATTGCCACGAACGTTTTGTCTGATCGGCTCAAAAGACTGGAAAACGCTGGAATTATTCAGTCAAAAACCAATGAAAAACAGCGAACTCAGAAAATATACACGCTTACCGAAAAAGGAAAGGACCTGATTCCAATCCTGGTAGAGATCATATTATGGTCGTCTAAGCACAAAGAGGGTCTCAATGTAAGCCCAGCGTTTGTAAAAAAACTAGCAACCAATAGAGTGGAGATCGTCAAAGCAATTAGAGCTAATGTGGGCAATACCACATTTAGCACGAATGGGGATGACTAGAAAGCATTTAAATGGCAAGTCACCAAAAAAACTTGCCCCATCTTGCAATAATTGGCGGTGACATTTCATTTTAACACCACCACCCACGGATAAATATGTAATTGAAAAGGGAGGTCCAACAGACCTCATACCTTCTATTTATTTAATTCCTGGAATACCAGGTAGTTAGAAACCACAACCTGAAAAAGTATAGGTGGCGGAAAAGAATCCATCTTGTATCGTGCCTACATCTTTGCTATTGGTTTTAAAAATGAAGAGTTCAAGGCTTCCGGTTTTTTCCCGAATCACATTGTTGACAGGCATAAAACCTCGGTATTCGTTGTAGGGAAAATCTTCAGCTCTGGCATCTCTTGTCCATTGATCACGGTTGGTTGCAATAAAAAAGCATAAGTCAGCATGTATCAACGCTAAGGGACTTAGGTTATCATCATATGAATATTCTCTAATCACAACATCACTGCTATTTCTTATTTCGGTTACCCGGTCTTTAGCATCGTAAGTGTACTTAAATTGATACTTTAATGTACCTGTGCTTCTGTAAATCGTCCAGGATTGACGCCGGTTGTTTGTGTCATAAGTAAAAGTCCAGCTTTCGTAATCACTGCGTACGCCAGTAGTCAAGTCAAATCGATCTGCTTTGATAGCAGTAAGCAAACCACCTGTGTAGGTATATGCAAATTCGGTATATGGCTTATCATTAAAGAATTGAACCACGGTTTTGATAGAATTGTCGGCATTATAAGTTACTTCTACTTTTGCGGTAGTTTTGTTGTGGTACAAAATCTCCACAAGTCTATCTTGCGCATCATACACAAAGGTTTGGCCTCTTTCGCTGGAATTAGGAATACCAGAGTATCCTCCTAAAAAGTCTACCTTAGCAAACTTACACCCATTGCCTATACAAGGTTTTACTTCAATCACATTGGAATAATCAGATACTTTGCTGAGGCGTTTAGAGCGTAATCGGTAATAATAAGTCTGCCTAAAACTTAACCCCAACTCATTCACATCAAATGAGGTTCCGATTACTTCTTTGGCTTGATAACCAGCCACAAAGTTGATAAAGTTGGCGTCAGTAGCCACATCTATTAAATATGAGCTAATATCGGCTTGGGCTTGCCAATTAGCCGTAAATTTAAATACTTTTTGATTAGACGCAGGCTCTGCCACAGGAGCTGGCAACAACCCTGTAACCACCAAGATGGTATTAGAGTAATCAGAGACAGCATTTAAGCCCTGCGCCCTTACTCTATAATAGTAGTTGGTGCTGGCATCTATAGACTCAATAAGCGCTGAATTACCCACAATTGCTTTGCTGTTATAATTGGGTAGAATTTGGCTAAAATTCTCATCGAGCGCCACATCCAACAAGTATGAAGCAGCATTGGCGGCCATCTCCCAATTTGCCTGAAAGCTCCCACTCTGAACATCGCTGGCCTTGGTGGCTATTGGTGCTACCAGGTTTCTGGTATTCACCGTCATTAGCTCCGAATGATTAGAGGTAGCTTCGGCATTCACTGCTCTCACTCGATAAAAGTAATTAGTATTAGCATTAAGGTCAGATACTACTACACTGTTGGTGTTTACTACTCTATCTGCATAACCAGGTAGCATTTGCTGAAATAAAGCATCCGAGGCAACATCTATTTTATAAGAGGACGCTTCAGGCATTGCTTTCCAATTGGCCACAAAACTCGTGAGTTGTATATTAGTGGAGGGTAATACTTCAGGGCGAGGGAGTGTACTGGTAAATACGGATTGAACATTAGAGTATTCAGAATATGAGTTCGCTTGTTTGATTCTAACCCGATAAAAATACTGCTTATTCACTGTTACGTTGCTTACTACAAAAGAAGTATCAGAAGAAGGTACCTCTACACTATCATAATCAGCTACTCCATTACGAAATTTTTCATCCAAAGCAACCTCCAACACATACGCAGTCGCGATGGGCATTTTTTTCCAATGAACCCTAAATCCAGTAGCGATTACCTCAGTTGCCGGGTATACTTCTGGTACATCGAGTGCTTCGGTAGTAATATTAATTACGTTTGAACTTTTTGAGATTTGGTTAGAAATATTGGCACGTACCCTATAATAATAAGGAGTGTTTGCTTCCAACCCCAAAATAACGATGGATAACTCATTTATCTTTTTGGCCTGATAATTCTCTACAAATCGGGTAAATTCTTTATCGGTAGCCACATCTATCTCATAACTCATCGCCCCAGTTACCTTTTCCCAATGTGCCTTAAAACTACCTGATGTGATTTCTGTTGCTGGCTGAGCGGTTGGTAATGGTAAGATGAATTCTTTTTCAAATAATGTACATCCAGCTAGTAAGTAAATGAAGCACCAGTGTAATGCCCATTTACAAATATTGTGCTTTGACATGCCCCTAAAATAGTTATGTGAGTGGTATAGTTAATCAGATACTTTGAGGTAAATTTTAGTTAGATTTTGAAAAAAGCAATGATCACTGGAAGGATGGCCAAAAATTTACTTCGTGGTATTATTCTAACAACTGCAAATCTATACACCCTTCAAAGCTTGTTCAAGCCAAACAAGTTGATTTACAAGTAATGTAAGCTTATGAAAAAAAAGGCATAATTTAAGGTAGCACAGGTTTTGACTTAGAACTCATTAACAAAATAATATATCATAAAACCTATTAAGCACAGAATATATAATACATATATGTTTTTCAGTAAAAAACTTCAGACGACTATACAGGTAGTGATGTATTGAATATAAACCGAGTTAAGAGATCAAAATGTCATAAAACATTTGTATTCTTTCATTCCAGGAGGTGTTCAAGTAATGTACTGAAAGCTAGTTTGACCAATACCAAACACCTCACAAATAGCTTCCTGCGGCGATTATGCTTCTCCTGAATGTATTTTCATTCCAACAAACGAAAACTCACTTAACAGAAAAGGAGCCAACCATACACCTCGCGTAGGCAAAACTGCAGTTCCTGAAAATTGTTATTCCTCCTCTGGAAACTCCAAATACTTGGCAGGTACATGGTCAGTAAGCCACACTTTATTTTCGGATAAGAAAAACTGATGGCCATCCGCGTGCATTTCTGCGGCATTTACAATCAAAATAATGGGCTTGCCATGACGCGAACCTACACTTTTGGCAGTGACTTCATCGGCGGAGAGGTGCACATGGTCACGGTTGCGTTTTTTGAGGCCTTGCCCCCGAATACTGTTAGCAAAACGAGTGGCGGTGCCGTGGTATAGTACTTCAGGGGGTTTTATGGCATTGTAGCCCAGCTTTACCCCAATAGAGTGCCCCTGGCTGGCTCTGATGTAGGTTTGATCTTCGTCAAAGGCAAAACGTTTTTTATCATTTTGAGCCACTACAGTCTGCAATTCTTCAAAAGTAATGGGGAAATAATTGTGGGAAAATCGGTCTAACAGCATATCTACAGCTACCCAGCCTTCTTCGTCCATGACCAACTCTATAGCCTCAGGGTGGTGGCGCAACACGTAGCTTAATCTTTTGCTGATTTTTACTATTTGGTTCTTGTTCATGCTTTTGCTAATTTGGGTTACACCTGTTTTAATAGTCACATGGTTTGATAGCCATTATTTTGGTGATCACTTAATTCAGGTAATATGATCTAAATTTTTGTTTTCTAATGATTCTTCAGAGAACGAAATAAATCTTGGTTGGTTTACAGATTCACCAACTACTAAAAGCGAAGCAATGAAAATTTACTCAGTAATTAAAAAAGGGGAATTGCACCCGGTATATTGTGAAGATTTTTTAATTAGTACTTATGTGGGCGAGAGCTATTATCTGGGCGCAGTACTGGATGGTTGTTCGTCGGGCGAAGATTCTCATTTTGCTTCAGCTTTGATGGGAAAATTGCTCAAAAAAATCAGCAAAGATATTTCTCAACAAGAACGGCTTTTGTTTGAAAACCCTCCCCTAAGTGCTGAAGAAATAGCGATCAAGATGCTCAAAAAGATGTTTTGGGAACTACGCGACGCACGTAAACATTTGGGGCTTACAAATGTAGAAATACTCTCCACGCTGATTTTGATGGTATACGACGAAAACCAAAAACAGGCGTTTATCATTGCTATTGGTGATGGCATGGTGGCTATAGACGGTAAAGTTACCGAAATTGATCAGGACAACATGCCCGATTATATGGCTTACCATTTGAACCATAGTTTTGACCAATGGTTTCAAAAACAAGAACACATTTATCGGGTCAACAATCCACAGGAAATCAGCATTGCTACAGATGGGGTGGATACTTTCCGTTCTCACAAAACCGATAATCCAGACGGTTTTAGTCCAATTGATTTTTTGTTGTTGGATAATTCTATGGAAAATACCCAAAACATGCTGACTCGCAAGGCCAATATTTTGCATAAAAAATATGGGTATTTACCTGCCGATGATGTAAGCATTATTCGGGTAAAGTTTTAGATGCAATGGTTCTGTTACGCTGACGGTTAAATTGCTAAACGGCTACTTCAGGCTTTTTCAACTTAGCGAAACGGGTTCAACGAAGTTATATCATTTAATTACTTAACATTGAAGCTATTCCCCTCACATGAAGGCAATTACTGAAAACGGCGATACGATTACTATTGATGACAAATATGAAATTAAACGAGGAGGTGAGGGCAAAATCCTGACAATTCCGGAACGCCCCAATCAGGTAGTCAAAATTTACCTGGATCCAAATGTTACGCATTTGGGGCAAGCCCAAAAAGATGCCCTAAGTGTATTGGATAACACTTACTTTGTAAAGCCATTGGAGCTGATTTACCCTCTCAAAGGCAAAAAAGCCAACAAAAAAAAGGGTTTACTGGGCTTTACGATGGAGTATTTGCCCCCCGACTTTGTGCCCTTGGCGGCTCTATTCAAAAAGAACTATTGCGCAGCCAATCAGATAGATGCTGCGTTTAAAAACGATTTGGCCAAGCAACTCCCTCAAATCATAGAACACGCCCACAATCAAGACGTCCTCATTGGTGACTTAAGTGGCTATAACATTATGGTGAACCCACAGGGTGACTTGAAATTTATCGATGTAGATGCGTACGAAACGCCCATTCATACCCATACGGGAGTATTGCTCGACGAAATTCGCGATTACCTCTATCATGGTACCGTTTGCAAAGAAAGTGATTATTTTGCCTTAGCAGTAGTGATGTTTAATTTGCTGACGCACTTACATCCCTTCAAGGGTATTCATAAACTCTATAAAGCAATGGCAGAGCGCATGGTGCGTAAGCTCCCGGTTTTTGTAAATGACCCTGACCTCATTATCCCTAAATGTTATACCCCTTTGACTGATGCGGCGCTTCAGCAACAATTTGAGCTTTTGTTTGCCGAAGGAAAACGTTTTTTGATCATTGTAGGGCAACCTGTGGTACCCAGTACACAACCTGCCCAGCCAGTGCCTGCACCTACTGTAACGGCAGGCAATTTATCTATCAAAGAAATTTACCAACCTATAGCTGGTGAATATATTGTAAGGGCTACTTTTCAGCAAAACCAAGGCTTGATTGAGACCAATCGACAGACATTGATATACGATACCAGCAACCAAGGCTATGTAACTCTTAAGCATGCCATTACGCCCAATCAATTGCCCAATGAGCTACAAAACGGGAACCTTCGCTGGTTTGCCGGGGAGAAAAATGTGCTGGCCTTGCACGAGGGTGCTTTGTATCACTTTTTAGGGAATGGGAATTTTCAAAAGATCAGTAACTTTCAATTATCTGGTACAGGACGCTATCGTTTGATTGATCATATTTTGGTAGTGCTGGACGGAGAATATATGCGCTGGTTGTTTTTAGATGATATCAACCGAGATTTTATTCGCATTGAGCAAACCCCAGTATTCGTACCTGGCTTTGATGTGTTTAATGGTTTGATTCAAAATACGGGCGGGGTACAGTATATTTTCTATTGCTCTGGCAAACACATTTCCACCGTAAAATCTCCCTTACCACTGATCGAATCGGTGTATGTCCAAGGCAATGTAGGCTGGGTGAGTTATGACGAACAACAAAACGGGGAAGTTACTCGCAAATATGAGTATTTTGGCATCGATGGTTTGCAAATGAAACTAAGTGGGGAGCCTGTTTTCGGACAACGGCAGTTTGCTTACAAAGCGACTTTGGCTTCGGCTGGAATTGTGTTTGAACCCGATGACGATAAAATGCGGGTGCGTCGTAGTCAGGATTTTAAGGTATTGCAAGAGTTTGATTGCAATGTACTGAGCACGGAAAGTACCTTGGCAAGCACTCAGGCGGGAATTATAGCTTATGAAAGAGATTTTTGTTATTTATTAAATAGTCAGTAGTGTCTTTGGCTGTTGGTTTTTAGCTTTTGGTCTTTGGTTGTTAGCTTTTAGCTGTTGGCCTTTGGCTTGTTGTTGACTGTTCCACAGTATCGCTATGCATTTGAACAAATGATGGTTCTTAACCTCGTTTCTTTACAATAGAAAAGTATTATCCATTAAATTCAACATAAACAACATCCTATGTTAATAAACATCTTTTACAACGGTACAAGCTCAAACTATGAAACTGATTTTGTAGCAAGCGACACTTATCCACATGGTGAAATCGTATCACGCTTTGGTTATTATGTGAATGAATATTATAAAAGCCGACCTAACCAAGGAAAGGTATTGAGGATCAATGGACTGGGCACGGGTAAACCTGATAGTAGTAAAACAAAACAAGGTGCTGGAAATCTTTCTGGATTGGGCATGAGAGATGATGTACAAAGTATTCTGGAGTTTGTGCTAGCTACCAAAAAGGAGCTGGAAGAGCAAGGCAAGGGCAATTCTACGCTTTCGGTGGTGCTAATGGGGTGGAGTCGTGGAGGTATTGGTTGTATATACGCGGCTCATATGTTGGCTAAATTGTGGACTGAACTAAAAACTGATATACAGCTACAAATCCAGTTGATCACATTTGATCCTGTATCAGGAGCAGGTACCAATGTGCGTGCGTTGGACATGAGCTGGACAGAGACTTTTTTAAACGCTTTGGGTTTATACTTTGGCCCTCAACCTGTCAAGGGATCTTTCATAGCCAATATTTTAAGTAAATTGGTAAAATGGTGGGAGCTTCCAGTCCAGGTAAAAGCATATAATGGGTTTTATGCTCATGACGAACGGTCTACAGGGTTTGCCACTACTATGCCCTCTATGACGGGTGATATGTCAAACAGAACTTATACACTTTACGAGGTTCCTGGGACTCACTCGGTGTTGGTGGGTAACTATACCTTAGGTAGCAATGACTCTGTTATTCGCTCTACAGGACTAAGCATCTACAATTCGGTAGTGCAAAAAGTAAATAATATTATGCAGCAAATCGGGGTACAGTTTGCAGGGGCTTATCGGCAATGGCTTTCAGAATTACAAAAAGCCGCTTCATCCTTTACTCCTACTCCCGACAATTTAAAAGCCTTTAGCCTTGAGGCACAACAAAAATATATCACCTTGTCACGTTTGCTATCAGGTAGAAGCGTCTACTTAGGCGATAATATGCTGGATAGAGAATGGGAACCAGACGTAAGCTTATCAGAATTTTTGCACGAGTCAAATAAAAAGTTTTTTCTTGATATTTTTAGTGGCATCAAGCAAGACAAACTGGCTAGCAGTGTACATATTGATAATTATCCAGCATGGGGAAAGGTAGCTAAATAACCTTTATATTCGCTTTTGAGAAATAAAAAGTGTAGGACAAGTAAATATCGTTTGTCCTACACTTAGTAATTAAGAGCTTGTTTAAAATTCATTGATTAGTCCTTTTCTGCGTCTTTTGGGATTATATATTATCAAATTTATCAGCAATAGCTAGGCTATTCCCTCAAAATTTGACGCATCTAATCCCAAAATGCATCAAAAAATTTACTTTAAACGAAAGTTTAAACAAGCTCTAAGTACCAATTCAGTTACACAATTTGAATTTTATGAAAAGAAAAAAAATTATTCGACGCGTATTGTTAGCATTAGTAGTGGGATTACTGTTTATGGTAGGAAACACGCTATATGTAGCTGGAGTTTTTAAAACAATCAAGCCTCATTTTACAGGTACCGAAAAATCAGTGCCTATTTTGGGGGGAGCCGAAGATATTACTATCGACCAAACCACTGGAATTGCCTATGTCTCGGCCGATCAGCGCCGAGCTACTTTTCAAGACAAAAAAAATCCAGTACAGGGTACGATTTATTGGGTAGATTTGAACAATCCTGCTCAAGCGCCAGTAAATATGCTACCCAATTTTAAGAAAGATTTTCATCCACATGGCATTTATTTTTACCGGGCCAAGTCAGGCAAGCAATTACTCTTTGCCGTCAATCACGCCGAAAAGAATACCATTCAAAGTATCGAACGATTTGAAGTACAGGGCAAAAAACTGGTACACCTCAATACCATTCAGCACGAATTGATGACTTCGCCCAACGATGTGGTGGCCGTAGGTGAAAACGAGTTTTATGTAACCAATGACCACGGTTTTACCAAAGGCTTTGGCCGCACCATGGAAGAATACTTGCGACTTCCACTGGGGTATGTCAATTATTATGATGGTAAAACGATGAAAACGGTTTCATCTAACATTACTTATGCCAATGGCATCAATGTAAGCCCAGATGGAAAGAAACTGTATTTGGCCTCCCCTTCTACCCGTCGGGTACTGATATTTGACCGCAAAGCGGACAATAGCATTGAGAAAGTGACTTCGGTAACCATAGGTACTGCTGGAGATAATATAGAACTAGATGCTCAAGGAAATTTATGGCTGGGATGCCACCCACAAATGCTTAAATATGCCGCCCATGCCAAAGACCCAAAGAAAAAATCGCCTTCTCAAGCCATTAAAATCACGGTAAAAGGCGATAATCAATACGAGGTATCCGAAATATATTTGAACGATGGCACTTCACTTTCGGGGTCTAGTGTAGCGGCAGTATACAAGGATAATTTGCTGGTAGGTGGGGTATATGACCGTAAGTTTTTGTGGTGTAAGATGAAATAAAACAAAAGAGGTGGTCTTAAATACGAGATCACCTCTTTGTGTTGATTTTATCGGTTGAAGCGCTACAGTTTCGCACTAATTTTCTCTAGCAAGGCTTGGGTTTGCCCCAAATCGCCTCCTATTTTTTTGGACAAGGCCAAAGACTCTTCAGCCACTTTTTTGGCTTCCAGATAGCGCTTGAGCTTATACAATAAGCGCGCTTGGGTACTGGTATTATACCAGGTCTTTTTTAGCCTTACTGATTTTTCGGCCCAAGCCAGTGCTTTTTCCAGTTTTTTAGGATCACTGGTAATTATACTATACCGAGCTGCCATACCACCTAGATCTGCGGCATCATCGCAATAATTATCATAATATTTGAGCACATATCGAAAAGCTTTTTCTTTATCCTTATCAAGATAAAAAAACCAAAAATCGGCTTTGGCCAAGAGCTTTTCAACATCTTTCTTTTCAGTAAACACTTCTTTTAGTCTTTGTTTGAGTGAATCTAATTGAGCCTCACTTTTATTTTTAGAAAACGCTACCTTTTTCATGTCAACTTCTAAAACCTTCTCAATATAATTTTTCACAGACTTTTTTTTCTTGGCCACTTGCTCAAACTTAGCTTGGTTTTTCAGGACATATTCAAAAGCTTCTGCCGAGGGTTTTTCAACATATTGACTTATAAACTTCCAACCTTTGGTGGTAGCCCATTGGTCTTTACCCAACTGGCTCAAATATAGTTTAACAGGTTCAGCAATATCTTCAAAAGCTGCTTTTAAGGCTTTGATGTACTTCTCTAGAAACTCATCATTCTTTTCTCCTTTTTCAAAGCGACGTTGTAAAGTAAAAACCTGGGTTTCAGGATTCAATGCATCTGCCGTTAGTTTCAGCAATATGTTAGCTGGTGCCGCTCCTGCAATTTTATGAACTACCTCGCCTTGGGGGTTAAAATACAATAAAGTAGGATAGGCACTTACCTTGTATTTTTTAGCAAAAGCAGGGCCTTCCCCTTTTTCCATATCCAGTTTGAAAGATACAAAGCGTTTGTTGAAGAAATCGCCTACTTCTTTTTGAGGAAATACTTTTTGGGATTGCCATTTGCAAGGGCCACACCACGTAGTGTAGGCATCTACAAAAATGTGCTTGTTTTCGGCCTTGGCCTTGGTTTTTATTTCAGCCCAGGAGCCTTTTTCAAATTTGATTCCTTGGGCAATGGTGGGGTGAGTCAACCAACCTATGATGGCTAGGGTATAGAGGGTGATTTTCATATTTTAATGTTTAATTGATAACAACCTACACAACCCTATACCTGAGGGCTTTTTAAAATGGAGCCGATTTATCAAAAAAAGCCTGTCTCTTAGTAAGAAACAGACCTTCAAATCTTGCTTAAATAAGACTTAAAAGGGATTATAATTTCGCGTTGATTTTTGCCAACAATGCTTCGGTTTCTTTGGGGTTTTGTTTGGCCTTTTTAGCCAGCTCAATTGATGCTTCAGCTACTTGCTTGGCTTCTTGGTAGTGCTTAAGTTTAAATAACAAATGTGCTTGGGTATTGGTATTGAATGATGCCCTCAGGAAATCTACTGATTCTTCGGCCCAGACTAAAGCCCTTTTCAAGCTTTTGGCATCATCGTACTTTTTGTAATACTTCCAGGCAAAACTATTTCTTTTATTGGCCACACGAGCAATATGCTTGTCCGCTTCTTTGCTTAATGCTTGTTTGAATTCTTTTCTGAAGGAGGCTAATTGTTGCTTGTCTTTAGCTTGAATAGCTTCTTGCATATCCCAGGTAAATACTCGTTTAATGTATTTTGTAACAGCTTTTTTGCGCTTAGTTACTTTGTCAAACTTAGCTTTGTTTGCCAACAGGTATTTAAAAGCAGGCGAGGAAGATGTACGCACATATTTTCGAATAATAGCCCATCCTTTGGCCGTAGTCCATTTCTCTTTACCCAATAGGGCCAAATATGCGTCGGCAGGTTCACTCGTATCCTCGTATGCATTATACAAGTCTTCCAGGTATTGCTTTAAAAAGACTTCCCCCCTTTCTCCTTTTTCAAACCTATCTTGTAGAGCATATATCTGGCTTTTAGGATTTAAGGCTCGCTTGGCATCACTTAGTAACACTTTAGCTGAAGAGGCATTAGTAGTTTTATGCACTAATTCGCCATTGGGATTAAAATATAATAAAGTAGGATACCCAGCCACTCTATATTTTTTAACCAAGTTGATACCTTCCTCTTTTTCTCCGTCCAGTTTAAAAGACACAAAGTGTTGATTGAAAAAATCCCCTACTTTCTTTTGAGGAAATATCTTTTTGGATTGCCATACACAAGGTCTACACCAAGTAGTGTATATATCCACAAAAATGTGCTTATTTTCGGCTTTAGCCTTTGCTTTTACCTTGGCCCAAGTGTCGTTTTCAAATTGAATTCCTTGGGCTACAGCAAAAGAAGTCGCTAGCAGCAACACAAGGGCGCTTAATAACTTATTGTTCATTATGTTATATGGTTTGAGAGTTATTTGTACTAAACTCAGTGATATTAATTGACGGCAAGGAGTTGCATAAGCCTAAAAGAAAATGATTATGAGACAATAAAAAAAGCCTGTCTCTCGCAAGAAACAGGCTCTTAAATTTTAACTCAAGAAAGCTTAAAAAATACTATAACTTCGCGTTGATTTTTGCCAACAACGCTTCGGTTTCTTTGGGATTTTGCTTGGCTTTTTTAGCTAGCTCAATTGATTCTTCGGCTACTTTTTTGGCTTTTTTGTAGCGCTTAAGCTTAAATAATATGTGCGCTTGAGTATCGGTATTGAATGAGGCTTTCTTCAGTTTTACTGATTGCTTGGCCCAAGCCAAAGCTTTTTCCAGGCGTTGGGTATCGTCATATTTTTTGTAGTAGTTCCAGGCAATACTGTTAAACTCGTAATGGTTATCGCAATATTTATCAAAGTATTTGCAAGCATACTGCATACCCTTCTCTTTGTCTCGAGCATAAAACATATACTCTGCCTTGGCAATGTGCTTATCCGCATCTTTGCCAAATGCATCTTTCAATTTCTTCTTGAAACTTGCCAATTCTTCTTTGTTTTTGGAGCGAGCCAGTCTTCGCATATCAGTGGTAAGCACTCGGGCAATGTACTTTTCCACTTTTCCTTTACCTTCGGCGGCTGCTACAAACTTCGCCTGATTTTTCATTACGTATTCAAAAGCTTCTGAAGAAGATTTACGTACATATTTGCTGATAAACTTCCAGCCTTCGGCAGTGGCCCACTTATCTTGGCCCAACTGTGCTAAATACATATCGGCAGGCTTGCTATAGTCTTCGTAAGCAGTAGACAATGCCTCAATGTATTGCTTTAAAAATGCGTTGCTTTTTTCTCCTTTTTCAAATTTGCGTTGAAGCGTATACACTTGCGTTTCAGGGTTCAAGGCATTGTTAGCCTGCTTTAATAGTTTTTTAGCAGGATAAGCGCCTACCGTTTTGTGCACCATTTCGCCCTGAGGATTAAAGTATACCAAGGTGGGATACGCACGTACCTTGTATTTTTTGGCAAATGCCAAGCCTTCGCCTTTTTCCATATCCAGTTTAAAGGATACATAGTTTTTGTTGAAAAAGTCGCCTACTTCTTTTTGAGGAAATATTTTTTTGGATTGCCATTTACAAGGTCCACACCAAGTAGTAAATGCATCTACAAAAATGTGTTTGTTTTCAGCTTTGGCTTTGGCCTTGATATCCGCCCAGTTGCCTTTTTGAAAGTTGATTCCTTGAGCACCTGCGGTAAAAGCCGCCATTAATAATAGAGCAAAGAGGGGTAAAATTTTATTCTTCATTGTGTAATGGTAGTTTAAGGGTGATTTATATAAGAGCTTGTTTAAATTTCCGTTTTTACTAGATTTTGTAGTGAATTTACTATCAAGATGCGTTAAATTTTGAAGGAATAGTTGCAAATCCCGATGCATCGGGGCAATGCTATTGCTGATAAATTTAGCAAAATATTGGTAGTTAAAGTCACACAAAAGATGTGAAGGGTGAATTTTACACAAGCTCTAAAATCAAATTAATGATTTTTTGCATCAATGATGCTACACGGGCTTAAATAGTTGCTTTTTTAATAAGAAATTAGCATTCTTTAGCATTTCCCCTGCTTTTTGTGCTTAACCTTTTACCTTTGCATCCGGTTATTCGAACAATCAACTCAAGTACACTGGTTTTATGAGCCACGCCACGTCAATTCCCATAAAAAAAATCTCAATTTTAGCCTTGATCTGTATTATTGCCCTATGGCTAAGCTGGCAGGTATACCCTATATTTTTGCTGGTGGGTTTTGTGCCTATTCTTATGATTGAAGCTGAAATTGTTCCGCAAAAACGGGGTGGTTTGAAATTCTGGTTGGTTTGCTTACTCATCATGATAGGCTGGAACGCCCTGACTACCTGGTGGTTGGCGATGGCCACGGTGCCTGGAGCTATAGCAGCCATTATCCTGAATGCACTGTTGATGACGCTGCCTTTTATGTGCTACCGAATCACGCGCCAAGCCCTCAACAACAACTACGGCTACTTTACTTTTGTGCTGTATTGGCTCAGCTTTGAGTATTTGCACTTGCACTGGGATATTTCGTGGAGCTGGCTTACCCTGGGCAATGCTTTTGCTCAAACTACTACTTGGGTGCAATGGTATGAATACACAGGGGTATTAGGAGGCTCGCTCTGGGTACTATGCCTAAATTTATTGGGGTATTTTATAGTGAAAAGTACCCTAAAGCATAATCGCCGCTTGTATGCCTTTTACCTTGGGTTACTAGTGTTGGTTCCAACCGTGGCTTCTTTACTGATCAAGCCTTCTTTTGCTAACGTAAAGCGTGCTACTGTAGAAGTGGCCTTGGTGCAACCCAATATTGACCCTTACACTCAGAAATTTCGCAATAACAAAGATTTCATCCCTTATCGGGTACAACTGAAGCAATTTATCAAACAGGCCAAGTCGGTGATCACTCCCCAAACCCAAATACTGCTCTTTCCCGAAACCGCTTTTGATGAACAATACATAGAGCCCCAATTATCCAATTATGGCGTATTTCGTTCAATCAATACTTTTCTTAGCAAAAACCCTCAACTATCGTTGATGACGGGTGCCACTACAGCTCGGTTTTACGGCAGATCGGCTACTACCCCTACCGCTCGGTTGCATACTACGCTCAACAAATACTACGATGTGTTCAACACTGCCATTTGGCTGCGAGCCCAGCAAAAACCTGCATTTTACCATAAATCGAAACTCGTCGCTGGCGTAGAAACGCTCCCCTACCCCGAAATTTTCTCTGTTCTTGGCGCTTGGCTCATTGACTTGGGAGGTACCACAGGGTCGTATGGCACTCAAAAAGAGCGTAGCATCTTCCAGACTCAAGATAGTACGCGGGTAGCACCCTTGATTTGCTTTGAGTCTTTACATGGAGGTTTTACCACAGAATACGTCAACAAAAATGCCCAGCTCTTAACAGTGATTACCAATGATGGATGGTGGGGCAATACTGAAGGACATCGTAAGCATTTTGCTTACACACGTTTGCGGGCCATCGAAACGCGCAGAGCCATTGCCTTTTGTGCCAACACGGGCACTTCAGGGTTTATAGATGTAACTGGTGAGGTATTGCAAAAGTCGGCGTATAATACTCCTGCGGTGTTGAAACAGCGGGTTCCGCTTAGTCAAAAAATCACTATTTATGTGCAATATGGTGACTACATCGGCCGACTTGCCGCTTTTTTGGCGGTGGGCTTATTGCTTACTTTGTTTGTCAAACGCATTACTGGTGGCAAAACCGGGATGCTTCAGAAATGATGAGTACTATGTAATTTGTACCAAATAGACGCTACACGATGGCTCTATCGTTTCACTAAGCATCTCACTATCAACTGAATAATAACTCAACTATTTATAGCACTTAAAAAAACTATTGGGCAACAAAACCATACAATCAACATGGATTTACAAAAGATTACCGAAGAAGTAACCCAAGTTACCAAGGATGTGGGCTATTTTATCCGAACTGAGCTTCAAAACTTTGACCGTTCGTTCATAGAGTATAAGGGCAAAAACGACTTAGTGTCTTATGTAGACAAAAAAGCCGAACAAAGCCTTATCAAGGCATTGCATGAGGTGCTTCCCGAAGCGGGTTTTGTATCTGAAGAAGACCCACAAAATCATCAACTTTCGGATAAGGAATATCATTGGGTGATTGACCCTCTGGATGGCACAACTAACTTTTTGCACGGGTTGCCAGTATTTGCCATTAGTATTGCGCTTATGCAAGCCAAAGAAGTAGTAGCTGGAGTAGTATTGGAGATCAATCGCAGTGAGTGTTTTTATGCTTGGAAAGACGGCGGAGCTTATATGGATCAAGCCAAAATTCACGTATCTCGTGCTGATACTTTAGGCGAGAGCTTGCTGGCTACCGGGTTTCCTTATTACAATTTTGAGAAAATGGAGCAATACCTCAGCATTTTGAATGGGTTTATGCAAAACACCCATGGTTTACGCCGCTTTGGCTCTGCAGCTGTAGATTTGGCTTATGTGGCATGTGGCCGCTTTGAGGGATTTTTTGAATATAACCTCAAGCCTTGGGATGTAGCCGCAGGGGCTTTACTGGTACAAGAAGCTGGAGGTTCGGTAAGCACTTTTGACGGTGGTAATGACTACATTTTTGGTCGTGAAATCGTAGCCAGTGGTCTGATACATGAAGAAATCCTAAACGTGATTGGCAAGCATTGGTAACCTCTTGCTATATTTAGGAAGGTGATGGAGACAAGCCTTTTGTCTCTATCATTTTTTCAAAAACAATCTTTTCCAGCGTAAGCCAATCTTCGCAGCCTAAAAACTGTACAATCTTTTCTTGAGTGAGGGTATGTAATTTACCCAAACAAGTGGCGGTGGCATCGTGTTTAAACAACCGAGTAAGTGTAGAAATGCTGATATCAGTCATAGAAGATAAATTTCTAAAATCTTTGTATTTACAGTCATCGGGGTGTAAAGGCATTTTTTTGCAATAGGTTACATTGTTGGCGGGGCGTTCCAGCAATTCATTGGCTCTTTCCAAAATCATGAAGGCCACTATTTTTTTAAAAGTTTGGGTCAGCATATTGGTATAATTAGGTATAAAGAATAAAAAAAACCTTGTGAGCTCCAGGTATAAAAGTTTGCACTTTATGAGAGTACGCTTATGCAATAGCTGATCGAATCATAAGAAATGTTTTAGCGCTTTAACGATTCTCAGTGGTCATTGCTGCTTGATCCTTTTTTTGTTTTTTAGCTCTGGCGATGGCAGAACGATAGTGCTGAAACAAAAAATCATACAGTACTACTTCGTGAATACGCTGTTTGGAGCGCAACAAGCGGTTAACCATCATATGGATATAACTTGGTAACATCGTATTCAGTTTATTTTGCTCGCCCAAAGCCTCACACTTGGCGCGAATGTCCTGAACTACGTCCTTCCAGCGGTGCGAACGCTGATGAAAACAATCAAAAGCTGCTGCCAAGGGATGGGTGTTGTCATAAGTTTCCACCATTATGTCTTCTATTTTGGTACGCGCCTCCCGATATTTTTGACTCAGCTGTTTTTTGGCCGATTTATCGGTAAAGTTGAAGTCTTGAGCAAAATTATCTTTCATACTTTCCATCATTTGACAACGCTGGCTCAAATTCAAACCAAAATCGGCCAGAATAGCGTCTGCGCCACGCAAAGCCAATAACCAACGAAACTCTTCTATTTCTTCGCCTTCAAACAAGCTCAGAATTTGAGCAACCATCTCACTATCGTGGAAAAACAGTTTCTCTGAAAGCTCCATAGTAGTGGCCCCATACCGCTCTACTTCTCGCACATAAGTATCGGTATGGAAATTACTCACCAAGCCAGACGTTACAAAAGGGTCCAACGCCTGATGTAACGAGGCAATGACTTGAGCATAAAACATTCCCTGGCCTTTGAAACGAATTCTTAAATGGTTTTTTGGATCTATGTAACGCAGGAAAAACCACTCCTCAATAATTTGTTCTGACAACAGTTGATCAGCAACTGGTTTGATGGCCTGGGTAATGATTTGATCAGCTATTTTGGCACCACAATATATTTTGATGTAAAACCATTCTGACCCTAAAGGAAACTCACGGGTAATGGGCTGATGGGTAGAAGCTAACAAGTCCTCAGAAGTGAGTCTATAAGCATTTTCTTCGCTGGCATTGGCCGTATAATGAAAAGGCACGACAATTTCGTTAGTAAAACCACCTGCTGGTCCTTGAGCCAATAAGTTTTGTTCGCTAAACAAAGACTCTTCTAGTATGGCATTTTGCGAAGATTTGTACAGACTCAATAATATTTTGACAGGCCACAGTTGAGATAAGTCCAAGGGTAATTTGTTGTCTCCAAAAACCGCAGTTACCTGCTGGGGAATCTGTAACCTGGTACGCAATGCCTGCATTTTGTCTACCTTTTGGGCATCTTCAGCTTCTCGAATCTTTTTTAAATCTTCGGCTTTTACTTTCCAGCGCGCCTTGCTCAAAATAGCCTTACCCAAAGTAACTCTGGGCAACCAGTCTGCGTTTTGCAGGTGCAGCCAACTCCAGGTGACCCCATCGGCAAATTGAGCTTGCAGATCACACAAAAAATAATATACTGGAATAGACTTCATTTCGAAGTTATGGGCCGAACTCAAGCGAGGAATGACTTCTTTTCCCAATCTTTTGGAAAACAAAATCAAACGATCGCCCTGCATTTTTAACCACAAATCGTCTAGTGTAATGGTATACTCCTCTTCTACCGCAGCAGTAGCCATTACCGGAATTTCATAGTCCCGCAATACAGCCCGTTGCAATACATTGCCTAGCCTGGCCATTGGCAAATGTACAACCTCCGCAAAAACCGCTTCAGGATAAGCCGCTTGTTCTTTCTCAAAAGTTTGTTTGAGTAAATCGGTAAGCTCTTCCCCTTCATAACAAAAGCGCCCCAGTATTTTACCTACCGATGCGCCTCCTGCGGAGGTAACTGCTACTTGAAATTCTCCACGATCTACCGCTTCGGACGAAGAAGCCAATACACTCCCCAAAAAACAAAAAGTCGGGGCGAGTTTAATATCGTCAGGGCGGTTAAATAACTTTTCTAATTCGTGCTTCGACAATTCCAGGTTGGCTCTTCCCTGGTGTAAAGCCTCATAGTACTTTTGCTGCAAGTAATTAGTCCATTGGCTTAGCTCTAAAGCAGAATTGGCTGTCCTTCCATTTTTGATCAGCACCAAGTCATCTACCAAAGGGGTAAAGTCGGCCGAGTCCTGATGTTTTATTGGGTATCCTAAGCCTACTTCGTTATCCAGTACCTGGAGCAATGGCACCGCTTGCTGCTCATATTTTTGCCTAAAGTCTACCTTAAAACTCTCTAAGTCCATATTGGGTGATGCACCTCTTATCAACATCAACCACTCTACCGCTTCGGCTATTTCTTCGGCTACTTGCGGATGCAAGGTGTTTTGAACAACTGCGTTTTGCATATCCACCTGAAACAACTCTCTTGGCGATATTTTTTGGGGAGGTGAATCTTCTTGGATTTCTTTAGTCAATGCCTCAATCTCACGTTGGATTTGACGATAACGCGCTACATCAACACCTAGTGGTTGCTGATCAATCGCCGTTATTTGCTGAGCAATTTGCCTTAACGCTTGGGTCACCTGTTGTTTGGCAGGAAGTTTTTCAAGAATTTTAATCAATCTGCCCAAAAACTCTTCCCCAGTCACGGTGGGTTCTAACTCGCTCAACAAAACCTGGCTCTCAATCAACGCTTCAATAAATTCAACCGCTTCTTCCTGGGTGGTTTCTTCATCAACAAATAAGTCGGCCAAAGCCTTGATGGTTGCCCCTTTTTGGGCATGTTGTACTACCAGTTGGATAAACTCGGAGTCTTCTACGTCTACCAGATGCAAGGTGCGGCCTTTGTCTTGCAAACGATACTCGATATAGCGCAAATAGTCTCCTATCTGATACAAGGTAGGATTAGGGTAATATTTTAGGTGTGGTTTGATGTCTGTGTTTTCGGCTAATTGAATGGCAAAGTTGCCCAAAAAACCCATGTCGAGTCGAGTATGACGTTGGTTGTGTTGACTTTCGGCAAATGTCACCTGGGTTTGAGACCCAAACTTGCCTATCGATACTCCAGCCATCAGCCCAAAAGGTGTGGGGCGAAACGACATTCGAAACAGATATTTCAACAATGAGATTTTCAGCTTTTCTTCTTCTTTTGGGCTTTCTACTCCATTTTTAATCCATTGTTGCAATGCCTCTAATAACGTGGGGGATGACAGATAAATGGCTTCTCGAATTAGCGGATCTTCTAATAGCTTTTCAATATCAATTGCCTCCACCTCAGGAAAAGAATTAAAAGGCAAGAGAGGGGTTCTCAGTACATAATAATCGAGGGAGCGAATGTGGTATTTTTTGGGTTGGTTAGTTTTTTTCATTGGGTGAGAGGTTAGGTATTCAAACTTATAGTTATCAAGCAATGTCTAGCAGTAAGGCACGTTCCCAGTCGGTGTTGGTTTCCTGATCTAAAAAACCCAATAACACCAAGGCAATGCCCGCATACCCCTCCAAAAAGCTGTAGTCTTCTTCCCAATATTGCGCTTTAGTATCAGGGTGTACTTTCATTCGTTTATAATGCCCTTGAGCTTCGTCTTCTTGATATTCTTTTACCAATAATTGTAGCCAATGATCAGCCGCTTGATGAAAAACTGATTCTCCAGTAGCCTGATACAACTTATGGTAGATATGAGCAACTCCTCCTCCTCCATGGCACAATCCAGCATCCAACAAGTGCTCATCCAGGCGACAATGTACTCCGGCCTCGTAGGGGGTAGTTTGTTGGGTAGTCTCTCGGGCAATTTCAACAGCTTTTTGCTTCCATTGGTCTCGGTTGAGTCCTTTGGCAGCATGCATCAAGGCCACTACCACACACAAATCGCCATAACACCAAGCCAATCGACCTTGTGGGTCATCTTCTACACCTTCTATAACCGAAAACGGGAAATGTCTTGGATAATCTTTTAACTCTTGTTGGATCAACCATTCTACACCTTGCATTACCAATGGTTTGCTTATGTCAGGTAAAATTTCGTTTTGATAAGCCTTCGATAAAAAACTAATAATGCCAGGAATGCCGTGGGCTAGCCCCAAATTATAACGGACTTTGTCTTGATGTTTTTCATCTATGGTAAAGTGATCTTGCCAACAAACCAAGCCATTGGCTTTGATCGCCATTTGGTCTAAATACGTAACAATCTGTTCGAGCTTGCCTCTTGCGGAACTTTCGTGGGGCAAACGTTCCAAATAATAGATTCCCTGGCTCACCAGCCCATACAAGGTATCATAGTTTCCTTGTTGTCCATTTTGTGCCACCGAAGCTTCTATCATATCGTCTAAATCAACCAACATGTCAGCATCTTCAGCATCCAAAATGTCAATATTGACCAAATGCTGTAACAACCAGGCAGCACCTAAGTACTTGCCTGCCATGGCTACCTCTGCTTGGTTTATACTGCTATTCGCTTCCATAAAATGCTCCAGGGCTTCTACCGCACCTTGAGCAAACTTTTCGGCTTGTGAGGCATCAAACAAGCTCATGTAGGCAAACAACAAGGATTGAGCAGCGTGGTAGTTACTAAACAAATAGGGAGTTGTAGGAAGTGGATGCTTCTCGAACTTAGCAATTAATGTTTGAAGTATGTTTTGTTGAAGTTCAGGGGATGACCACATATATTTTGGAACTATAAATTGGCAATAAATCAACACAAATGGATCAACCTCCCTGATCTCAAAGAGGTTGATTGAATTACAAGCAAATTAAATGCTTATACTGGGTAATTAGATGGGGTTAGGCACTTTCTTGAGTTATCACAAGTAAACTGCGAAGGTCCACAAGGGCCTCCCATACTACGGTCACAAGTCGCATCCTCTACTCGGGTAAGGAACTGGCAAGCGTCTCCTCCCTGAATTGTTTTCAGGTTTAGGTCACCCTGAGTTTTTGTGAAATTTTTCAACGTGCGTTTGTTTACTTTAAATTTGTTTTTGCTCATGATTAAAATTAGATTTAGTTAATATTGTACCTACTCTATTTCCGATTTTCGGTATACTCGGGTCTTAATCTCCAAAGATCAAAAAGAAAATAAACATATTTCTTTCACAAAATGACCAAATAAGATTTGGCGAAAGAGCGTAATCACGAATGAGTTAAACTATCGAGAATCGCCCCTTCTACTTCGTCCCAGGTAGTATACCCTAAAAAATGAGCAATCTTTTGTTGGTTTTTAGCATTGCAAAAGCGTACACCTTGGGTTTCCCCATTAAAGAGGCGTTTGAGGGTAGTAATACTAATCCCGGTAAGATACGACAGGTAACGAAAATCCGCATGTCGGCAATTGTAGGTATGCTTGGCTAGTTTGATCTGTGGTATAGCCAATGCCTGATGTTTGGAGGCAGCAGTATCTAAAATCATTTGTGCTACTTGCTGCTTAAGGAAATGATATAGCATGATGTTTTGTGATTTGTTATTGAACTTGTCTAAGGTTTCTCCAAATGATTCAAAATAACACTTTTCGCGATATATATCGTTGCAAAAATGCTCATTTAGCGCTGCTAAACTCCACTTTCTGCGCCTCATCTATCACAAAAAGTGAAAATTTTACTTTCAAAGAAAAAACATTAAACAAGTTCATTATAAGAATATGTAATTCTGCCCAACTATTTTTCACACTTTTTGGTGGCTATCAGTCAGGTATAGGTTAGGTTGCGTGGTAAATTTTTACTAAAAATAGGGCATTTTATCGGCACCCAACCAAGGAATGGTATTTTTTATAGCAAATAGGGGTGAGTATCTAGCAATCTTTGCTATGCTTTGAGGGGTGGGGTTTGGATTAGCGGAAAAACCTACATTCTGAGGATTACATCAAATATTAACAAACCCATCACCCTACATTCGAGTATGTGTCTTGTTGTTTTTGCCTCAGCATTGCCATCACACCATCCAGGTGATAGTGTAAGTCTTCCACGTTGTAAGGCTTGGGTAACTTAAAACCATTAATAAATAATGTAGGGAAGGATTTCACTTGTAAACTTTTGCACCATTGATTGTACTCTACGAGAAGAGATGTTATAGCTTCTGGGCCCTCTTCGGTTAGTGGATACTCAGCTACCCAACGATTTATATTTGTTGATTTGCCATTGTACCACCCTTTCAATGCTAAACTTGCCTGTTCGGCTCCTTGCAAGGTTAATAAACTAAGTATATGGCTGGACACCTTGGTAGCAGGTGTATTCAAATTGGTAGGGAAACAGTATCTAATGCGTACCTCTTGAGGCCTTTGTAGACGTAATTTTTGTAATTGCTGGTATACGGTGGCACAGTGACTACAAAAGGGATTTGTCACAAAGGTAATTACCAGAGAAGCCTGAGAATTACCTTCTTCTAATGCACAACTCAATTCCAGAGGTTTGTTCATGGGTTGAGTAAATAATAAATTCAAAAATAGCTCCTCATTGTACTTAAAAAACTTTAGTTCCTTATTCAAACTGATCATCTTCTGATACTTTTTGAGGTAAGGATAAACCGCTATCCATAAAAATAAAGGTAAGGCAAAAGCCAGGGTAGTAATCCAGATAGTGTAGCCATTGATATTGTATTGCAACCAAGGTAAGCTCGCTAAGACTCCTAACTCTAACCAGAATATGATTTGTATAAATACACACAACCTACACCATACCTTTGCTACCCTGAATTGGTAATAAATGGAAAAAAAGGTGTAGGGTAAAGCCGTAAAATTGAGTAATGCAATGACCCATAACACCGCAGGAAGTTGCTGAGTAAGTAAACCCAGCATAATAGCTATACTCCCTCCCAAAAAGTATACGTGCCCCAACAAAGCCCAACTAATCAAACCCAAAAGCTTACTGGCAGCGGTATTTAATATGCTTTTACATCCATTTGTTGCCCCAATTGTACATAGTTTATCCAAAAACCCGCGCTGGAATCCAAGTTGTTTTTTTACCAAGGCCAAGGTAACGACTCCCCCTATAACTTTTAAGGCAAACAACCCATATAAAGCAAAATTTACTTGAGTAGATAAGAAAGCCTGAAGCATCACCCCAACCCCTACTATAGCAAGCAATATATATTTCAAGTAGGCAAATCGTTTGATCCGATAATTTGGCTCTCCTGGATTGGGTTGTTTTTGTACAATCAGCAAATGGCCCGTCCATATTTGAACAAATGCTTGTAGTGCTCTGGTTACTTTGCCCTTTTGGGGATGTTGATAGGTTACCTGGCCTTGATTTACTTCGGTAATGATCACAAAACAAGGTTGTTGCTCTTCTACAATATGCGCTACTGCAGGATAAGGGATAGCATCTAACTGTGTCAGTTCAGTTATTTTAATAGCCATAGCATCTACCCCCCAATGTTGCAAAGCATCTTTATAACCTAGTAAAGATGATGGTGAAGGGTGAGATAATAACTGTTCGGCTATGGTATGGTAGTTAAACGAGAGGTCTAGCGATTTTAAAAGAAAGGCAAAAGTATTCACATTGGGATCAGTCCAACGGGTTGAATAACGCCCTGGGTTTAGGATATTCATCAAAAAAAATACTTAATAATCAAACAATATCAATTGGTTTTTCAATGATTTGTGGTTGGCGGGTGTTAAGCTAAAAAGTGATTAGAAGGCATCCCTATTTACCTATTGATTAAGTCAATAAAGATGCCTTAATGTATATTAGAAGTTATGAGTTCTTAGATAATTGATTTGAGGAAAGACCATAGTCATAAACTCTACAAAATTACCATTATCGATTCTTTCTCCGTCAAGTGTGAATTGTTTTGAACGGAAAAACTCTTTTTCGTTTTTAGTGAATTTAAGGTCAATCTTATACTTGTTTTCTCCACTTTTTGTCATTTTCATGAATGCTACAATCTCATTTTTTCTTACTCTTGTTCCCTGTTCAGAAACTCTAAAATTGAAAGATTTTGACCTTCTTTCTTTTTTTTGCACATTCAAGAACATATTGGTAAGCAATTGATCAAATTTCTGTTGATGGCACTTTGAAATCGCATTGAAATACTGGGTTTTCAAAACAACAGACTCAAGAACTGGGTTTTTTTTCTGATTATCTTGTTCTGCATCTAAAGCAACAGAATGAGTAGGTATTCTAGATTGTATCAAAAAATTGACTACTTTACGAATTGGCTTACCAAGTTCTTCTTGATCTCTCAAAAAGTTATTGGTATTGAATACCGTAAACTCTCCAAGATTTTTTGCTTTGGTATCTTCAAACCAGATGGTTAGTTCTTGTTTTTCTGCATTTGCGGTTCTGTAACTTCCGTCAGTTTCAATTTTGAACGAAGCGTATACAAAAAGATTGGCTCGTTTATCATCCTGCTCATATCGGAAATCATACACTTGCTTATTACTGGCAAATTCAGCCAATACATTTCTTATTTGTTGTTTGATATTTGAAATGATTTGCCAATCATCTTTACTATGGTATGATGTAGAAACAGAAGTACGCTTCTTAGAGGCTAGTTCAACTTTTCTGACCATAGATTTAGCTCTGTTGTCCTTCTTATCAATCTTACCTATACTAATTCGAACTTTAGGAATGGTAAGATTGTACGGCTCTGAGCATTGAACTGTACTGCCGATCGTTGAGTAATAAGCTATGCTTTGGCTTTGGGCTTGTACCCTTATCACAAAAAACAATAAGACTACAATGGGCAAAAGGAATCTGTTAAATAACATGACATATTGGTTTAGGTGAAGGAGTTTATTGGCCAACTGGTTCACAATATATACAGTAATTTGCAGGGTTATTGCACCAATCTATGGCATCGTCGGCACTTTTAGCTTTATAACCATAATAATCTCCATGGCATAGCCACTCATCAGTTACTGATAGATTGCCACCTCTAATAGCTTGAGCTTGGAATTTAGCCAACTCTAGGTTTTTGAATTGTTGAAGTATGTCCATAATTGATAATTTAAAGGATTATAATTAAACATTGCGTTTAGGATGCAATTTAGAAGATTTTCGATGCAATTCGGATTTTTGCAAGGTTATTTATGTACAAATAATAACAGATGTTTGTGATCCCCTCAATGATCCACATCCCGAGAAGCCGCATATTATTAACCTATAAGCCATAAACTTATTAACTAATAGATTCTTAATGTAAAAAGGAAGAAGGTTACAAAAACGATTCATCTCTAGTGAGAAAGTACGGGGGGAAGAGGAAAGATGCATTTTATAAACATTTTGTAGCAACAGAACTTAGTAATAATTTAACTCAGATATGCACTTATTTACCCAAAATTAAATTGAACTTTTTAAATTAATAAATGCACAAAACTTATGTTAAATATTAACATTTGATGCGAAAATACAAATACCTCGTAAAAAACCATACATTTCCTTTCTATTTTTTTACAAATTCGGTTTTTTTCTACTTATTGTAAGAAATACGGTTTTTATTACACTTATACCCATGAATATCAAATGCCTCACCCTGCTGTTGCTACTAAAGTGCTCCATTTTTTGTGCTATATCTTTTGCTCAAAAGAGGCCTATTAAAATTGATAGCATCCTGATAAATAGTCTGTCTAACACGCAGTTAAGAGATAGTATAGAAAGACTAGATTCCACCCACTTTGTCTTATTTTCGTTCGATACTCTCAGAAAGGAATTAAATTTATCTCGTTGGGATATTAAAGCTAGAGTGTTATTTCAAGGTGTTTTTTTCAAAAAACAAGTAGAGTTTGTAAATACTAAATTCCAAGAAGGTGTAGACTTCCAATCATCTACCTTTGCGAATGAGGTTAATTTCAATCAGACAGTATTTGCTAAACAAGTTAACTTTACCAAAACAGCTTTCAAGAATAAAGTGAATTTTAAAGCCGCTGTCTTACCTCATAAATTAATTTTCAAAGAAGTAAACTTAGAGAATTTAATAGGGATCATAGATCTTACTGATTGTCGTTTACAACAAAGTCAAGTAGCCTGCAATATAGATTTAAATGGCATAAAAAAACTAGATAAGATTCTATTATTATATACAAACTTTGAGCTTTATTTTCCTGATAATTATTCATTTCAAAATAAAAGCATCATCTATGAAAACTTACTATCTAACCTCAAAAAAAATGGTTTACAACCTAGCTATGAAAAATTAGATGTACAATACTCTAAATTAAAATATCAACAAAAAGGCTTGATTGGGACAGTTATAAACATTTTTCAAAGATATTGGTGGTATTATGGATATAGAAAAGATTGGGTAATTGGGTATACTCTTTTATTTCTTTCTTTATTCACACTAATCAATTGGCTTCTATTTCATTTTATCATGAAGTTCATGTATCCAATTGATGCTATTTTTTCACGCTATGAAAAAAGTAAAAAAGAGTTTTTAAACTATAACTCTCTTGTTTTTAAAAAACGTAAAGTTAATCGTAAACGATTTATCATATATTCTATTCCAGCCATATTATTAATCATTCCATTTGGTGTAGAAAAAATTATAATCAATACTATAAATATTTTCATAGAACAAAGAGAAAGTAAAATTAAAAGACTTGTATCTATAAGGTATGAACGAATAAAGAAACTTTCAGCTTATTGGAAAGACTCTGCATTTCTAGCTTTTTTCTACACTTCGTTTATTTTTTTCGGTGTAAGTTTTGATCCCAACAAACTAAAATTTAAAGGCAGTCCTTGGGTCATAAGAATTATTTACTTTTTCACAGTTTACGTTATAGGTTTACTATGCTTAGCTTACTTAATTAGTTTTGTTATTATAAGATAAGAGCAACTTTATAACATCTAACTATAAATCTTTCCTCTCCACAACTCCCCTCCACCCAAGTATACAGACATAGCACATAATTATAAAAAAGATGACAAACTTGATAAAATATGTTTGGGTGGGGGTATGGCTCCTGCTAAGCACTACTGCCCTATCAGCTCAAAATCAAACCAATTACTGGCATTTTGGAGATCGGGTTGGTTTAAATTTTAATTTTTCTCCTCCACGGGTATGGCACAATAGTCCCAAGTTTGCACATAGAGGAGGCATCACCCAAAGCGATGAACAAGGCAAGTTGCTGTTTTATACCCAAGGCAGATTTATTTATGACCGAGCAGGTTGGATTCTTGCTCAAAACCTAAGGAATAAATATACCAGGGGGCAAACTACTTTTGCTCTCCCTGGAAATCCCTCCTTACATTATCTGTTTCACACTGCGCCCATGGGGGCATTCATTCCTAAGCAAGGCCGATTAGACCACAACAACGGCTTGTTTTATACCATCATCAATACTACCGCAAAGCAACGCTCCAAGAAAGTCGTCAAAAAAAATATTCCTATAAAAGCCGGCATCATCCCCGCTACTGCCACCATGCGGCACGCCAATCAGCGAGATTACTGGCTGGTAGTGCGCGATACCCTCAAGACTTCTATGCTTATTTGGTGACGGCCCAAGGTATTTCCTCAACTCCAGTAAAAAGTACCATTGGAAACAAAGTTGACTTGAAAGAATCGTTTATTTTGAGTCAACTGGCTTTCTCGCCTCCTGGTAATACCTTGGCTATGCTCTATTTTCACGATAATATTATTCGGTTATTTGATTTTGACACCCAAACAGGGAAGCTCACCAACGCTCGCCAACTCCAACTCAAAGAAAGAAAATATATTACCAAGGTTACTTTTTCGCCTAGTGGCCAAAAACTATATGCATTGGCCGCAGATAACCCTAACAAATCTACATATGAATTCTTGTATCAATTTGATTTACTTAACAAGACTAAACACCTCATTATCAGCAACCAATCCAATGCGAAAACCCCTGGCTTGGGAATCAAAGGAATACAACTAGCCAAAGATGGTAAGATATACATTGCCCAAGGGCAATACCGATACTTAGGAGTTATCAATTTCCTGGAAGGGCCAAAAGAGGCTTGTGGCTATGATCCAAATGGCATAGATCTGGGAAACAAACGTGCTCGTTATGGCCTACCTTCGTTTCCGGCTTATTACTTTCGAGTGACTGATAAAATCGGAGTAGGAACACCTTTTCGTAGAAACATTGAATTTACCTCTGGCCAAGCCATTATCCAGCCCAAGTATTACAAGTTGATCAGTGATATTGCCGCTTTTTTACAGAAAAGCTCCAAAGTTACGATTATCATCACAGGGCATACCGACAATACAGGAACTGCCAAAGGTAATCTACCACTTTCGGAAAAACGAGCACAAGCAGTGGCTCAATATTTAACAAAACAGGGCATTGACCCCAAAAGAATTATTGCCTCAGGGCAAGGCAGTAAATACCCCATTGCAAATAATAAAACAGCTCAAGGCAGGCAACAAAATCGACGTATTGAGTTTTTCATCCAATAACTCAGGGTATTTGGTCTGGGAAAAGTAAGGTAAGCAGCTACTCACACCAAATAGTAAAAACTAAAAATCAGTCCCGTACCCACGCTCATCGCAAAACCAGAGATAATTTCGGGCAGGGTGTGTTTATGGAGGTAATAACGTGACCAAGCCACCAAAACGGCAAAAGCCAACACGCAATAAGCTAAAACTGGATAACCTTGTAGCAAAAACGAGAAGGTGAGCCCAATCCCCATCATATGGGCGCTGGTTTTATGTACCACAAAGTTTACGGCGAAAGCCAATACACAAAGTAATAATAAAAACACAAAAGCGGAGAATAATACCGAAGGAGCATTGATCAGGTAAAACAATACGCAAGCCGTAATCAACGAAGTAAGTCCTACAAGGTATACCTGTTTACGTTGGCTACGTACTTCTACGCTCATATTGGTGATTTTCTTACGCATGATTTGAACTATGACATAGGTAGCAGGTATGACTACCAAAAACACAAAAGAAAAGAAGGTCCAGTACAGCGAGTCACGCACCGAATGTTTGACTCGAAGTACTAAAAAAGTGGTAAGAATGGCTAAGTTGTAAGGAAACAAAATGATGGAAATATATTGGGCGGCCTTTTGCTTCATGTTGCTTATTGTTAGGTGGATTGGTATTCAATATAAGCCATTTCCGCAGAAAATAAACAGGTTACCTTATAACTTTGCATTAACTTAATGATTTATTAATATTAGTTAACTTCATTATACAATACGTTAAAATATGACTACTATTCATCCAATTCGCTGCTTACTTTAAACCAACACTTCAGTAGGATAAGCCTATCTTCATCAAGCCATTCGCTCTGTCCCCATCAAGTACAATTGACTCCCCAAAACGACTATATTTAATTATTATCCTAAGTTTTTTAAAACAAATAAAAATTTCCAGGAAAAGTACTGATTGAAAATCAAATAATTACGTTTTTATTACACCACATACAGCCAAAAATAGAAATGTATTATCTTGCATAGCATACTTATAATTAAAGTGTTAATACTCATGAAAAGATTTTTTTTGATCAGTGCATTATTACTGACAATAGCGCTACAAGTGCAAGCCCTGGATTATGGTGTTTGTGCCGAAAGCGTAGTAGCAGTGCGCAAAACTACCTCTTCTAGTAGCGAATTAGTCACCCAATTGGTATTTGGTGATGCTTACAAAATTTTAAAGACCTCACCCGATAAAAAATGGGCCTATATAGAAAATAGTTACGATCATTATAATGGCTGGATTCAAATGGGGCTGGTATTCAAGGTTTCTGAAAACTACTACAACGATTACAAAAAAAACACTCACCCAGTAGTAGCCGACAAACTAGGCACTGTGCAGTTTAAGGGCAAAAAAATTCCAGTTACCTTAGGATCCACCTTGCCTTTTTATCAGGAAGGGAAAATAAAAATAGGAGAAGAAGAGGCTCAGTATCAAGGCAATACCAAAGATATTTCTAAAAAACACAGTAAAGCTCAAGTCATTGAGTCTGCCAAAAAACTATTGAAAATTCCTTACTTATGGGGAGGCAAAGGCAAGCAAGGCTATGATTGTTCTGGTTTTTGCCAAATGGTGTTTAAAACCAATGGATATACTTTGCCACGCGACTCTTATCAACAAGCCGAAAAAGGCAAAACGGTCAGTTTAGCAGAATCGCAGCCAGGAGATTTGGTGTTTTTTCAGCGTAAACCCCAAAATGTAGAAAATGGTCGGGTGGTACACGTGGGCATTGTACTCGAAAACAAAAACAAACAAGTCAAAGTTATTCATTCAGCAGGTATGGTACGCATCAACAAGGTAGACAAAACCGGGCTATACCGTGACGATTTAGGGAAGTATTCTCATTACCTAAAATTTATCAAGCGTCTCGATTAACATTGCAACATTTCACACACAAATAAATAACTTACCCACTATTTCTGATTTGATCTAGTGGGTATTTTTATTTAAAGTCATCTCAGCTTCCCTTTCAGGTTTGGCTCCATTTTGGTTGCTGAGCCAATACTTTTTGTTGTATGGGGCAGTTGTCATCATGAGCACCTTTCAAGTATCCAGAACTCATCAAAAACTCATTGACGATTTCTCCGCCCACAAATTTGAAATTCTTCTTAAACAACTTTACCCAATCATCCTTGCTTTTGGGGTGATGCTTATCCAACCAATTTTGAAAAGAGCCAAATTCTTTTTGAATCTCCACAATTCGCTGAGCATTTACAATGGCGGCATTTACCTTTAATTTATTCCGAATAATACTTGCATCACTCAAAAGACGAGCCCGATCTTCCTCGGTAAAATTAGCCACTTTTTGTAGATCAAAATTGGCATAAGCTTTCCGAAACCCTTCTTTTTTCTTTAAGATAGTAGTCCAGGACAAGCCTGCCTGATTAATTTCTAAAATCAATCGGCCAAAAAGCTCATTGTCATCTTTTAAAGGAAAGCCATACTCCGTGTCGTGATACACTTTGTGTACATCCTCCTCGGCTTTTTGCTGTACCGATTCACAGTAAGTCTTTGGTTTTTCCATCGATTTGCATTGGTTTACGTTATTGAATGAAAGTTACGCTATTCCGTATTGGAAACAGAAATTTTTTATCTATTTGATCTCGCTAAAGACCAAGTGTGACAATACTAAATCAATCATATAATGAATATACAATTGGCACTCCCCCAACCAAACGAAACTGTTCCCTACGATTTGTTATTAATGGCTGATCCTGATCAGCAAAAAATTGATACTTATCTCAGGCAAGGCCAACTATACTTGGCTAAAACCGCTGAAGATGAATTGGTAGGTGCGTGTGTGGTGCAAGAGATAGCACCTAAACAATGGGAAATTTTAAATATAGCCGTCAGTCAGCATTATCATAATCAAGGAATAGGACAACAAATAATGGCACAGGTTGTGGCTCAAGCCCGACTCATGCAAATACAACAATTGTGGGTAGCCACTGCTAACTCAAGCATTGGCCAATTGGCTTTTTACCAAAAATGTGGGTTTGAAATGCAGGCCATTGTACACAATTTTTTTGTTGAATATTACCCTGAACCTATCATAGAAAATGGCATTGTGGCTAAGCATCAAGTACGTTTATTGATGAACTTGTGAAAATTTATGGCTAACCTTGCGACTCTTCTAGTGCTCCCAATCTAATACCCATGACCAAAATATCGTCTACTTGTGATTCATCCCCCATCCAATTGACGAGGGTGTTTTCCAAAATAGCATACTGTTCGTGCATGGGTAAATTATGAATATCTACCAGTAAATTACGAAAACGAGGTTTCATAAATTTTTTATTGTTAGGCCCTCCAAACTGATCTTGATAACCATCCGAAAAAATATACAATTCAGTACAGGTGTCAATTTGAATAGCATGTTGCTCAAACACCTTGTTTTGAGTGTACTTTCCTCCGCCAATACCAAACTTACTTCCTTTGATATAATGCATTTGGTTGTGTTGAAAATACACCAATGGGTTGTTAGCCCCCGCAAAGTAAACACATTCATTGGCTTCGTCTACTACCGTAATGGCCAAATCCATTCCGTCCTGATTATCGGTTTGGTCTTGATTGAGCGCTTTGCGAACCCCCATATCCATTTGATGCAAAATATCAGAGGGTGCAATGGTTCCTTGAGCAATGATGATATTATCTAATAAATCTTTACCGATCATACTCATAAAAGCTCCTGGCACCCCATGCCCCGTACAATCTACCGCTGCGGTAAAAACAAGTTTTTTGGAGGGATCCTCAGGTGAAGGACGACTATATATCCAGTAAAAATCTCCCGATACAATGTCACGAGGCTGATACAAGATAAAAGCATAATCTCTGTATACCTCAATAGATTCATCCAGGGGCAACATAGCATCCTGTATACGGCGGGCATATTCAATACTAGAGGTAATTTCTTCGTTCTGCTGCTCTATTTCTTCGTAGAGTTTTTTCAGTTCTACATTGCGTAAGCGGTAAATTTCAGCTTCCTTTTCAGAACGCTCTTTGGCCATTTGAGTCTCTAGGTTTCGGATTCTCAAATTAGCATCTTTCCCTATTACTTGCTCTTTAAAGTCATTATGTTGTTTTAAATGGTGAAAGGCTTTGTCAAAATCCTGGATCGATTCATATACCTGGC
Source organism: Microscillaceae bacterium (assembly GCA_003483885.1). Classification (GTDB taxonomy): domain Bacteria; phylum Bacteroidota; class Bacteroidia; order Cytophagales; family Microscillaceae; genus Microscilla. The sequence continues at coordinate 40,008 of DMXI01000182.1, forward strand.
TCAGCAATAAATGCGCACGGTAAATTTTTACCCGAGCATTGAGTTTTTCAGCCCATTTCAATCCATTCTGCAAGTAGTTGAGCGCCAGCTCGAGCTGATCTTGCTCTATATTAAACTCTCCCAAATCTAAGTAAGTCGTTACCAATGCCTGCTTGTCATTAGCTTGTAACCTTATGTCCAGGCTTTTGCCATAATATTCCAACGCCTTATCAGCTTCATTTAAGCGACGATACACCTTGCCCAAGTCATTATAAGTACGCGAAAGCCCAAAGTATTCTCCTCCTTCTGTTTGTATCTTTTCAGCCTTAGTTAAGTAATCCAAGGCTTTATTCAGTTGTTTTCTTTGAAGTGCTACATTGGCCAACCCAATACAACTACGTGCCAAACTAAAAGGTGGAGCTCCTTCTCTACTAGACATTTCATAAGCCTGAGAAAAATATTTCTCGGCATTGTCAGAGTCTTTCAGATCGAGATAATAGCCTCCTAACAAGTATACAGCATAGGAAATCCGCCCCTCCGCTTCAGCCTCTTGGTATAATTGCAGTCCCTTGAAAGTATAGTCTAATGCTATGCTATAATCTCCCTGACTCCAGTGCGCCATGCCTAAGTTGGTATAGGTTTCAGCGAGGTCTTCTTTATTGCCTGTTTTTAGAAAAATTTCAATGGCTTGATTGGCCAACGTTGTAGAAGTGGTATAGTCAGCATTAAAATAATTGATGGCTGCTCTACCCAGATAAATTCTCCCAAACCCATCTTGAAAACCAATCTTCTCACAAATTTTTTCTGCGTTTGCCAGTAATTTTTGAGCATTTTCAATCTCTCCTCCATACAACATATCTAAGCCAAGGTCGATCATGAGAGCGGCTTTCTCCTGCGGATCCTCAGTTGCAGCAATGGTAGTTTGTCGCTTGGAAATTTCTTGTTGGGTTACGGCCATAAATTTTGATTGGGTATATGGATTTATGCCCAACAAAGAGCAAAAATTTGGCTAAACCCAATAAAACGGAACTTATGACAGAAAAAAACCAACACTCCCCAAATCGCACAAAAAAAGAGAGCCAATATTGACTCTCTTCATTTATGGTTTATAAACTATCTAAGGATAATGACTATAGATACTTAGACAATTTTACAGTTTTGCCACACATGCTAGAAGTTACCTTGAAGATGAACTTGTCTTTGGTACCACGAGGGGCTGTATAGATTTTGCGGCCTGGCTTACAAGTAATAGAAGTAGAACCTCCGCGTTTGTTCAATGAAACTACTCCAGAACCAGTATGAATTCTAATTTTTTGGTTGGTATCATTTACCAACTTGAAGTAGGCGTAAGAAGCTTCCACTTTAGTTTCTTCAGTTTTGTTAGCAGATTTGTTTGCGAAAGTAAATGAAGCCAAAGCAGCTACCAATGCAACAAGAGTAAAGATTTTCAATGCTTTCATAGAAGTATTAATTTTTAAGGTTTTCTACTCGTTTACCCAATTGACTAAAATAGAGTAGGAGTGTTTGTTGTAATAGATTTTAATATCTGATTCAAATATACGAAGCAGTAAAGGATCAAACTTTGGTCAATTTACCAAAGGTGGGTTTCAGTTCATAAACCCGTCAAATCGATTCATAAAGGTTTCCGAAACTTCGCTGAAATTTAGTTTTTTCCTTTCTTCTCAGGTTGGGGTAATTTTTTCAGATCCATTCCTTGACCTGTTCTACCCAAAAATTTGACCGCATAAGTGCGGGTATCTACCTCATAGTGTTTGTACACCCAATTGATACATCCCGCGGGGCAGTCACCCCACCCTCTACCAAATGATATTTTCAGTATGTTATTATCTTTTAAAGTAAGTTTTACTCTACTACCCGACCCAACTATTCCGCTCGAAGCTGGATAAGCATCCTTTACCTCAGCGTTTTTTTTCAGCAAGGTGGCTAGTGCTTGAGTATTAAAGTCTTTTTTGCGGTAAATAAGACGAGTACTCTCCTCACCTTCCTGACTCAGGATCTTGTATCTTAAGCCATGTTTTTTTAATAACTTTTGCATAACTGCACCCTGCCAAAATTGCTGATTTTTGACCGTTACTTTTACTTGATTCATACTCTTATAAGGCATTACCCGTCCACTACCCGAGTTTTTGCTTTTTTGGATGGCGGCAAAAGCCTTGGTGATCATTTCTATATATTTGGGAGAGAGTTCCACTTCGCCTTTGCCTTCTAGATTGTAGCGCTGGAGCAACTCCATTGTCAAAAAATGAATGGTATAGTTCGGAGAAACGTATCCTCGTGAATGAAAGGGAATATCTTGGGCTTTTGTCTGAGAGCTCCAAAACAAAGCAGCCATTGTGAGTAGGACGTATTGAAATGTTTTCATAAGTATCCGTATTTGAGATTGTTGTTTGATATTAAGACATTCTAAAGATACTAAAGTAGGAGGGCAAAAGCCTGATTTGGTATAAAAACAAAACCCGGTTATATAAGAACCGGGCTTGTCTACATGTAGCAATAGTTATAGTATGCTAATAATAAGGGTATTTAAGTTTGATTCACTTTTTTTATCTTATGATTTACGGGTTAGTTTAGATCACCTATTGAAAGGTATTCACACTTTATTGGTCACTCACTTTCCTTGTCTGATTACTATTTTCCTGAGCCATCACTCATTTTCACTTTCTAAAAACTTGATTAGTTAGATTCAAAAAAATGTTACTTACTTCATTTTGTCTTGCATTTACTTTCCTTGTTTGATTCTTATTTTCCACACTTGTCCCGACATAGGAACAATCTCACTTTCACTTTTTATTTAATTAGTTTGATCACTTTATTTTATGGTTAGTTAGGACTTCGTTTTCCTCGGTTTCTATTTTTGTAAGTACCTGATAGTTAAGTTTTGTAAACTCTTGTTTTTTGTTTTAATTTTCACTTTTGGTTTTCATTTGTTAAAAATTTGATTAGTTAGATTTAAAAACTTTCTACTTACTTTTCGTTTTTCACTTAAATTCCTCATTTGATCACTTATTTTTTTCGCTTTCCATTTTGTCGTTCACTTATTTTCCTGTTTGATTACTATTTCCCTCATTTGATCACTTCGCTTTTTATTTAGTTAGGTTTTTCACTTGTCACTTACTTTCCTGTTTGATTACTATTGATCACTTTGCTTTTTATCTAGTTAGGTTTTTACTTGTCACTTACTTTCCTATTTTTTTCGCTTTCCATTTAATCACTCACTTATTTTCCTTGTCTGATCACGCTATTTTTTTATTCTATTGGCGACGCATCGCAACATTTTTCACTTTTCATTTTTAGTTTTTCACTTCATCTAATCACTTCGCTTTTTATTTAGTTAGGTTTTTCTGTCTGATCTTCATTTTCCTAATGTTGTCACTTATTTTCCTTACTTGATCACTTCATTTTCCACTTAATTGGGTTAGTTAGGTTTTTCCGTTTGATCCTCGTTTTCTTAATGTTTTCACTCAATTTTTAGGTTACATTTTCTTTGTTTAATCACTTATTTTTTTCGCTTTCCATTTTGTCACTCACTTATTTTCCTCGTTTGATCACTTCGTTTCCAATTCTATTGGCGATGCATCGCGACATTTTTCACTTTTCATTTTTAGTTTTTCACTTGCGTAGCAACGCTTGTCACTTACTTTCCTAATTTTTTTCACTTTCCGTTTTGTCGTTCACTTATTTTCCTTACTTGATCACTTCGTTTCCAATTCTATTGGCGATGCATCGCGACATTTTTCACTTTTCATTTTTAGTTTTTCACTTAAAATATATCACACGAACACATATACCTCTCCTTTGAACAATAAAAACAAGTCAATTGATTGAACACAAACTCTAAAAAGCCGCGTTGAGACCTTGGGTATAAACCCAAAGTTCAGCTTCAAGAATAAAATCAAAATCAGCTTGAATTTATTGAAAGTATGCTATCAGTACAGGATAGCAGCTAGACCTGTATTACAAACTTGGACTCGGTGAATTGATGCATTGATGACGTGAAAAACACGCATGAATACATGAATCCGAAAGATTACCAAGTTCCCACGTGGGGACTCTAAAATGTAATAAGATTGTTAGAAAGAAATATTAAGAAGGGAGGTATTATTACTCAAACAAGTTTTGGTAAGTTAATAACCAACACCAGGCACTACGAGTGTAGAATGAGATGAGCGGTATGTTTGAGTAAGTTTTCATTGCATTGAATTTATGAAATGCTATTTGCTTATTATTACGGGCAAAATTATGAAAGGTTACCATTTGGTATAAGAAAATATAATTTTCCTATATTTTTTTTTGCAGTATATATTATTGTTTGTATCGAATAATACAACGTATTTCATTTTTAATATACATTAAATTTGGTGTACTATATATATATCTATTCACCCTAATTTTCACAGAGGAGTATCATAGTTTTCATAATAAAAAAACTGATTATGAGCACATTACCTGTTTATAGGTAAAACTACCTAGTAACAATTCACTATAAAAAAAAGACCAAAACTAATGAGTCTTGGTCTTTTAACAACTAATAAATCAAGATGAAATAATTCTATAAATAATGCATTAAAAAAAATGCAGATAAAATCCTTAAATAAATACTATCTTCTTCTACGGCGCTTACCTCTCCCCTTCTGAATACTGGTTTTAAAACGTTTTCCAATTTGATAGGTCAGACTTGCTCTAATGATCTGACTTTCTCTTTTATATCGTCCGCTAGAAGCAAAGTCACCTGTTAGCGCATCAAAGCCAAACTCTCGGGTATCAAAAATATCACTAAACACTAAGCCAAATGTAGCGCGCTTGTTCCAGAAGCTATGACGAAACCCAAGGTTGAGCGCATAAAATGCCCGACGAGTGCCTTGTGCTCTCACAATTGGTGCTCGGTAGTTACCAGTTAATTGTAAACTTGTTCTTTTACCTAACTTCCAGTTAGATTGCAGTTGAGCATTCCAGCTCGTACTACTCGTAATCAAATCAGTTTCAGCATTGCGTGCATCAATTTCCTGGTTAAAGAAAGTATAACTCGCGTTGAAGTCCCACCACTTGGTTACTTGGCCCACCAAAATCAGCTCTACCCCATACGAAGTAGCTGTTCCCAAATTGACTGGACGACGAATAAACACTGTGGGATCGTTGGGGTCTTGGGTAGTAAAGCGTTGGATAACATTATCGGTATGACGATAAAATAAACTAGGAATAAAGCTGAACTTGTTCCAAACCTTGTTATAACCAATTTCAGCAGAGTGGGTCAACTCTGGCCCTAACTCTGGATTTCCTACTCGTATGTTGTTAGGGTTAGAAATGTCACGGAAAGGATTCAACAAGCGAAAACGAGGGCGACGAATACGTTTACTATAGCTCACCTTGAAAAACTCCCCCTTGCGCAAGTTGTATACAATACGAGCACTGGGGAATAAATTGAAATAGTTATTAGTAAATGGTTCAGCATCATCCGACTTAGCCGTTAATAGCACTTGTTCGGCCCTTAGGCCAAAGTTTACGCCGATCTTCTTATTTACTTTTCCCTTAAATAAGGCATAAGCCGCATGCACCTGCTCATCGTATTTAAACTCATTGCTGAGCGTCTCATCAAACTGATAAATTTGAGTCACCTCGTCAAATACTTCCTGGTCAAAGTCCAAGTTCATATCCCGGATAATGGCTTTATACCCAGTTTCTAGCTTCATTTTTTTACCCAAGGGATGGGTATAGTCCAGTTGGATGTTGGTGATATTATTGCGATTATTATTAGCCGATCGCTGTAAAATCTGAGAATTAAGCACATCGGTAGAACCTACCTCAAACAAATCAGTCCGTACATCTTGAGTTTCAAGCTCAGTACCAATGTTAGCACTAATTGAGAAGTTCAATTTTTGCCCTTTACGATCAAATTTGCGCGTAAAAATCAACGCTCCTTCAAAAGTCAGGTTATCTTCTTTTTCATTGTTAAAAGTATGCAACAAACTATCCAACACATCGCGGGTAGATCCAAACTTACTAATCAAAAACTCTGGTTCGTCTTGTTTACTAATTCCTAGCAAACCTTCCACACTCAAAGTGGTTTTTTTATTGATAAACCAATCCCCACCCAATTTCAGCGTGTGGTTATTATCAATGCGTTCCCCGTCACGATCTTGCACCAAAAAACGAGAACGCTCAAAGTCGTTGAAAGTTTCTCGTTCGTTGTCGAACCAAACTCGACGAAAGTTTCGGCGCACATCGTAAGACGCAAACCAATTAAATTTATCAGAGCGACGATTCAGGCGAATAGAACCATTGTATCGTCCATTGTTACTGCCCCCAATCGTAATCAAAGCATTAGTGCCTGTTTTCACACCCTTTTTCAAAGTAATGTTAATCACCCCTCCTACCCCAGCAGCGTCGTATTTTGCAGAGGGGTTGGTACTTATATTGATATCTTTGATAGCACTAGCTGGCAAGGTTTCCAGGCCTCCTCCTCGCGATGTCCCCGTAAGGGCTGAGTTTCGCCCATTGATAAGAATGTTTGCTGAAGTCCCCCTTAGGCTAATGTTGCCGTCGTTATCTACCGTAATTCCTGGAACGTTTCTCAAAACATCTAAAGCTGATCCTCCTTGTTGAGAAATATTATTATCTGCTTTTACTTTAATGCCCTCTTCATTGGCCTGGATAAATTCTCTTTTGGCCTCCACCACAATTTCTTCCAAATTTACCACTGACGACTGCATCTCTACATTCTGCAAATTGAGATTCGGACGAGCCGTGCTCACCTCTATATTTTTCAAGGTCTTTTTCTCAAAGCCAATCATACTAGCCACCAAATCATATTTGCCATATTTTAGGTTAGCCAATGTAAAAGTACCGTCAAGATTGGTAGTAGCTGAGGCCACCGCTTTGGTTTGGTCGGTGCTTCCAGCTTTGAAAAGTCCTATTACTGCAAATTCAACTGGTTTTTTGGTGTTGGGGTCTATCAATTTGCCCCGGATAGATTGTGCCTGTGTACTGCCGATCACTAACAGACTGATAAAGAGTGTGTTTAAAATAAGGTTGAGCTTTCTCATGTTCATGTGTATATGATAATTACACTCAAAAGTAGCGGCCAAATCTGTAGAGATTTTGAAGAACTTTGACTAAGAATAAGCTTAACAGAATTTTAACAGGCAAAGCAATCTCATAGCCTGATATAATCTATGAACTTGCTTCTTCTATTCGTCGCTTTAACTCTTGCAAAAACATACAAGCATCTTTGTGGCGAATCCTTAAACTCGGGTAAAAGTTGCCTGAATAGGTATAAGGAAGCTGAGAAAGTAGGGTTTGTTGATCATCTATGCACTCTATCAATAGCTCTCTTTTTTGGTTTGCTAAAAAGAAATGAGCAGGGTTTAAACATTTCACTTTTAGACGAATCAGGTCTATGTCTTCCTTATCACGATCATTGTTTTCCGACATAATTAAGAATGGGAAAGCACTCGCGCGTTCTAATATCGGGTGCTCTAATTCACGAAAAGGGATTTCGTACTTTTGTTTATTTCTTGTGAGGGTTACTACGTTTTTACTAAGGCAAATGACTTCAGGAGCATAATTAAACGCTCTTTTAACTGTAAAAATACTCCAACCAATCATTAACAATACAGGAAATAACAGTGCTTCATTGGTAGGTAGATACAAATAAGAGATGTAATATACCAAAATGTTTACAACACATATAAACATAAAAATGATTAACACTCTGGCTTCAGAGGTAGCTTTCTGCAAGTACCAGCGAGCAGGTAGCTTTTTTGAACTTTGGAAAAGATTATTCATTGATTCACTTATTTAGTTTGATACTTTTTTTAGAAAAACGTTGCACATCAAATTAGGGTTACCCTTCTCTCAAAACTGACTATATTTTGTTTAAAAATATTGATTTTGACACTTATAAATAGAATATACAGGAAGTCAAGCGTTCGTCCAATTTTAAATTATTTTTAATTTTTCTTTTATTTCAATACCTAACCCATTGTGAATCAGCGAGCTATTTTAGACAAAATAATTTTCTACCTAATTCAATCCATGCTGTTTTGTAAAGTGAGGGTTATTTA
>DMXI01000181.1 GCA_003483885.1 Microscillaceae bacterium
ATGAGTATGATTGGCAATACCTTGCTCAATAACCTAATCAAGTTTAAGCACATTTATAACCCCGCGCAGGTGTTAGACATGCTGCATGAAGAAATAAGACTGGTACTGCGCCAGCATACTTCTAATGATCATAGCGGGATGGACATGGGTTTGTGTATGCTAGAGAAAGCCCCAGAAGACGCGCAGGTAAAAGTGACTTTTGCCGGAGCCAAACGCCCACTGTTTTATATAGCCAAAGGAGAAAAAACTTTGCGACAGCTTAAGGGAACTAAAAAGTCTATTGGAGGCAATCAGCGAGAAGATATCTCTTTTGCCAACCAATGTGTATTGTTAAGTAAAGGAAGTAAACTGTATTTGGGCACTGATGGATATATTGACCAAAACAATGAAGTGCGTAAAAAGATAGGTACGGAGAACTTTGTGGCGTTTTTGGAAGAAATACATGGCGAATCTATGTGTATTCAATGTGACTTGCTGGAGAAAAAACTATTGAGCCATATGGCCAATACTGAGCAGAGAGATGACATATTGGTGATGGGAATTCAGGTTTAAAAGTCAAAAAATCATCTGGCAAATAAGAAATCTGCCAGATGCAACATCCATTTACAAGTTTGATCAAACTTACCCTGATTATTGATAAGTAGGTTGGTAGGTTATAGGTCTTAAGGTTACTTTTCTCAAGTACTGTGATGGCAAAACTATGAGGTACAGAAAGCAGATACAAGGTTTTTGGAGTCTTGTAGTGTGTTTGTAGGGCCGGAAAAACAGTTGGTAGGGCAGTTGTAGGGGAAGCTTTTAAAACAAACCTTTCCCTAAAAGCAGGATGCTTTAAAGAGAAAGGCTTGATGAAGATAAAATTGACGATCAACTAAAAAAGAAAAAAGTGGTTATTTATCTTTTTCAGTATTTACAGCAGCTTTACTGGCATTTTCTTGGGCTTCTTTCATTTCTTTTTCTTCTCGTCGAGCATTCTTTTTCTTTTTGGCGGCCAGGCGTTTAAGCAAACTGGAAGTAATGCTCAAAAAGTTGGATTCAGTAATGATACCCACCAGTTTTTTGTTGTTAACCACGGGTAAGCAACCAATCTGGGAGCTATTCATGACATCAATGGCCTCGATGATGGTAGCTTCTGGGGCAATCGTGATGGGATTTTGGATCATCAAATCTTTGATGGTCTTGTAATCCATCTTTTCGTTTTTGTACATCGTAGAGAAATATCGTAGCAATTGCCTTGAGGTAATCAGTCCAATCAATTCCCCTTGTTCGTTTTCGATAGGTAAATAACGAATACGTCGCCAATCCATCATATCGGCGCTAAACTCAGGGATTTCGTCTTTACTCACCGTAAATATGTCGGTAGTCATAAATTCTTCTACCAAAAGCGAGGTGGGATGCCAGTCGGCAATGTCTTGAATACTGGCCAGCTTCCATTCGTGCACAGGTTTTTTGGTTTTTTGATTAAAAGCCATTCCAGCCACAATCGCCGTAGTGGCTTCTTCTTTGGTCGATTCTTTCAAGAGTTTTGAGTAAGATTTAAGCATCCAGCGAGAGCCATTCATTCCTGTTTCGGTGCGTTCTTCTATGATTTCGAGGTATTTGTTTATATCGTTTTCATCTACCTTGGCCTTTTGCAAACCAATTTTGGCAATGGGCAACAATTCCTTTTGAATGAGTTCAACGTCATTTACTGTTTTTCCGTGAACCCAGTGATGTTTACTTCCCAGGCCATTGCGCGCAGTTTTTATAAAATTGGTCTTTACATCGTCAAACTCCAGCACTTTTGTTACATCTGGGTAAGCCTCAGGAAAGCCATTGATCAAGCCCACCCAAAATGCTGCATTGGCAATTTCGTCCACCGTGGTAGGACCCGAAGGCAATATTCGATTCTCGATTCGCAAGTGAGGCTGTCCATTGGGGCTAATGCCGTAACAAGGGCGATTCCAACGGTATACGGTAGAATTGTGAATACTCAAAGCTCTGAGGCTTGGAGTTTTTTTATTATTGACTGCTTCTAACACGTCTTCTTCTATATTCGTAGTCAGCAGTACTTTAAAACGTACAATATCTTCTTTGTATAAATCCAAGATAGAATTGCGTACCCAGCCATTGCCAAAAGTTACCCTGGGGCTGGTATAGCGCAGGTGTTCATTGGTAATGCGGGTATCTACCGATTGTTGAAAAAGCGCGATTCTGGTTTCGTTCCACAGGCGTTTGCCAAACAACATAGGAGAGTTGCTGCTTACGGCCAGTACTGGAGCCGAAATCGCTTGGGCAATGTTGTATTTGTCCACAAACTCATCAGGAGTCACTTGTAGGTGTACCTGAAAACTGGTATTGCAAGCCTCGATTAGCGCTGAGTCATGTTTAAGGTTGAGTTCGTCTAAGCCTTCAATCTTGAGTTCATACACCTTGCCCCGCAAACGTTCTATGGCTTGTAAGAGTGCATAGTAGCGATCAATAGGGGTGAGGTTTTCCAATTCTAAATCAAATTTGCGAATGGTAGGCAAAATCCCGGTAAGAATAACGCGGGTATCCAGGTCGTGGGCAGTTTTGATGATTGTTTCCATCAAACTATCCAACTCATTCTGAATTTGGGTGAAGCAATTACCCGTAAAAGTGACTGGACTTAGGTTGGCTTCAATGTTGAACCGGGAAAGTTCAGTGGTAAAACTAGGGTGGTTGAGCGCTTCTAAGATTTCCATAGACATAGGTGCAGGTTTACCGTGCTCATCTACCAAACAGATTTCTTGTTCTGCGCCAATTCGAATCGGACTTTTTTCAAACCAATCATCCTCTAGCATCTTTTCCAATGCCTGGATATCTTTTAACAAACAACGGGTAAAGTTATTTAACTCCTTTTGGTTTGAGGCAATTTTTACTTCTTGTACTCCCATATCGGGTTATTTTTGGTTGTTGATTTTGTTGTGTAATGCTTGGGTTTTTAATAGTTAGCCATTGGCTTTTAGCTTTTGGCCAAGAGCCAATGGCTAAAAACCAACTATCAGTTATTTCTTTTTTTCTAGTTCCTGAATTTTTTGCTGAATACGAATATTCTCCTCCTCACACTTCTTTTGAGCCAGTATTGCACGTTGTCGGGCCATGTCGGCCATTCGTTTTTCTTGTTGGGCAAGGGCTACCGCCTCATTGGCGCGTTTTTGACTTTGTAAGGCTTTCATTCGGGCTAGTTCGGCCATTTGTCGTTGTTTTTCAGCTTCTAGTTGGGCCGATTTGGCTCGGTCTAGTTGATTAGCCATTTTCTTTTGGCTGCAACTACCAAAGACAAGTATGCCACTAAAGATAAATAAGTACAAAGTATATTTCATAATTAGGTGTTTTTAAAATGAGTTTGAATCTGATGAAGCACTTATTTTTTCTTTTGAAGTTCATTCAGTCGTTTTTGTAGCTTGGCATTTTCTTCTTTACAAAGTTGGGTTTGCTTTTCAGCCATTGCTTTGGCTTCCTGGGCTGCTCTACGTGCTTTTTCGGCCTGTTGCAAAGCCATCAAGGCTTTTTTCTCTTGTTGTTGGGCCAGCTTTTGCTCGACAACTGCCTGTATTTGTTGTTTTTTGGCTTCTTTTTCGGCCTTATTGGCTATATCTATTTGTTGTGCTAACTTTTTTTGATTACACCCTATCAGCCCCAAAGCCAAGGCGAAGATGCTTAGGTAAAAGAAGTGTTTCATTGAATTGTAAGTTTGTTGTTGAAAATACTTGACTTATAATTTGCTAATTTTTTTTAAATCAGGGTGGTTTTTGACTAATATTTTTTTGATTTTAGAAGCGAACAACTCCCAGGAATACCTATTCTTTACAATCAAAAATGATGGATAATACGATTGATAAAAAAGCTTACAATGAAGTAGCTTTTAAGAAGCTATTGGTCGATTTTTTGAAAACCAGGCCACAAGGAGCTACTCAAAATGAAATGGTAGTAGCTACCGGACTTTCCAAAGATTGGGTAGAGCTGGCAGTACGGGCTTTGCTCAATGACTATCCGGCGCATCTGGAAACCAATGAACAACAAGACCTGGTCTATATCTTTGATTTTACTCCCCGTGCAGGTAACATGACCTTAAGGAAATGGTTTGGGCTGTTTTTCAGCGCATTGAGAAAGGGGTTTATGGTATTTTTCAAAGGCTGGACGCTATTGATGTATTGCACCTACGTACTGCTAAACCTGCTGGTTTTGTTTGTGTTTTTTATTTTTATAAACATCCTGGCGGCTATTCTGGATAAAGAAACCATTCATATGCCAGGTTGGCTGATCCGTTCCATTGATAATGTGATCATGGCTCTGAGTGGTATCTTTTCGTTTCCAAGAGGCAAAAATGCTTCGCGTGGTTATTTACACCTTATGTTTACCTACATTTTTGGAGAAACGCGTCGCCCAGTAAACGATCTAGAGATAGAAAAGAGACTTCTACGTTTTATAGGTCTTAATCAAGGTAAAATTATCGTGGCCGAAATTGTGAAACTTACTGGCTGGAGTGTGCGCAAAGCGCAGGAGGAAGCCGCTCAGTTGCTGGCCAATTACCATGGCGATGCTGAAGTAACTGAAGAGGGAGTGATTGTGTATGTGTTTCCAGATTTGGAAGAAGACCCGCAGGTGGCAAAGTTTTTACAACAACCAAACCGTCAAGCGCATGTCGACAAAAAAGTAGCCGAGAAAATTGAAAAGTATCGTGCTAGAAATAACGAGGCACAACCTAACGAAGGAGTTCCTACCGCTACAAATGACCAGGAAGAAGTAAATGAAGTAAGACCCATTTGGCAAAATCTACTGCCGACTCGTTTTATGAACGATAACGATCCTGAAATCAACAAAATGATTATCGTTGGCAATAGTTTCAATTGGGCCATGTCTTTGGTGACTCCTTTCTTATTGATGTTCATGATTTCATACGTTACACAACTTATAGATGAGGATGATCCGTTTGAATTTGGTTCAGGATTTTTCTACATATTCGCGATCATTCCCTTTGTGTATTCCTTTTTATTTTGGTTTATCCCGCTCTTACGCCGCCCCGGGGTTATTCTTGCCAATCGTAGAATCGATGCCATCAACGAGGAGTATCGCTTGTTGGGAGTGATCTTTAACAAGATTGGTGAGCCATTGTATCGTAAATATGAACTACAACAACTAAAAACCGCCATTGTACCCCAAGGCAAAAGTCTGCGAAACCGTGATTTAGGAAAACTATTTGACGAAAAAATGATTGAACTTGAAGCCGAGAGTCATAGCGACGAACACGGACAATACTATACACTTGATGAACTCAAGCTTGGATTGGATGTGGGCGAAAAAATCAGACAATCTAAAGCGCAACTATAAGGAATGGATAACACAATAGACAGAAAAAATTACGACGAAAAAGCTTTTAAAAGGCTCTTGGTCACTTTTCTAAAGCAGCAACCCAACGGGGCCACTCAAAACGAAATGGTGATAGCCACAGGGCTTTCCAAAGATTGGGTAGAGCTGGCAGTACGGGCTTTACTCAATGACTTTCCGGCTCGCCTAGAGCCTAATGCGCAACAAGAACTCATCTATATTT
>DMXI01000698.1 GCA_003483885.1 Microscillaceae bacterium
TAGAAAAAGGCTTCTAAACACACATTTATGAAGTGTTTAAATACGGCCTCAATATTAAAGGCAAAACTACAACCTAAAATTTTGAGAATCTAACTTTTTGCAAAAAGACTTTGTTTGACTCTGGAAAGGAAAAACATTGCCTGTCCTTAGCAATGGTTGATTGAATATTTTTCAAAAACGACTATTGATACTTAAAGACTAGAGAGGAATATTTTCTAACTTCGTTTTATATCAAACCAATCCGTCTAAAAATGGTTATTGGGTTAAGAAGACATTAGCATAGATAAGTTGTTGCATGAAAAAATTTGATATACCCGAGTTTTATCGTAGCCCCATCATTGGGCAGGTAAAAAAAATACGCAAAGATGCCGATCCTCGTAAACAAGATTTTACACCCTTCTCGCTTGATTTTGGGGCAGTGGAGATTTTTGTGCCACGGCATTTTGGCTTTTGTTATGGGGTAGAAAACGCGGTTGAAATTGCTTATAGAACTGTGGAGCAAAATCCAGATAAAAGGGTGTTTTTGTTGAGTGAGATGATTCATAATCCATTGGTAAACGATGATCTACAGTCTCGTGGTATCCGTTTTATTATGAATACTTCTGGTGAGCAACTGATTCCCTGGGATAAGATAAATGCCGACGATATTGTATTGATACCTGCTTTTGGAACCACCATTGAGATAGAAGAACTTCTTAAAAATAAAGGCATTGAAACTGAAAAGTACGATACCACTTGCCCGTTTGTAGAAAAGGTATGGAAAACCTCTGCCAAATTAGGGCAAAAAGACTATACAGTGATTATCCACGGCAAAGCCAAGCACGAAGAAACCCGGGCAACGTTTTCGCATAGTAAAAGTGGTGCCCCATCGATAATCGTACAAAACATGGAGGAGGCCCAAAAACTGGGTGCTTTTATCAAAGGTGAAATGCCATTGACCGAGTTTGAGACGATGTTTGCCAATCGTTACTCCGAAAATTTTGATCCAGCGAAAGATCTTCAGCGGGTAGGGGTTGTCAATCAAACCACTATGTTGGCTTCCGAAACGCAAGCCATTGCCGATTATTTTCGCCTGTTGATGGTAGACAAGTACGAAGAAGCCAATATCAAATCCCATTTTGCCGATACCCGCGATACCTTGTGTTATGCCACCAACGACAACCAAAAGGCTACCTATGGTTTGTTGGAGCAAAGCGCCGATTTGGCCATTGTGATTGGGGGATACAATAGCTCCAATACTACGCATTTGGCAGAATTATGTGAAGAAAAACTTCCTACTTACTTTATCAATTCAGAAAATAAAATTATTTCTGGTGATACCATTCATCATTTTAACTTCCACACCAAGCAAGAAGAAACCACCACTCCTTTTATTCCTGATAAAGAGAAAGTTAGGTTGCTGGTAACTGCTGGTGCTTCTTGCCCTGATGCTTTGGTCGATAGAGTAATTCAACGATTGGTAACCTTATTTGATAACACCAAACCTATTGAGCAAGTCATGGAAGAGGTGATGGCCTAGTAACAAAAAATAACTCAGCGAGTAACATTTTGGATTTAAATCAGGTGTGCTCGCTTTTTATTGACAAAACCCTCTTTACTTGAGGGTTGTTTTTTGGGTAGAGAATATAATTCTATTATATTGAATCTGGTTCAATTTTTATTTAAGGTATAGAAATTCAATCAAGGAAGTAAAGTTGGTATTATTTTTTCACTGACCAACGCAAAAACAATTTCAAACACCAAAGATTTGTCAAAACCGACTTTAAACTCAATGAGCATTTCTAAAAGCCTGCTTATTATTTTCATTACCGGGTTTTTCTTCTTTTCGGTCAAAGCTCAAAACAATACCTCTACAGAATATGGACTTCCCTTTCTGCAAAATTACGCTCCACGTGATTATCAGGCTGGGTATCAAAACTATGCCATTGCTCAAGACAAGAGAGGGGTAATGTATTTTGGTAACGAGGTAGGTGTGTTGGTTTTTGATGGAAAACATTGGCAAATCATTCATTTAAGTAACCAAGGACAGGTAAAAGCCCTCAAAGCAAGCCAAAAAGGGCGAGTGTATGTAGGAGGAGTAGACGACCTGGGTTATTTAAAGCCAAACTCACAAGGTATATTAGAATACGTATCATTACTCTCCAAAATTCCAGTACAATACCGCAATTTTGGCGAAGTATTGAACATATTTACTACCACTAAGGGAACTTTCTATGTGACTACCAAGGCCATTTTTCATCTAAACAATGAAAAAATAAAACCGCTCAAAGTCAAGCAGAAAACTTATTGGGCAGGTTTTCAAGTCAATGATAAATTGATGGTGCAAGTAGCCAACAAAGGAATATTCTTCTTGAATGCAACTACCCAAGAATTAGAAAATACCTCTGCTCAGCAAATCCCGCTAGGTGAACCTTTGGCTGCTATCTTACCTTTTCAGACAGATAGCTACCTGTTGGTCACCAAAAATTCCAGGTTTTCTATCCTCAAAGACCAAACAATTGCTCCTTGGGAAGAACTACAAACCAATCTATTACAAAACCAACTCATTAACTTTGCCATTCAATTACCCAATAAGCAATATGCCATTGGTAGCTTACAGATTGGATTAGTGATTATCAATCAAGCAGGACAGCTTATCAAGCATTTTGATAAAAATACTGGACTACCCTCCAATAGTATTCTGACAATTTTTAACGACCAAAAAAATAATTTGTGGGTTGGGTCAAATCGTGGCATTACCTATTTAACGATCAATGCACCTTATGCACTTGTAGATGAGCGCTCGGGACTTCAGGGCCAGATTAACCGAATTGCCTTTACCGATCAACACCTATACATTGCGACCTCTTTAAATGTATATCGGAGAAAATGGCAACGAAACCAACCGTTTCAACCAGTAGGACTTACGGCTGGTAACAATCAAAACTTATTTTTATTGCCCAATTCTTTATTAGTAGGTCACCCTAAAAACCTTATTGAAATCAAGGATTCTGCCTCCACGATAGCCATTCCTCAGGTTTCTACCCGTGCTTTTGCCTCTTTACCCAATAATCCTACTCAAGTATTGACGCTTGCCAAAGATCAAATCCTATTGCTAGAGCGTAAAGACACCCAATGGCAAATCAAGAAGACATTTCCTGGCTTTGATGATAAAGTGACACAATTGCAAGTGGATGCTTCTGGCAATATATGGTTGCCACATGTTACTAAAGGTATTTATCAAGTCCGTATTAGTACCGATACTACCAAACTTATGGGCTTCAAGCTTTTCACGAGTGAAGACGGACTGCCCGCTAATAACAAAAACACCGCTTACCGCCTGGGTAATGAATTAGTGTTTGCCACTACCAAAGGTATTTATCGCTTCAATAAGGCCAATAACAAGTTTGAACCTCACCCTAAATGGCAAAAAACAGCCTTGGGTGTCCAATCCATAGAAGTGCTAGCCGAAGATGCTCAAGGAAATGTTTGGTTTGCTACCGAGCGTCAAACAGGGGTTATAAAAAAACAAGGAACACAAAAGGGTGTCCAATTCCTGCCCAAAATTCATAAACCCTCTCAGATTTTGCCTCTGCCCAACCAAACCGTGGCTTTTATTGCTCAAGAGGGAATTGTATTGTATGATGCAAAACAAGAGCAACTTCGTGGCAAAGACAAGTTTCAGGTACTGATTTATCGGATTGAGGAAGATGCGTTGGGCAAAGACTCGATATTTTTTGGGGGAAATTTTGCCACCAAAGAAGGTTTTGTCGCTGAAAAACAAGCCCCTGAACAAGTTTTACAACTACCTTACCGGAACAACTCGCTGAGAATCAGTTTTGCGGCTCCTTATTATCAAAACTCTTTGGAAACTACTTATCAACATGTTCTGGAAGGTTTTGAAGAAAAGTGGTCACAGTGGAGCAAAAACGTAGAGAAAGAGTATACAAATTTACCAGAAGGTTCTTATACCTTTAAGGTAAAAGCACGCAATGCCGAAGGCGTAGAAAGTGTGATTACATCGTATGAGTTTAATATTTTGGCTCCCTGGTACCGTACCGTGTGGGCTTATATTTTTTACATCATTGGTATAGGAAGCACTTTAGGTATCTTGGTGGGGTCAAACACCCGAAAACATCGTCGCAGACGTGATGAATTGCAACGAAAAATAGACGAAGGCACCGCCAAAATTCAGGAACAAAAAGAAATTATAGAAGCTTCTCTAAAAGCGGAAACTGAGAAAAATAACCGGTTAAAATCTCAAGAAAAAGTGTTGCGTAAGCACCTCAATCAGCTCAATGCTACTCAAAAAGAAGTTGAGCAAAAGACTAAAATGATTGAGACCCAAAAGAAAAAACTTGAGAAAATCTTATCTGAAAAGATTGAGCAAAACGAGATTTTACAATCTCAGGAAGAGGTGATGCGTACCCATATGGAGGAGCTGGAACAAGCGCAAACCAGACTCACCGAAATGAACAAAGTTCTCCAGAAGCAAGAATTTGGGATGCAGGAAAATATGGAGAAACTGATTGCTACCCAGGAGCAGATGGAGTTTACCAAAGCCGAGTTAGACGGGCAAATGGCAGCGATCAATAACAGCACCATTGCGAAGGTAGAGTTCAATATGAGTTTTGAGGTAGTAAGCGCCAACCAAGCCTTTTGTGACATGTTTGGCTATACATTGGCCGAGGTGAAAGGGTTACATCATAAAAACTTTGTAGACCAGGAATATGCAGAAACGGAAGAATACCACACATTCTTAGATAACCTAAAACTGGGAGAATGCCTGCCTGGAGAGTATGAAAGAATTACAAAAGATCACCAAACGATTTGGATCAATGCGACCTACTCGCCAGTACTTAACCGCAAAAAGAAAATTACCAAGATTATAAAGCTAGCAGTGGATATTACCCAGCCTAAGCAATTGCTCGCCTCTGCTCAATTGATGAAAGAACAGGCTGACCGCAATAATGAGATTATCTC
Organism: Microscillaceae bacterium; assembly: GCA_003483885.1. Classification (GTDB taxonomy): domain Bacteria; phylum Bacteroidota; class Bacteroidia; order Cytophagales; family Microscillaceae; genus Microscilla. The sequence goes on from DMXI01000698.1 coordinate 4,963, forward strand.
TCAGCAAAAAAAGGACATAGAGTCGGCCCTGACTGAAGCCAATGACAAAAATGAAATGATGGAAGCGCAAGAAGAAGAAATGCGCCAAAACATGGAAGAGTTGCTGGCCACTCAGGAAGAGATTGAGAGAACCCAACTGGAATTGAATAGCCAGATCAATGCTATAGAAAACAGCCCCATTATCAAAGCTGAGTTTGATTTAGGCGGTAAAATTCTTTCTGCTAATAATGCTTTCCTCAATTTATTTTACTACGACTCAGACCAAATAGAGGATGGGGATGTATTTCATCAGATGTTGGTAGAACCCATGTATGCATCCTCATTTGAATATGAATTCTTTTGGGATAATCTCAGAAACGGTTCTCAACAACCAGGTGAATACAAAAGGATCAATCAACAAGAAGAAGAAATGTGGTTAAATGCCACCTATTTCCCAGCCATAGATAAGCGTGGTCAGGTTTTTAAAATTATCATGCTGGCATTCGATATTACTGCCTCACGTCAATTATTGCGAGATTTTCAGCGTCAAGCCGAAATTTTAAGAGTGCAGGAAGAAGAGCTGCGACAAAATATGGAGGAACTGGTGTCTACCCAGGAAGCACTACAAAAAGAATCGTCAAAAATTGAGAGCAAAAATCGCCTCATTATGTCCAGTATTCAGTATGCCCAAAACATCCAGCAAGCCATACTGCCCACCCAAAACCGGATGAAAGAATTATTTGAAGACTCCTTAGTAGTATTCATCCCCAAAGACATTGTCTCGGGTGACTTTTATTGGACAACCCAAATTAGAAAACGCATTAAAATTCGTGACAAAGCACAAGGAGAAGCTTTGCCAGGCTTCCAGATTTTTACCTTTTTAGCAGTGGTAGATTGTACGGGCCACGGAGTTCCAGGAGCATTTATGAGTATGATTGGTAATTCATTGCTTAATGAGATAGTAAACAACCAAAACAAGCACAATCCTGCCCGTATTTTACAATTAATGCACGAAGGTATCAGAACCCGACTTATGCAAGAAGAAACCAGCAACCGTGACGGAATGGATGTTTGCTTGTGTCGTTTGGAGTATCGGGACGATGATAAAATAGAACTGACTTTTTCGGGAGCCAAACGCCCCATATTTTTGGTAAGAGAAGGAGAGCTTAAAAAAATACATGGCAGCATTGAATCTATCGGCGGATGGCTTGAAGGAATGCAACGTGATTATGAAAATAAAACTATAGAATTAGAGAAAAACGATGCGTTGTATCTTACTTCTGACGGTTTTACCGATAGTGCCAACCCTAAAAGAAAGAAGTTTGGTGAAAAACGATTCCGTAAAATGCTCATCGATATTGCACATTTGCCTATGAGTGAGCAACGACAAATAGTAGTAAAATCTTTGGCAGATCATCAACAAGACACTGAACAAAGAGATGATATAACGATTGTAGGTATAAGAGTTTGATACTTTTGCGGCCTATATTCCCAGGCAAGGTTTGCCTGAATTAATTGTTTGGGAATCTTTTTCT
>DMXI01000497.1 GCA_003483885.1 Microscillaceae bacterium
ATATGATTATTTAAATCGATTTATTCCTATTGATAAATATTGATCGACGATTATTGACTTTTGAAGGGGAAGCAAGGTAAAATTGCCTCGGAAAAATTATACAACTAAACCAACCACTCCCATGCCTACACAAGCAAATGCGGAACATGATCCACAACATCAACATGACAATTTGGGGCAACCTCAAACTGTAGCCCCAAGTCTGGAACGTTTGATGGGAAAGGAAACAGCTCAACCCCAACAAACTCAAGCAGTACCTTATGGCACGCCAGTAGCAGCCAGCGAGGAAAGAATATTAGGGAAGCAAGCATTTCAAAAGAACGTTGTTCAGAAAACTGGGGATGAGCTAACTATGGCTCAACGTCAATCAACATTCACAAAGGCTAGTCTTGGGTTAAGCACCGCTTATACCAATTTTGTAGATGCGGCCAATCAGGTACACGCCGAACTCAAAGCCAAAGAAGGAGCGAATGCTGCCCTAACAGCCAGCTTAATCAATATCATCATGATTTGGCTTCCTTCAGGAGTAAGCAATATACTTGGAGGTTTAGCTAATAAACTTGGGAAGTCTCAAAAAAGTGCGGTATTCAAAGCTGCTTATCATTTGCTAGATAAAAGTGACAAAATCGCGTCTACTATGTTGACTATTCCTAAAGATCAAATTGTAAGAGAAGTAACGGTGGGAAGCACGGGAGCCTCGTCAGAAAAGGCAATTTTGGAAGGGATGAAATTCGGATTTCACAAAACAGTATACGGTTTAGCCGAAAAAATTGATGACAATATTGAAAATCGGGAGCAGTTACCCGATGCGCATCTATTGGCATTTGCGGCTAAATGGCATCCTGATATGACTCAAATTGGCATATTTAAAGCCAAATTGAGTGAGCAAATCAAGATGTGGCAAGATACCGTGGTTCCCATCGGAGAACATGAGACCGTAAAAGGCAGTGCCATAGAACCCTCACGGGTTACCATGGTCAGAAAAACTGGGGTAGTTTGGGTAATGCAAAAAAACAATACCCGGGCCTTATGCTTGGTACAAGGAACTAGTAAAGGACAAGATGCCTCTTTTCGTTTTTTGAGGTTTGTATCGGAAGATATGAAAGACCTGGCCTTGGCCAAATCCATTGATAGCCCCATGCACCACAGCGGAACGCCTATCCTGGAACCTACCGATATCACTTATTACCCCAACGCTCCACTTCCTAAAAACGTAGCCAAAGATTAATTTTATGAAAACAACATCTATAGTTCTCTGGGGGCTATTTTTAGTCAGTCAGTTAGCGGCTTGTCAACCCCAAAAGTTTGAAAGTTTCGATAATTGGCAAAAAGCGGCTCAAAACCCTTACCGAGTCGGAACCCTGACGCTAAAAGGTGACTCGATAAAGGAGTTTCCTCAAGAAATTTTTAAAATGAAAAACCTGGATGATTTATACATCTCTTATACGCGTTTAAACAAATTTCCCTCTCGTTTGGGAGAGCTTAAGCGCCTACGCAGACTTACTATTTCCGATAACCAACTCACTACTTTACCTGATGAGATTGGCGAACTCCAGAACTTGACAAGTTTACAAATATGGGAAGACGAACTACAAAGCTTACCCAAAACCATAGGTCAATTGAAAAACTTAGAAACTCTTAGTATTTCCAAGCATGCAATCAATGATAAAGATAAAACAGCCCTTAAAACCCTCCCTGCCAGTATTGGGAAGTTAACCAAACTAAAGAATTTATTTATTGTCTTAAATAAAATGACTCATTTGCCTCACTCGGTAGGGCAACTACAAAATCTTGAACAGTTTTTTTTGGCAGAAAGGAATATTCAAGGCTTGCCCCCTTCTTTTGGAAAACTTCCCAAGCTGACATACTTAAGAATACAACAGGGGCAGGCGCTCGATTTTGATAGTACTCTTACCATTATTGGACGTTTACCTGCACTAAAATTACTAAGATTAGATTTCGTGCCCTTAAAACGAATCCCTGCTGCATTCGGAAACTCAAAAAGTATCAAGGACTTAGGCATCATTAGCGATAGCTTAAAAAGTTTCCCCAAAGCCATTTGTCAACTCTCCCAATTAGAAGAGTTGAGCATTATGGGAAAAAACATACGACAGGTTCCTGCTGAAGTGGCTCAATTATCTTCTTTGAAGCGGCTCTACCTACGCAGTAATGGAGCGTTTCCTCAAGCTCTATGTCAAATCCCGAACTTGGAGGAATTACGCATTGAAGGCAAGGCGATTGACCAAGTCCCCCCTCAAATATCCTTGCTACTTACTTTGAGAAAGTTAGAAATCCATACCGAAGCCAAATCGCTTAAAATCCCTTGGCAAATCAGGTATCTTAAGCGCCTGAAGGTGCTCACCTTACAAGACAAGTTGTTTTCAGAAAAACAAAAAAAACAAATCAAGTGGTGGTTGCCCTTTGCTACCATTGTTTACAAATAATCTATACGCTTACACTTCATCATCAAAAAAATAACCTTTTAGAATAGTTACTATGCGCTCCACAGATCACCAGTATCCTCAAGACATACAATGGCTCAAAAAACACCTGGAGTTTCGTTGTCGCCAAGTATTCACTTCTTTTAGAAAAAGTCCGCTTGCTGAAGCCAAACCTTCCTGGTTAAGTGAATCGGTGATAGAAAGCCCTTATCAAAAAACATTACAATCCTTTACCCAAGAAGAAGGCATCGTAATACTGTCTGCGTTGGCTAATCAACTGTATCCTGCTATTTGGGAAACCATTGGAGAAACTTTTGATAAGCACCAAATAAACGCAAAACATTTATCTCAATTGGGTTTAGCTCAGTTATCAGGTACTACTCACCTTCAGGCCACCTTAAGTACTATATTGTTTTTATTAGGAGGCACTGCATTAGAAGCCCAAGCATCTTTTTGGGAAATGTTTGCGCTTGGCTCCCCCTTACAAGTAGCAAATGTGTTGGAATGGTCAGAAGCTA
>DMXI01000555.1 GCA_003483885.1 Microscillaceae bacterium
AATTCCAGCCTATACTGGAAACTAAAACAGGAAGGCCTCCTATTTTTGCTGTTACTTTTTCAATTTGATTTTGCGCGTGAATCGTAGGTAATAATCACACACTTTACTTTCATTTAGGATTGTAAAATTTTGTTAGTTTCATACGCAGTTTTTTTAGTTGATAATTGGGTGATTAGCCTTACATTCTTTATTTCTTTAATTGTTGGCTGTATTCAAACACATCATTGAGATGGATTCTCATTGCCTCGGCTGCTTCGTCAGGATTTTGAGCTACAATATTGTCCAGAATTAAATGGTGTTCTTTTAATCCCTGCATATCTCTTCCATCTTTACAAATGTCTAATTTGTTGAATTGGTGAATGATGTCAGGAGTGATAATCAACATGAGGGATTTCAACACCGCATTTTGACTAGCCTCAGCGATTTTTAAATGAAACATGAAATCTTCTTCAACCGCTCGCAATCCTTGTTGAACCTTTGTTTCAAAAGCCAACAATGCCTTTTTGATCTCTGTAATGTTTGCCTCAGTTCGGCGATTAGCAGCCAACTTTGCAGCTTCGGTTTCTAGTAATACCCGGGTTTCTACCAAAGATCCAAAATCGGTATTCTCAATTTTCAAAACATCTGAAATCAAGCCTTCCAAAGCAATCGTACCGATCCCGGCTACGATGGTTCCACTTTGAGGAATGGTTTTTAAAATCCCATAAAACTCAAGCTTTTGAATAGCACTTCTCAAATTGGTTCTGCCTACGCCTAGTTTTTCTGCCAATTTGCGCTCAGACGGTAAACGATCGCCAGGTTGTAGTTCGCCCGAACTAATCAACTCCCTGATTTGGCGAATGATTCTGTCTGTTGGATTTTCAATAATTATCTGCTGGAACTTATCAAGTAGATCAAAATTTGACATAAATTTTTAGGTTTTGTAAGGCAATTATAAATTGGTTGACCAATTTTTGATAAACCAAACGTAGACATTTTTTTTGATTCAGCAAAACTTTATAACAAAAAAGTGACTTTATAGACTTTTATCAATAAACAAACCTGACAACTCACCAATAAGACTACATAATCCTATCAAAACACCAAATAAATCAACTACACGCTCAACAAGGCATCTTACTCATAAGACCCCTTGATTACTTACAAGTCAATAAATATCTAATAATCAACACTTTAAAATATTATAAACTCAAGACCATATTGGTACTTTATGCATATACAATTAAAATATATCGATAAAAATCATACTAGAACTTGTTTTTATCATATAATTTATAATTCTTTGACAAACTGGTCGACCAATTACCAATTACTGTTACACAAAACACAACAATCCTTGTAATATGAAAACTATCACAAAAATACCTCTAGGGAGAACTTTGCCCTTTTATCATTTGGTTGCAGTTTTATGCCTGATGTGGTCTTGTAATCAGCAAGAAACACCAACGCCAGAACCAGCCAGTATCGGCGATATTCCAGCAGCAATTGCAAATACCACTAATTATAATATCAGCAACTCGTGGGCTTCTGATAATAGCAAGGTAGATGCAAACAATAATGCTTACCCCAATAAATCATATGATGGAAGTTTCAGTACCAGATTCTCTATTAATGGCATTGGAGAACATATCACTTATGATTTGGGAAGCACTAAAAATGTTAGCACCGTACAATTAGCTTGGTATAAGGGGAATTCAAGAACTGCCAGCTTTAGGATTCTTACTGGCACCAGCACGGGCAGTTTAAGCCAAGCCTTTCAAGGTACTAGCAGTGGAAACACCAACAACCTGCAATCTTATAGCTTTAGCCAACGAAGTGCCCGTTACGTACGTGTTGTAGGCTTGGGTAACTCGGCCAACAATTGGTTGAGCATTACCGAAGCTAGAATTACAGGTAGCTCTGGTAACAATGGAGGAGGCTCAGGCACTGCTGCTGCAATTATTGGAGGAGGCTGGAAACTCAATGGATATACTGGTACACTCAACGTAGGCAGTAATGACAATGGTTTAAATTATGCTGACAATGCCAGTACTGCCGAAAGCCACTTTTTCTTTGAAAAGAATGGATATGCGGCCTTTAGAACTTATCCAGGAAACCCAACTTCGGGAGGCTCTTCAAATCCAAGAACTGAGTTAAGAGAAACCATTAACGGAGGAGATGGATACTGGAATGGTAATACAAATACTGAGCATTCTATGAAGTGGAGATTTAAAATTGAAGATCTTCCACCTTCTGGTAAATTAGCTTTTGGTCAAATTCACGAAAGAAGCAGTTCTTATGATGATGTAATTCGCGTCCAAGTACAGGGTAGCTCTGGTCAAAACTCAGGTGGTACAACATTAAGAATCCTAGGGTATGTTACTGAAGAAATTAATGGAAGTGGATACTCAGTACCAAACTTTACCCTACAAATGGATACCGAATACTATTTTGAATTAACGATGAGAAATGGGGTAGTTACCCTTTATAACTTGAACAATAGTGGTAATAGAATACGCACCCTATTCCAGTCGGTTGATATAGGCAATGCTGATGAGAATTACTTCAAGGCCGGATGTTACCTACAATCTACTAAGAGTAGCCATGCCAGCTCTAATGTTTATGGTCAAGTATTAATCAAAGACCTTACAGTAAGTCCCGATAATTAATCGGTGCAAGTAGTTTTATTTGCTTAATAGCAACATAACTAATGTTAGATTTAGAAGCTGTTTGGTGACCCCAAACAGCTTCTTTAAATTACTACTTATCTACTAATTACTTAATCCATTTCTTATAATGAAAAAAAAGCACGTTTTGTATATTCCTTTAATGAGTATGCTTATTGGAATAAATGCTTGTACTTCGCCTCAAACAATAGAGCCCAACCAGTATTCTAAAATTACTCCAAAGTCAAATAACAATACTGATCCCCAAGTCAATGCCAGGGTCACAAGTTTTGACTGGCGCATATGGAAAGTATCTATTCCTATTGACAATGGAGGTAAAGCAAAATCCTTATCCGGTTCATATATCAGAAACGCCCAGTTTAGCAGTCAGGAAAAACGTTATATCAAAAAAAACAGCGATGGCAGTTATCGTTTTTTTACAGAATTCAACGGCATCACCACTTCTGGTATATATGCCGCACGTAAGAAAAAATATTGCCGTACCGAACTTCGTGAATTGACTAAATCAGGCAATCCCACTACCTGGAAGATGAACGAAGGAAAGACTCACCGAATGGAGACTACCCTAAGAATAGACCAGATAAATAATAGTAGTCGCAGTCGAGGGATCATCATTGGTCAAATTCATGCCGATGAAAACCGTGGTAAAGGACTACCCACTGTCAAAGTATTTTGGAATAAAAACAAAATACGCTTAGAATATTATGCACTCAAGTCTTCTATACGAGATAAAGTGCGTTCTGGGGAAATGTCTCCCTATGAAGCCTGGAAAGATAAAAACAAGAAAAAGTACCTGGATGTAAAGAAAGTAGACATTACTTCTGTATCCAAGGGAACTTTCTTTGATTTAGTTATCAAAATCAATCCTAGCGGTTCATTGACTTGCATTGCCAACGGAAAATCAAAAACGGTCTACAACTATAAAACTGATAAATATCCTTTCAAAAACTATTTCAAAACTGGTAACTACTTGATAGATGATAATCAGGGAGCCTCAGGACAAGTAACCCTCAAAGGAGTGAAAGTAAACCATCACTAACTTTTACCCATTTTTGAGTTAATTCTAAACTCTCTCGCCCTGTCAGACAAACTTATCAAGTAGGTTTGTCTGACATTTTTAATGGCTCTTATTTATTATAAAAGAACAAACAACCTCATCATCAACATTTTACCTCCAACTATCTTACTTGAACAATGGTACTACAAACCTGGGCTACTTTACTTCGTAAGGCCTCATAGTTTCCGGTTTCCCAAGTAGTTTTGTTAATCAGCTTTGAGCCCATACCCACACAAACTACTCCCGCTTCAAACCAAGATCGCAGGTTTTCTTCCTCTGGGCTTACCCCACCCGTAGGCATAATATTAAGCCAGGGACAAGGCCCTTTGACTGCTTTTATAAAAGATGGTCCACCCAACTGCCCGGCTGGAAATGCTTTCACAATGTTTGCCCCTAACTCCACTCCTTTCAGCATTTCAGTCAAAGTACCACAGCCAGGTATCCAAAGTACTCCTCGTCGGTTACACATCTTTGCCATCTCCTCACTCACAATAGGGGATACGATAAAATCAGCATCTATTTGTATATATAAGGCCGCAGTCGCTGCATCCACCACCGACCCAATTCCTAAAGCAAGCTCAGGAAAGTTTGCCACAGCATATTGCTTGAGTTCAGTGAATACCTCATGCGCCCAGGCATCACGGTTTGTAAATTCAAATACCCTGGCTCCTCCTTCATAGCAGGCCTTCAATACATTCTTGGCTATTTCAATATCTGAATGATAAAATACTGGTGTAAAGCCACTATTAGTCATTATTTGGACAACTTCACTACGTTTAAATTTTGCCATGACATTGACTATTTTAATAATCTCCTATAATTAAACTATCGGGAAACCCTACCCACTACTTCGCCTTCCATTAGGTTTTCTACTTCATCCACAGTTACCAAGTTAAAATCTCCCCTAATAGTATGCTTGAGGCAAGAAGCTGCCACTGCAAAATTCAACGCTCGTTGATAATCCTGGTCATATGACAATAATCCATAAATGAGCCCTCCCATAAAAGCATCTCCACCTCCTACTCGATCTATAATATGGGTAATGTCATAAGTAGGCGCTTGATAAAGCAATCCATCATCACACAAAATACCCGACAATGTATTATGGGAAGCATTGACGGTACGACGAATTGTAAAAACTACTTTACGGGCTTTAGGGAATCTATCTTTTAATTGCTGAGCCAATGACACATAAGCCTGAGGATCTACCAATTCCCCATCACCCAACGGACTATAAGCGGTTATACCAAAATATTTTTCAATGGACTCTTCATTGCCTAAAATCACATCACACCCTTCTATCAATGCCGGCATCACATCCTGAGGGTCTTTTCCATATTTCCATAGCTTTTTCCGATAGTTTAAGTCCGTGGAAACAGTCACTCCCAGGCTATTCGCCGCTTGAATAGCCTCTAAACAAACCTCCGCTGCACTCTGAGAAATAGCGGGTGTAATTCCTGTCCAGTGAAACCAATCCGTTCCGTGAAAGACCTCTTCCCAGTCAATCATTCCTCGTTGAATAGTTGCCAGGGCCGAATGTTCGCGGTCATAGATTACCTTACTACCTCTGCTTACTGCCCCTGTTTCTAAAAAATAGATACCCAACCTACTACCTCCTTTAATCACATGACTCGTATCTATCCCGTGTTTTTTTAAATATCCAAGCGCTGCATCTCCCAATTCATTGTCAGGCAAACGAGTAACAAACGTGGGTTCCATACCATAATTTGCCAGAGAAGCAGCCACATTGGCTTCTCCCCCACCATATACAGCCTCAAAATAATGAGCTTGTGCAATTCTCAAATAATCGGGTACTGCCAAACGCAGCATTAATTCTCCAAACGTAACGATCTTCTTCATATTGGGTATAATTTCATCCTGTTCAACCAAGATTTAATAACTACTCACAAGAGTGTTTCTCTGATAATTATTTGCAACATAAGAAGATAATTCTGTGTTTTAAAGGTATACAACACTGCAAACGTTACCGAAAACGTTTGCAAAGAATATTATTTGGCATTAAAATCAAGGCAAGTCAAAAATGTAACAAATTCACTTACAAAGTAGATTTTCGTATGGCGAGCTTCGATGGAAGGGTAAGGTGTTGATGGGTATATTCTTCTTGATTAATTTGCTCAAGAACAAGTTGAGCTGCGGATGCGCCCATTTCAAACTGGGGTTGTACAATTGTACTGAGGTTTGGCTCAATAATCTCTCCCATGGGATTATTATTAAAACCAATGATAGACATTTGGTCAGGAATAGCCACTCCTACTGATTTAAAGAAACGCATAGCACCGATAGCTGCCCGGTCATTCACCGCAAATATGGCTTCTGGCTTTTCTCCCAATGTCCAAAAAGACTTGGCACAAGCCTCTCCTCCCTCTTGAGTATACCCTCCCGATTCAATCAATTGTTCCTGAATGTCTATCGCATGCTTTTTAAGTGCATCCAGATATCCTTGTAATCTTTGTCGGGTAATGGTTTGCCCTTTGGGTCCAGCAATATGCGCTATCTGACGATGTCCTTGATGGATTAAATACTCCACAGCCTCAAAAGAAGCCTCATAATTATTAGTTGTAATGGTACTGGCAGGTACTTGGTCAGTCACCCGATCTATCAAAATTAAAGGAACATTTTTTCTATTAACAAAATCAAAATGTTCGTAGTGGTTGGTTTCTACTGACAAAGCCACTAATAAACCATCTACTCGGCTATTCACCAAATGTTTGGTAATGGCTTGTTCTTTTTCCAGAGATTCATCAGACACACAGATCAAAACGTTGTAACCTGCCTGGTAGGCAATCGTTTGTATGCCATCTATCACCTGAGAGAAAAAATAATTAGCAATTTCGGGTACTATTACACCAATCGCATTGGTCTTGTGCTTACGCAATCCTGATGCAATGGGGTTCTTTTGAAACTCTACCTCTTCAGCAAATTGTTGCACCTTTTTTTTGGTAGCTTCATTTACATCCGGGTGATTTCGCAGTGCTCTCGATACAGTAGATACCGATAAGTTCAGCGCTTTGGCTAAATCCTTAAGTGTATATTGCTCTCCTTTCATCTCTAAAATGAAGATAAGGAGATACAATTAATTTAGAAATCTTGTGATAGAATTAATTTTTTAGAAGGGTTTGAAAATACTCTAAAGCCAAAAACCCCCATTACTTACGTAATGAGGGTCTAATATTG
>DMXI01000488.1 GCA_003483885.1 Microscillaceae bacterium
ATAATCTTACTATCTATAAAGTATCTGATAATCAAAAGGTTGATTTAGTAAAAGAACTATGGAAGTAAGAACGCTTAGACGTGTGGGTAAGGCTGGGAGTCAAAGAGAAAATTAAATGTAGGCTGATTGCTGTACCCTTGCCTGAACAAATTATTAATCAGCGAAGAAGGAAGGCCAAAAAGAATAGGAATTCAAAAGCTAATAATTCAAAAAAATACTTTGAATTATTAAGCTATGGTGTTTATATCACCAACGTAGAAGAAGGCAGTTGGTCACCAAAGGAAGTAATGAAGGCCTATAGATGTAGATGGTATATAGTTGTAAATCCCGGTTTTTACTGGGGAGATTTTATTTAAAGGATGGAAAAGTCATCTTAAACTCACTATCAGTCTACCAGAACGATATATGAATAAACAAAGAATAGAACTATTTTTCTATATGGCGTTTCTGATGTTAACTTTGGTGGTAATGCCTCTATTTACTGAGCTACAAAAGCGAGTCAAAAATAAGTATAGGACAGTAAGTATTTTAAAGTTGTGCTCCTTTGTAAGAAGCAATATGGAAGTATTTATTTCAGGTGAAAAATGCTCCCATATTCTCAAGATGGCCGAGCGATATTGCTTGTACGAGCATAGAAAAAAACGAATACTATCGAAAGAATCTTCTTTTATAAACCTTAAGTTGACGCCAATGCGTCTTGCGGGATTTATAACTTGGATTGATGAATTTAAAGCACTCTTAATTAGATATGAAAAGTTGACTCATACTTGGTTTGACTTACATTATCTCTCTTTTTCTGTAATCCTATTAAGGAAAATCGGATTTAAACTTTAAACAAGTTCTTAGAAAAAAATCACCTACGACCAGGTAACGAGATAATTCTCGCAGCTTATCCGATTTTTCCTTTACTAACCTGGTATAATAATCCAGTGGTTGCTCTTTATCCTTCAACTTTGTTTACCTAGCATAATAATGAAAAGCAGCCTGGTAATTTACATCTACCAAGGCAAAACCTCCAATTTCTAAACCTTTTTTCATCTTCCCAGCACAACCTGACCAAAAACGACCTAAACCCTCAGTATGCTTACCTGACTTATTAATAAAACAAGGGTCAAATACCACCATTCTCTCAGTGCTCAGATTATCATATAAAAGTTTATTAAATTGCTCAAAATCAAAATTCTTAGCAAAGTTTTAACGATAAGTTCGAGTGTTCAAATCACCTTGACGAGCCAAGTTTTCAAAGTTATAATGACCACGAAGACGAACCCAGAATAACACCAAGTGGATAAAAAATTTTACTTGCCACTTGTCTATGACGGGCATTTTAGATAATATTGATACAGTGAGTATTTCTATGCTTATAACAAGGGGAGATAATTGTTTTGGTTTTTAGCAATTCAAAAATAATTACTCTCCTCTTTTTTTATAGAAAATCACTATGGACTATTGTTAAACAGCTTCTATATGAAATATACGCTGCTTTGCTATGTACTTATTGTCATTTTAAGTATGACTGCTAGGGCCCAATCTTCTTTTTCTAAACTTTCTCTAGGACAAGAAATAGTAGCAAATCCTACTCAAGCGAATGATTCTTTGAAAAACAAATTATTGCGTTATTTTAATCAATTTAAAATCTTGAATAATTCTAATGACTTTGGAAACAAAGCAAAGATATGCCTGTCTATTGGCGATTATTTCGGTAACTTAATAGCCTACGATAAAGCAATAATTTATTATCGTGAGGCATTGAAACATGCTCAACAATCTAATCAATCATTACTGAAAGCTATTATCAATCACCGTTTGGGCCAGTTATTATTACAACTAAAACGTTACCCTGACACAGAAAAAGCATTTAATCAAGCACTTAAGCTGTTTACTCAGTTAAAACAGCAACAACAAAAGGGAGAAGTGCTGATTGATTTAGGCTTACTCTGTCAGTATCAACAGGAATATATAAGAGCTAGAAGCAAGTTTTTTTTAGCTAAACATATATTTGAAACCCTAAAAGACAGCTTTAATTTGGCCAAAACCTTTGAACATATAGGAGCAACTTACGGCTTTCAGGGAGAATATAATCGTGGTATACAATATTTGGAGATGGCCAAGGTAATATACCGTGATACAAAAGATAGCTTGAAGCTATACAACAACCTTGCTACTATAGCTTCTTTTAATCTTCATTTGAACAAACCTGTGCAGGCCATTAGGTTAGCCCAAAAAAGTTTTATCAATGGAAATAGTTATGCCAAGAAGAAAAGCGCAGAAGTATTACAACAAGTGTATGTCTCTCAAAACAAATTTGACAAAGCTTATTATTATCAACACCAAGCTTCCCAAATTCAGCAGGCATTAATACAAAAGAGAACAAAAATACAGTTGAGCAATTCAAGGTTGTTACAAGCAGTTTTTAAACAACAGTTGCAAGAATCTATATATAAATTGAAAGAAGAACGACGATATACTATAGGGCTGTTATTTTGGGTGATTTGTATGGTAGGTGGAGTAATTTACCTTGGGCAATTGTTCTTTCGCTATAAAAAACGAATCAATGTTGAGAAAGCAGCTACAAAAAGTAAGGAATTAGCTACTTTAGAAAACTTGCAGGAACAAATCAGCTTGCAACGTGAGCAATTGATGATAAAAGTATTGGACGAAATAGAGAGTAAGCAATTGTTAGAAAAAATAAGGGTTTTAGGTAACCAGTTAAAATTATGCAAAACCATACGTGAAGCAAAAAAACAATTAAGGCTGTTAGATGATATGCTTGAAAATGAATCGAGTATAGACAGGCAATGGCGTTTGTTCAACAGCTTATTTGATCAATTATATCCTGATTTTCAGCATAAACTTAAATCCTGCTATCCTTTGCTTAATCAAAACCAGGTCTTACTTTGTATTTTGCTTAGGTTAAACCTACCTCTCCCTCAAGTTGCTCAACTTTTGAAAGTTACCGAGAATAATTTGCGAGTAAGACTTCATCGTTTGCACAACAAAATGAACCTAAACAAAAATCAAGAACTTAAGCAGCATTTAGTTCAATTCTAAATACACTTCATGATGGCTTTATGTTACAAAACGAGCAAGAATATGTTTAGCTTCTATGGATAAAACAAATTTTTGATCATAAAAAAAATAATGATTTACTAAAAGTCAATATTGGTAACTTAAGTCAAAGGGTTTGTTTGTTCGCACCACGGCAAAAATAACCTGAATGAGTTTATTCCTGACTGCGTTTAATACTGCCATCTTATTTTTACCTTCTGCTATTTTGTTTTCGTAAAAAACCTTAAATTTATTACCATTCTTTGCTCCCAGATTAGACATGGCACACAGATGTAAAAGTGCCTTAATCTTTTTGTGGGCGAAAGAGCTTACTTTGGGTTTGATCTTAATGCTGCTTCCAGATTGATCACCAAACGGAGTCGTTCCTACATAACAAGCAAATTTTTTAGAACAAGTGAATTTTGTGAACCCCTGAGTATAGACAATCACTTTGGTAGCTATTACTGGTCCAACTCCTGAGGTACTGGTGATCAACTCAAACTGTTGTTTAAGCGTTTGATCAGCATTTATAATTCCCCTCATTTGTTCCTCTACCCTTTTAATGCTCTTAAGCACTCCCACAAGCGCGGATTTTATACTCGCTTCTAGTACTTGGGCAGTCTTTTTGTCTAAAAAAGTGACTTGCTCCTCTAAAAGAACTTTGAGCTGTCCTTTCATTTTCAGCAGGCATTCACGAATTTTGAAGCCGAGTAGTTGCTTCACTCAGAAATTGATAGAATCTGAGTTTATGTAGTTGAGTACAGGCGTAATCGCTGATTCTGTAAGCATCTATCTCATCATTTTTTCCTCGGTTTGAGCCAGAAGAAAGCTTAATCTGAATACCAGATTCCATCCAGGTGACAAGTTGTTCTTTCTTAAGATAGTTTAACAAATGAGCTCCATAAATACCCGTATGCTCTGCACATACAAGTGATCCACCAACTTGGATATTCTTCTGAAAAATTGAGTAATACCAATAGTTGTATTCTCTATTTCTGCTTTCAAAAGCGTGATATTGTTAGACCTTAAACAGCATAAAAGCGTTTTTTTTGCTGATGTCTATACCTAAAAAACGGAGATATTTCATATCTTTATAGACTTATATTAAACCATCTAATTGATGAAACTCATTACCTTAATAGGAGGCTTATAGCCTAAATTTCTATCCAAGTTTTATTCAATTGAAAAGAGTAGAGACTAAATCGAAGCGGAAGGTTCTATGCCCTAGTTAAGCTCATAAAGTGCTCTACTCCTTATTTAAGATAAAACTATTCTTTAAATAATCTTATTCAAATCTAAAGGCTAAGTTCGCAATGCCCAATTATTGTATTTAAACAGGTCATAACCATTAGCTAAAGCAGAGCTCACCTGCAGCTCTGTGTGCCGTGAAACAAAGTTATCTAACCAAGTATGTTGTAATAAAGACGGTGGTAGGTCCACCAAAGGCAACTTTACAGGAGTAGCCTTTAAACCATCCTACGGTGCTGTCTTGGAAACAGGATGGTATTGAGAGGTAGGGAAGGCTTTGCAATGACAGAGTTAGGTGAGGATAGAAGAGACGAACGAAAGTGAGCCAATGCAGATGTGTCGAGAAGGCGACCTGCTATCAACACCAAGGATACGAGCCTTTCTTGGAATGAATTCAGAACTAATATAGACAGCGCTTTTTTGGGAACCAACAAAAGTTTTTTCGAGCTAATCAATGATGAAATAAAAAAACGCCCAGACTATGCTATGACTAAAGGGCAGAGAACGTTTTTATTGCCAACAGGCAAATTTCTTCCTCGAAATTATGGATCAAATCTGGATAAGATCACAGATCTTCGAAAGTCATATAGATATATCGAGTACTTATCCCACGAAAATATGGGCCTTGTGGGGTTTCTACTTGTGCGTTCCCTTAATGGGCCAAAAGAGCTTCCCATGTTCTATAATAAAGCCTAGATAGAAGTCCTACCAACTGTATGACGGCTGCCATTCAGACACTATAACAGGATTAACCAAGGCTTCACTATCACCCGCAATCAGACACTCTCCTTATACATCAGAAGGCTTATATATTAGCTTTGCTCTTATTCCTGTTAAGATTTGGAAAGTTAAAAATAAATTTTGTTGCCCCCCTTTAACCAAATAATTATCTATACTTTCAATGCGTATCAAACTTGTTATTCCTAACCTAAACACATTATTTAAATCAGCAATATCATTACTGACTCGGCGAGCTAGTTTGGTCAAGCTAGCGATTAAGTTATCTTTGATATTATTGGTTATTCTATTCAAAAAAGGGTACCTGCTATAAAACTTTTGCACATAATTACCATCTCCTTCCAGAAGATTGCGAATAACCTGATCTGCGGTAAGTTGTAAAATCATAACCCCATCTATGAGACCCGTGAAGTTTTTTATTTCAGTATTCAGCCCGCCATGAATTACATTGTCTAAAATACGGGCATAAGTATTGAGTAGGTCAGTTAGTTTTTTTTTCTTGAAGGCTTCCTGTACTAATGCTTTCTCTATTTGTAGGTTATCTTGAATATCGGTATTGTCAGGAATCATCTGGAGCTGGGTTTGTATATCTTCCAGAACCTCTATATAATAAACTGCTCGCAGTTTGTCTGGAGGCGTGATGTTCAGATTTTGAATTTTTTCTTCTAATTGTTCTATATTCATCGGCTTTTTAATTTGATAGTTGCTCTATCATTTATCAGTAACCATAATAAACAAAACACGTAAGTTTTATTATGCTGGGCTTTGTTTAGGAACGTGTCCGCAATAACTGTCCGATTTGGTTTTATTCCCCTTTGTTATACTTCGTTGTTTTTTTGTCCGTAGCTATGGCTACACGCAAAAAACGCCTCGTCTAACTTTGGGTAATTTTACTAAACCTGGAAACTTATTTTGAACATGTTCCTTAATACAATCCCGAACCCATCTTTGAAGCTAATTACAAGCCCAATCTATGACCATCGTTATGTGCTTTTCAACATTATTCGCTTAAGTGCTAATATTTTAGGAAATAAGATAGGAGGAGCAGATTTGATCACTTATCAGGAAAAAAAATCAGGTAAGCGATATTTTGTGCTATTGAGCGTTTTTTTATGTTTTTTTCTTAAAAGCCTTATACTTTGGTGCCTCATAATTAAATCCACCTGAGTTTAATTATAAAGTGTCAAAGAGAAGGTAAAAAAGCTTATTTTAATAACCTTTCAAAGTTATCTTTCCCTTTCCGCAAGTTTCCAAACAAGTTGTCTGGCAAGCTAATCAACGTTTCACTCTAAGTCCTGATTGTAAACATTTTACTATCATAAACAACTGATTATCAAGCCTCAATGGTAACCAAACTTGTTTCTCTACTAACCTTTGTCATTCAGTAATTTTTTATCTAAATATATATTAAATATGAAGCATTTTCTTATTCAACTATTTTTAGTATTCTTTTTAGGAAGCCGGACTTATTTTGCTCTGGGGCAAATTCCTGATTCTGTAAAACAAGAACAAGTCATAGATTCTTTGAAACAGTTGTTAAATACAAATCTTAGCCAGCAACACAGGTTTAAAAGCTACCTGGAACTTGGCAATAATTATTCTCAAAAAAAATCATATCCTGAAGCCCTCGAGAACTACCAATTGGCCCTAAAAATTGCCAAACAAACAAATGACAGTTCTGGCATTGCCAAGAGCTACTATTACCTTAGTTTTATTTATTATAATTATGACCAAAGTTTATTAAAAAAAGCCAAAGGACTCTTACAAAAATCAATTTCCATCCAACTTTCTCTGAATGAATTAAGTAAAGTTGCTCAGGATTATATAGCATTATCTGCGATTGCTCATGCCGAAGAACAGTATTCAAGTTCTATTCAGTTTTTACACGAAGCCTTAAAAATTTACCAACAGCTCAAAAATCATAAAAACATTGCTTTTATATATCATCTTTTAGGCAGCACCCATCTTGATAACTTCGCTTATTCTAAAGCGATGGATTACTACAGGAAAGCCTTGAATGGGTATAAAAAACTTAACGATCAATCACAAATAGCCTTAATTTACCAAAATATAGGGGTGTTCTACGATTTACAGGGAGAGCAGGCCAAGGCTTTACAATATCTTTTCAGGGCATTGAAAATTATCCAAAAACTCAATCAGTCAGAGTTATTAACCAAAATATATAGCAATATTGCCGTGATATACAACAAACAGGATGATTACCAAACAGCCTTGAATTATTTCTCAAAAACCTTAACGTTAGCAAAAAAACTAAAGAACCAATTTCAAATTGCTTATACCAAATCTGACATTGGTTTTGTTTATCTAAAACAAGGAAGCTTTACTAAAGCTTCCCAATATTTCCAACAAGCATTGTTACTTAGCATACAAATAAGAAGAAATCTATTAATCACCAGATGCCAAGTTGGTTTGGGTAAACTTCGCTTAGCTCAGAAAAAATACGGACAAGCTCAAGAATTTTTTGAACAAGCATTGACTACTAAATCCAAGCTCATTTTAGCTCAGGCATTCATAGGTTTAGGTGCAAGTTTTCACTATCAGCATCAAAATCAACTAGCGTTGCTTAATTTAGAGCAAGGAGTAGCTGCAGCACAACAAATTCGCAATGTTGGATTGCAAGTAGAGGCTTATGGAATACTTAACCAGGTTTATTATTTGTTAGGTAATTTTAAGCAAGCTTATCAAAAACTGGACAGCTTTAGGAATATTAAAGATAGTCTTTTTAATATTAAAAAAATCAAAGAAATTGCTAGAATTAAAACTCGCTTTGATTCGTTGCAAAAAGATAAAATCATAGAAACAAAGAATAAAGAACTTGCCCTCCTAAATAAAAAAGAACAAGAGAAACGACACCAAATACAGATGTTTTTTTTTTTCATTCTGTACACTGGCTATAGGAAGTTTGGTTACGTTTTTACTCCGTTTACGTTTGTCAAAAAAGCAGCAAATTATAGAAAAAAACCAGCAACTATCCTTAGTGACACAAAAGTTCTCTCAAAAGTTGTTTAGGGTATAATTCCTAAAAAAAGAACTGTAATAGGATTTTAATAAGTTTAAGTGCGAAAAAAAACAAAATTAAACTACGACTGATGATAAAGTTAAAGAAAAAAGAGATAAAAAATAGCTTGATTCCGAATTTAAGCC
Source organism: Microscillaceae bacterium (assembly GCA_003483885.1). Taxonomy (GTDB): domain Bacteria; phylum Bacteroidota; class Bacteroidia; order Cytophagales; family Microscillaceae; genus Microscilla. Next base: position 8,200 of record DMXI01000488.1, read on the forward strand.
GAGGTAATCGTGGCGCCAACCTACTGTAGGCGTTTGGCGCATTGTTTGTGCGATTCTTTATTGTTTAAAGACAAGCTGTCAGTGGCGTGAATTACCTATGAGGTCTTTATTTAACAAGTCTATCCACTGGCAAACAGCATATTACCATTTTAAGAAATAGGGACGAGACGGTAGTTGGCGCAAAGTATGGATAGTTCTATTGGACTTCAATTGTCAACATTTAAATATGTCCAGCTAGATAGTTCTCATACCATTGCTCGGCAAGGGGGAGAAAAAATAGGTTATCAACCCCGAAAAAGAGCAAAGACAACTAACTTATTGTTCTTAACCGATTGTCAAGGCATTCCATTGGCTTATAGTTCACCAATAGCAGGCAATCATCACGATTGTTCCGATAAACCGCATGTGCGTCAACTTAAGGTTTATAAAAGAAGATTCTTTCGATGGCATTGATCCGTTTTTTTCTATGCTCGTACAAGCAATATCGCTCGGCCACCTTGAGAATATGGGAGCATTTTTTACCTGAAATTAAAACTTCCATATTACTTCTTATAAAGGAACACAACTTTAAAATACTTACGATATTGTTCTTGTTTTTGACCCGCTTTTGTAGCACAATAGATAGAGGCATTACTACCAAAGTAAGTATCAGAAACGCCATATAGAAAAATAGTTCTACTCTTTGTCTATTCATATATCTTTCTGGTAAACTGATCGCAAGTTTGAGTTCTACTCTTTTGTTTGGTTGGGCAAAAAGATTTACAGATTGATTAGACCAGAAACAGAGGCAGCTTGGGGAGAACGAATTCGGAAGAAGATTGAGAAGAAATAAGTTGTAATCGTTATCGAACATTCAATTCATTACTTTTCCCTTCCTGAGATTTTCTTGTTGGGCAAGCCGAATAATCCTTATAAGTCGTCTCATATACCTGCTCTGCCCGATATAAATAACCGTTCCCAGGTACCGTTCGGCGATCCGTTTGGGTAAGCGTGCCAAATAGCCCCGAATTCCACCCATGCAGGTGTTTTGTGATAGTAGTGGCCAGCAATAATACTCCTCTCCCTGTGGTTACCTTGGCACCCGTTTTCCTGGGGCGGTAGTCTTTGCAGCCGATATGAAGCCGAAGGGTAGATTGCACGAGCAGCACCTTGTCTCCGAGTGGGCTTACCTCTTCATTCTCAATTTCCAGATACACCGCAGGGAGCGGATAAGGAAACGTTTCACTAGTGTTCTCGAACTGATTATCCCAGAGGTCAAAGTGGCGAATACTAATGTGAAGGGTAGGGTCTTTGAGCCTTTTCTCTAACTCAGTGTAAATGTCTATCATTTAAAAAGTTGATCCAGTTCAGCGTCTAAATATTTCTCGATATCTTGCCATAGCTTTTGTGGCAAAGGTTCTCCTTTGCCCTGCACTGGCATAAACTGCCTTTGAGGGATATTCATCTGGCGACGATGGCTGCGTACTCTTACTGAGCCGTCTCTACTGCGGCGGG
>DMXI01000286.1 GCA_003483885.1 Microscillaceae bacterium
GGCTTCTTTTTGAGTAGCCAAACAATGGCTGGTATACTGTTGATTGCTTTGTTTTTTGCGCAACAGGTCAATCGCTTTGCGATAAACCGTATTCCAAAGAAAACCCGCCGGATTGCTTACTTCCTGGGCTTGGGTCAATACTTCAAATAGTTTGATGTAGGCTTCATTTACCACGTCTTGGCTTTCAGCATCATTGCCCAGCATTTGAAAAGCCTTGGCTAGCAATGCCTTGTACAGCTTTTGGTCGGTAAATAAGGTTTGAATCAAACTTTCAATCCTATTTTTTGTCATAAGCTCTATTTTAAGAGCTTATTTAAACTTCATCTGTTAAGTGCTTTAAGCGATATACTCGCTCATATATTGTTAAATTTATCGTCAATAGCGATGCTATTCACTCAAAATGTAACGCATCTGAGCAAGTATCTCATCATAAAGCCCTATAAATCCGAAAATTTAAGCAAGCTCTGAATAACAATAGAGACTGCCTCACCCAAATTAGGTGAAACCGTCTACATACCACGTGTTATTCAAATGAGCTTGATGCTTTTGATTGTGCATACAAACAATTAGTTATTTATGTATAGACGTATAAGCGTAACTGATATCACCAAGGTTACAAAAAAGTTTTTTCTTAAGGTAAAATATTGAATGTTCCAACTATAAAATTCACCTCAAAAACAGTATTAGTGTCTTAGCTTATTTATACGAAAAACTTCTGCGAATAAAGTATTATTTCCCATAGTTTTTTACTACGTTTACTTCCGCAGTGGATACCAACACCACTCAAAAAAATGGGGCAAAACCAAAAAGCCTGATTTTTGGTATTTTTTAATCCTAAAACTAATGAATAAGCTATTCGCAATGGCAATTTTTGCTTTTGTTGCCACTACTGTCAATGCCCAATGCTGGATTGACAAAAAAGCTGGGAAGTTTAACTACGAAACTATTGGAAAGGCAAGACCCAATGGTAGAGGTATTGACATTACCTGGATTGAAAAAAAAGCAGGAAAGTTTAAATATGAAACGGTTGGGAAAGTAAGACCTAATGGTGGAGGTATTGACATTACCTGGATTGAAAAAAAGGCAGGAAAGTTCAAGTACGAAACGATTGGAAAATTAAGGCCCAATGGTGGCGGTATCAATATCATCTGGATTGAGAAAAAGGTAGGAAAGTTTAAATATGAAACGATTGGCAAAGCAAGGCCCAATGGTGGTGGTATCAACATTATTTGGATTGAGAAAAAGGTAGGAAAGTTTAAATATGAAACGGTTGCCAAGATACGTCCCAATAACAATGCAGATAAATGTGATGATCATCATTCTATTGCTACCGCGGCATTTTTCCTAATTGAAGGTGATTTGTAAAATCATTTTTTTTAGGTGAAACCAACGTGTTTTAAATTAGAGTATGTCTAAAAATTATAATCTGGGCTAAAAAAGCGGTTGCCCAGCGATAATTTCAGCATTTTTTTCATCAATAGCTTTGGCTATTCACTCAAAAACGTGCTTCATTATCACTGATCTCCCATCATTTTTATCTCCGAAGACAAAATTTAAACATACTCTTACATTCTCTCAGGTTGTTGGTGTTTCCTTGCCAAAACATCAACAACCTCGTTATCAATACTACAAGCCCCACAAAACCATCCTATCTTTTTTCCAAACATGCTATTTTCCCGTGCTTCTCTTCTAACTAGTAAACCACTGATTATAAACTCATTACACCTTCAAAAACCAGTTTTAGATGGGTAGTAGATGTTGAAACAACCGAAAAACCAATAGCCAAAGGCCAGTAACCAATAACGGTCAAATACTTCTCACCAAACACCATTACACTCAAATTTTTTTACAGCCCAAAGTGATAATCAATCGGGTTGCCCGTCTAACCAACAGAAACAATTACAAGTGGCCGGATGTTGTGCTACTTCGTTTATGAATCTTGTTACCATTTAAATCTGCGTGTAAACGCACCAACCCCGCACAAGATCGTCATTCCCTTGTAATTGTTTTTTCTACAAAACAACAACAAGAAGACCAAAAGAAGACAACAGGATGGATCAACTCAATATCGAATTACCCGAAGAAATATACAATTTGGCGGGAGGAGAAGCCTATCGGGTAAGCATACACTATGAACTGGTTTCTTTGCTCTTGACTTCTTTTGTGCAAGATCAATATTATCGTACCAGCCAACGTACCATTGACCAATTGAAAAAAGTAGCCTTGCAGGCCGATCCTGATTTTGCAGCCAAAGCCGCCATTTTTGCTCGTAAACAATTTGGCATGCGTAGCATCACGCATTGGTTTGCAGCTATCATGGCCCCCCGCCTATCGGGTAAAACCTGGGCCAAACGGTTCTACCAAAAAGTGATTCATCGCCCCGATGATATGGTAAAAACCCTGGAATATTATTACCAAATAAATCCTGACACTCGCCTACCCAATGCGCTCAAAAAAGGATTTGCCAAAGCATTTGACCGTTTTGATAGCTACCAAATTGCCAAGTATAAAAATGCAGGCAAAAATATCTCGTTGATGGACGTAGTACGGTTGGTACATCCTAAAAGCACTCCTAAAAACGAGCAGGGATTGAAACTCCTGGTAGAAGGTACCTTGGCCAATACCCAAACCTGGGAGAGTTTGCTGAGTGCCGCGGGCAAAAAAGCGACTCCTGAAACTAAAAAAGCAGCCAAAGCAGCCGCGTGGCATGGCCTCCTAAGCACCAACAAACTAGGGTATTTTGCTTTGTTGCGCAATTTGCGTAATCTTTTTTATCAAGCACCCGAGAGTTTGCCATTGGTTTGTGAGCAACTCACTGATAAACAACGCATTAAAAACAGCTTGGTATTGCCTTTTAGGCTAGATACGGCTTATCAAGCGTTGGAAAGTTTAGCTCCTCAAAAACCAGTCAGGGAGTATTATTATGCTTACTTCCAGCAATCTCCTTCGGTGCCTTTTGATTATTTGCTTAAACACCTGCAGAAAATATCGTTAAAGCCTTTTTTAAAGCACATGCCCAAGGCTCAATTACGAAAATTATTGGAAAAAATGCAGGAGGTTATAGAAAACACCTCGGATGCCTCTATGTCTCCTAAAGAGGTACAGGACTTTAGCCAACTGAAGGTTCTGGCTACCCGAATATTGGCCTTAAAAAAGCCCCTAAACCAGTTTCTACACAACCGTTTATTAAGTTTTAAACCACAAGAAAATGTAAATACGCTTTATAATGAGTTTTATGGCTTGCAAACTCAATTACAAGCCATTTTTAGAAGCACACCTCCTTTGATCTTAAAGAAATACCAACAAATATTGGTACAATGGGAGCAAACTTGGGTAATGCTACTCACACTGCTTGAAAAAGGCATTGGCATTGTTCATTTTACCATCCAATTGATTGCCCAGCTCAAGGGCGTAACTTCTGGAATGGACAACAAATCGCTGGAAAGCTTTGATCGGCTTATAGAAACCGTAGAAGCATTTCTGGAAAATTACCGGGCACCTCACCCTCAGTATAAGGCTACGATTCAGGAACAAACTTTGGCATTTTTAAATCAACGTAAAGAGTTTTTTGCCCAATCAAGCTTGGGTTATGGAGCTTACCATCGTAAACGAGAAAAAGAAATCAACGCGAGTTATCAACAGGTATTGAGCAAGTATATCCTGGCCCAAAGACGCTGGGAAGCCAACGGCTATCACGATAAGCTTGTCCAACTTAAGAATGCCTTGAGGCGAGCTTTGGAAATTTCTATGGATAATGTACCTACTTTTGAGGGGCGTACCCTCATTGCGTTAGACGTGAGTGGTTCTATGGCGGGGC
>DMXI01000032.1 GCA_003483885.1 Microscillaceae bacterium
AAGTAAAAGTCGTACGTTTGTGGCAGGTACCATCAATGCCAATGATGACCACGGCCACGGTACCCACGTAGCAGGAATCATCGGTGCCAAAAACAATAGTTTTGGCACAATAGGGGTGGCTTATGGTGCTACTATCGTAGCAGTAAAAGTACTAAACTCTCAAAATAGAGGTTCTTGGTCTGATATTATCCGCGGAATTGACTATACCGCTGCCAATGTAAAAAGTGGCGAAGTAGTTAATTTAAGTTTAGGTGGTAATGCCAACCAATCAGTAGATAATGCAGTAAGAAATTTGGCCAACAAAGGAGTTTTGGTGGCAATCGCCGCAGGTAATGGTAGCAGAAATGTATCTAATGAATCTCCAGCAAGAGTAAATCACCCAAATGTAGTAACCGTGTCTTCAATGGATAGCAACAGAAACTTTGCCAGTGACTCTAACTTTGGCGCTGGGATAGATTTTTGTGCTCCTGGTGTGAATGTTCGTTCTACTTGGAAAAACGGTGGTTATAACACGATTAGTGGAACCTCAATGGCTACTCCTCACGTGGCAGCTTTGATGCTGTTGAGAGGAACAAGAAATCTAAGAATTATTGGTAATGTATCAAATGATCCAGATGGACAGGCAGACCCAATTCCGGCCCTTTAATGAATAACAGTTAATATCGTCTGATACATTTGTTGATTACATTTAGCTTTTTAAAAAGGTAGTTTGTCAAAATTTTGACAAACTACCTTTTTTGAGGTATAGCGGCAACAGGTTTGCAATCACAAGATTACAAACTTTAGATTTCTCAAAACCAACCTTGATCGTAAACAAATGCACTTTTCCTACGCACTATATTTACTTTATTGCACATACGATCTCAGTTTTTTTCGTCGCAACGAAGTTTGTTTTGATAATAAATTATCACTGCTAACCTCAAACAACTTATAGTCAACACTTTATATCATTAAACAGACTGCTTCTTATCAAACAAAAACACCAAAGGTTTTACCTTGGTAAAAAGAAAAAAGCCTGAGTGAAAATGTATTCGTATAAAATTACTTTAGCTAAAACAGGTGTTATTGTATATTTATAACAGAACTCATCTCGTTTTTTTGAATGTTTATGAAAACCCGTCCTGTAAGGATCTTGGTTGTAATGCATTATTAAAAGTCGAGATGAGTTCACAATCTAAAAACCTAACTGTGCCCAATAAACACCCCCTATTTTGCATGATCTTGGTGTAAATGAAGGCACTCATTCTTTTTAAATCTATGAAACAATTATGCTTTTTGATTCTTTTGGGGTGCATAGGATTTGGTTGTGAGATAAAGGACATACGAAATCAAAAAGAATCCTCCACTTTATATCCTTTACCTACTTCCCACCCATTGAATCTAAGTAAGGGGTATTCACAAAATGTGATTACGGGTGATAGCCTTAAACCAGTGTTCACCAAAACTGGTAGTACATTAATCACAGGGCGCCCTTTTTTATTAAAACCCACCATATTGAACATAAAACCCAAAATACTTGCTACTGATACCATTGGTCAAAAAAAATCACTGCATACCAACGAATGGCTAGTGGGTAAACCTATAGTTCATCATATTCAAGCAAAAACTTATTCCTTAAAGGAACGGCGAACAATCAGAAAGAATTTGCAGGGCGATACTATACTTATTGAAACCCCCATATTGCTTCGGGGAAAGAAGAAATTATTGACAACCGCCCCAGCCCAATCAATCGGGACACCTCATTACCAGGATAATGCTTTATACGACATTCAAAACTTTGGTCCTCAACAAGGGTTATATGCTTCCATAATTTATGACATTTGCCAAAGCAAAAGAGGTGGCCTATGGTTAGCCACTTACAAAGGTTTGAGCTATTATGATGGAAGTTCGTTTACGCACTATACCCCAAAAGAAGGCTTACCTGCTGCTAATGTACGTTCTGTGTTAGAAGACTCTCAAGGAAATGTATGGTTCTCCCTTAAAGCGAGGGGAGTGTGTAAGTACGATGGAGATACTTTGACTTTTTTCAATGATCATCAAGGGCTTTTGAATAACAATGTAAATCAAATTAAAGAAGATAAACAGGGCAATATATGGTGGGTGTCATTTTATGGTCTTACAAAATTTGATGGCAAGTATGTAACCCATTATGCCTTGGGCAAAGCCAGGTATACCCGTTTGCATATTGATTCTAAAGGAAGGATTTGGGTAAGTTCCAGTCAGGAAATTGTAAGGTTTGATGGGAAGCAATTAATAGTATTTGAGCTTAAAGACATTGTTTCGCCCTCAAACGCAGTTGCTATGTCTGAAGACAGGGCTGGCCATATGTGGTTTGGTCTTCATAAAGAAGGAGTGCTCAGATACGATGGAGAAACTTTTTTCCAATATACACAGGCTCAAGGTTTGCCTTGCAATTCGGTGTTTTCTATTACCCCCGGCAGGGACAACAACATCTGGCTGGGTACAGAAAAGGGCTTGATAAAATATGCCAACGGAAAGTTTACCGCATATACCACCAAAGAAGGATTAGCCAGTGATTTTATTCTTCACATATTCGAGGATAACCAGCAAAACTTATGGCTTGGCACTTTCAGAACAGGATTAACCAGGTATAAACTAAATAGTTTTGCTCACCAAGACCTACAAAAAGGAAGGAGTGATGATATTCCTCAGGCTTTTTGTGCAGGAAAACACGGGAGTATATGGATAGCAACTCACAATTCAGGGTTGATTAAGCTCAAGGACAGCACCATGCAAGTATTACCCCATGATAACCCCTACTCCATCAATATTCCTTATGCGATGGTAAAAGATAAGCAGGACAACATTTGGGTAGGAGAAATAGGAGGTGTGGTGAAGTATACATCTAAACAAAGAATATTTTATCCAGTAATCAATAGAGACGAACCCATAAGAACCCTATTGTGTGACCAAAACAATCACATTTGGATGGAATCTAAGCATGGTATTGTGAAGTATGACGGTGAGCAATTTATCGAATACCCCTTCCCCTTTTCTCTTTTTTCCTGGAAGATCATAGAAGATAAACAAGGGAATATCTGGATCGCTACTGAGAAAGGAGTCTGCAAGCTGGTGGGTAATTATTTAACGATTTATAGCAAGAAAGAAGGCTTGAGTAGTTCTATGATTACAGATTTGATAGAAGACAAACAAGGGAATATTTGGATTGCAACACTATATCAAGGTGCTATGAAGTTTGATGGCAACAGGCTTACTTATTATACAGTGAAGGAAGGATTGCCTTCTAACCTTGTAAAATCGATCGTAGAAGATCAGTCGGGGAATATATGGTTAGGGACTGACCAAGGCTTAAGTTTCCTGCATTTTTCTCCTTCTCTCAACGAACAAACTCCTGATGGCTTATTCAAAATTATTAATTATGATCAATCTGACGGCCTCAAAGCAGTTAACTTTGAGTTTGGAAGTGTACATGCAGACAATGCCAATAACTTATGGTGGGGAACCAACAAAGGGGTCATGAAATTAAACCTAAACGAATTTAAAATTCCTCAAAAAGCACCTCAAGTACAGCTGAAACAAGTAGAAATCAATGGTCAGTTTTTAGATTTTAGAAGGTTTGCTAATGATCTAAAAAAATCAATCGCTTTTCAAAAGGTACCAAAATTTGTCAATCTCCCCCTAAACCTTACGCTGGATCATCATCACAAACACATCAAATTACATTTTTCAGCAGTAAGTGAAGAAAATCCTCAAAAAATTTGGTATAGCTACAGAATTAAAGGATTAGAAAAGTCTTGGCACAAACCTACTAAAGAACAATTTGCAGAATATAAAAACTTGCCCTATGGTGTGCATACTTTTCAAGTCAAGGCAATTGGTCGTGCCCATATGTGGAGCCCAATATTGGCATATACTTTTAAAATACGCCCACCTTGGTGGAGAAGTAATTGGGCCATGATAGGTTATGTTCTAGGGGGATTTTTTTTGATATTCTTCTATATCAAATGGCGGTTGTCTTATTTAGTCAGAAAACAACAATTGTTAGAAAAAAGTGTTCACGAACGAACCTTAGAATTAAATCAAGTAGTACAACAACTCAATGACTTGAACATTGATTTGCAAAACAGCAGAGCAGAAGTAATCAGACTTAAAGAAAAAGAAAAGGAAGCATTAAGAGACCAAATAAAAGAACGAGAAAGCGAGTTGATACTTACGATGAAAATGATGAACGAAAAACGACATCAAGTGGCTTCGATTAGAGATACACTCCTCAACGTTATCAAAAAAGGCACCATCCAGAATCCGTCAGTAAATTTGGCTGTTAGAGAGTTAGATCAGCTTTTTAAATCCATCAATGATTTAGATATATTGGTGCAACGCATTGATACGAAGTACCCTGGTATGTTAACCAAAATCCGGGTTTCATACCCCGAATTCTCGGCCAACGACATCAAGCATTGTTTGTTTATTAGGCTAAATTTAAGCCTCAAAGAAGTAGCGAATTCGCTCAATGTATCGGTACATGCCGTAAAAATGGCCCGTCAAAGACTTAAAAAGAAAATGGCTATCCCAGAAAATGTCACATTGAAGGACTTCATAGATTCAACCCTTTGAGCAAACTCAAATGATAAAAGCTGTAATCAGGTTTAAACACGTTTTTCCTGTTTAAGTATTTGTCAGCAATACTTTGCTTGGAACTTTCGCTTGATTTATAATAATCAACTGATTAAAATGAAAAAAGCCTGTGATCATTGATCTCAGGCTTTTGTTAATCTATAACTAAACTTTCTATACACTTTCTTTTATGTCTTTCTTTAGGTTCGGGCTGGGCCAAATAGCTTGGAATCAAAATAGTAAGAAGTAAGCAACAATATAGTAGCAATTATTGCAAACCCAACCTCTCCGTCTTTTGCCACAATATGGGCTGCTCCAGCTAATACAAATTCAAAGAAAAGTCCAGCATAAGCCCACTCTTTTAGTTTGGTTGACATTTTGGTAAGAATTGCCACCACAGCTAATATTTTGGCAATAGCCAAAGGATAAATGATATAAACCGGATAACCTAATTTTGTAAAATTTGTACTTGCCTGTGCGTAGTTAACAAAATACATACCTGCTGACATCAACAACAGGGCTGACAACAACCCAGTGACTACCCAGTAAATAATCTTCTGTGTTTTCATTTTAATTTGAATAGATTAAATAATCAGATATTAGTTGCATACAAAACTAATACATTATCATTAAATACAAAAACATCAGTTGACTATTTAACGTCATCAATACAAAATTGGTTCACTTTCTTTTTAGGCAGCAATTTTAAGTTTGCGCCATTACTGGAAATTTAAACGGAATACCTTCTAACGGAAAGTCTCCCTTCACAAAAAAGGGCGATTCAGGATCGGCAACAACGGGTTGAGTATCTACCCTTAGTTTTTCGGGCGTAAACCAAAACTGAATAGTGTGGGTATTGGGTTGACTTACCAAGGGTAAGATTTCTAATAGTTTTAATGTTTCCCAAGGCTTTTTATACAAAATATCATATATATGCAATACACCCTCATTGGTTTCAGCTATTACAATCACCTCTTGCTCAGGCAAATACCAAACCCACTCTTTGTAGCCATACAATAAGCTCCAGTTGAGAATATTATGCTCACCAGAAGCACCGAACACCTGAGTAATTGGCTGACGATTTGCCGTAAAATCGGTGATTATTTTCCACTGTTCACTATTATCCACATCAAGTTGAGTGGCAGCAAAGGCAGGAGTAATCTGACTTGGATAGGCCATTTGAAAGAGAGTTTCCTTTACCTCTCGAAAACCAAACAATGGATAAAAATCTACTACTGAGGGGTTAGCAAACAAAAAGAATAAATCGGTTTCGGGAGCGTATTCATCCAAAATCATTTGCATTAATTGGCGACTATACCCCTTTTTACGTGCTTCAGACAGCGTACTTACCGCCGAAAACTGTACTCCCCGTAAAGTTTGTTGGTTAATCCAGATATCCATCAAGCTTACAGCTACATTGGCCAGCATTTTTTGCTGTGCGTGGTCATATACTGCATAAGTCCGATAACGATCGTCCCAACAACCTCGCTTGTACCACTCTACAAAAGAAACGCCTGGAAATACCTGGGGTAACAACTCAAAGAATCCCTGACGATACTCAGGTATATCTCGATAATTTTTTATAATTTCTATGGACATAATGGTCAATTATGAATTATGAATGGATAAATTATTTTTTTTAATGGTAAATGATCAATGGTGAATGGTTAATTTTCTATTGTTTCATTGCTATATTGTTTCGCCTTCGGCTGATTGTTGCATTGTTCTATTGCTACATTGTTCCGCGATGCGATGAT
>DMXI01000273.1 GCA_003483885.1 Microscillaceae bacterium
AAGACACTGCTCAGGTAAAGGGGCAGAGGTTGGTGCAAGCCTGGCTTAAACATAGCACACCTATTACTACAGAATCCCAACGCTTTTTATACAGTTTCGATCCAGATTTGGTGATGCAAGTGATTGATGCCGTTGTACCAGGTACCGCTCAGGATTTCATCAAAAAAGAACTCCTGGATAAAATGGGCATCACGAATTATCACTGGAAGACAGACGTTAGTGGTCTGCCCGAAGCTGGTTGGCGCGTGAGCATGACCTCACGCGATATGATGAAATGGGGCATATTGGCGGCGAACCAAGGCAAATGGAACAGCGAACAGTTGGTTCCAGCAGCCTTTGTCGACAAGGCCATTCATAGAATTGTACACCATAACGATAGCGACGATGAAAATTTCTCTGATGATGGCAATGTCTCCAATATGGGTTATGGCTATTTCTGGTGGCAGGCAGACCTAAAAGCTGGCAACAAAAACTACTTCAGCACATCTGCTCAAGGAGGTAGTGGTCAATGCATCATTTTGATTGATGAACTTGATCTGATTGTGGTGACCACTGTCCATCAGTTAAAGATTAGCGTCCTGAAAATGACCGCAGATAGGATCTTACCTGCTTTTATCAAGTAATAACCAAACATTCTAGAAATTCAAGCCATGAGAAATACATATTTTATTTTGATGCTTGCAGGAATACTGTGCTTAAATGCCTGCAACACTAAAGACCAGAAAACAAATAACAGCGATTCGCTCGCTACAAACAATGCTTCGACCACTGCCAATAATCCTACCCCTGAACAAAGGGCACCAGAGGCTAACGCTGCTGAAGCCAAGCTTTCATTTAGAGATATTCCTTATCTCAAAAAAGCATTTATGACTGCAACACCCGCTGATAGAAACGATGGTATCCTGGTGGGCAAGTTAGGGGTTGATGGTGGCAATAAAGAGATGATTCTTAAGCTAGCTCAAGAAATCGCGGATAGTAACCGTAAAAAATTTGACTGCTTTTTGATTGCACACAAGGGCAAGCTCCTCTTCGAGTCCTATTATTTATGCGGTCGTATTAACCTACCCCACCCGCAAGCCTCTACGAACAAGGCTTATACCAGCTTCGCGCTTGGTCGTGCGATCCAGTTGGGTTACCTGACTATGGCCGATCTGGACAAGCCAGTAGTCAGCTTTTTGAAAGACCTGGACTCTACTAAGTTTGTAAAAGGAGTAGAAAAAATCACGCTGCATCAAGCCCTGACGATGCGTTCTGGCATTCGCATTAGTAAAGAACAGGGAGAAAAATTCAAGAAAAACCCCGCTCAATTAAAAGGCCAGGGACAAGTACAGGCTTGGCTTGAGCATAGTGCACCTATTACCGAAGCAGCTCAAACTTTTAAATATAGTGGCGACCCTGTGTTGGTGATGCAAGTCATTGATGCAGTGGTGCCTGGATCGGCCAAGGACTTTATTAAAACAGAACTCCTCGACAAAATGGGTATTACGAACTATGACTGGAAGACTGACGTAAGTGGCTTGCCAAGATCAGGGAGTGGCTCGAGTATGACCTCGCGCGATATGATCAAATGGGGCACTTTGGCCAGGAACAAAGGTAAATGGAAAGGCGAACAACTCGTTCCAGAAGCATTTCTTGCCAAAGCACGCAGTAGAATTGTACTCACTGGTGACGATGACGTATATGGTGGTGGCAAAGATGTCTCTAAGCAAGGGTATGGTTATTACTGGTGGAGTGCAGATTTAAAACACGGCAATAAAAGCTACTTCGGCACATCTGCTCAAGGCGGTGGTGGCCAATACATCCTGCTGATCGAGGAGCTTGATCTGATGGTGGTGGTTACCGCTCATGAAAACGACAACCACACTCTACAAATGGTGGCCGAGCGCGTTATACCTGCTTTTGTTAAGTAGTAGCAATCGTCTCAATTTTTAGATAATGAATTACAAAATTTTATAAAAGCTTAAACCATGAAAAATTACCATTTTGTATTTGTAGCACTTGTATTTGCTATGTTTTTACAGGCTTGTAGCGCCAAAAAACAGCCCTCACAAGACAGAGATTCACTTACGGCAAAACAGGACGAAAAAAATAATGATTCACCCGTTACCGAACAGCAATCAAAAGACAGTCAGTTTCCAGCATTAGCAGATCGCTATTTTGGAGAAAAACCACCAGGCTTGACCCCTAAAGAGTTTGCTCCCAAAATCGTTTCTCCCGACGGACTTTTTGAAGGGGGTAGTTATTCACCTGATATGAAGAAGTTTTACTTTTCCAGAAAAAATGGGAAGTATAAAAAACGTACTTTTTTCGTGATTAGCTACGAAAATAATAAATGGGGGAATGAATCTGAGACAGAGATAAGATGGCCAAGATACTCTAAGGATGGTAAGATTATGTACAAGGGGAATAAATACCGGGAACGCACCGACGCTGGATGGTCGGAACTCAAAAGTATGGGGCCTCCTTTTACCGACAAGCACATCATGGGGATATCGGTTTCAAACAAAGGCACTTTCTTCTTTGATCAATTTGAAAGACCCGATACCGTTGGAGCCATCAGTTATTCACGCCTGATTGATGGTAAATATGAACCTCGTCAAAAAATGGGGCCAGAGGTGAATACTGGTACCTGGATTGCCCATCCTCACATTGCTCCTGACGAATCTTTTTTGATATGGGATGTAGTAAGAAAAGACGGATATGGTGGTTCTGATATCTATATTAGTTTTAGAGGCAAAGATGGTTCTTGGTTGCCCGCGATGAATATGGGAGACCAAATCAACACAAGATTTGACGAAAGTGGTGCAGGTTTGTCAATCGATGGAAAATATCTGTTTTTTTCAAGAGGAGAATGGAAGCCTAAAGAAGGCGGAGGTACCTATTGGGTAGGAAAACCTTATTGGGTAGATGCCAAAATTATTGAAAACCTTAGGCCAAAACAATAAGCCCTATGAAATACCCACTTCTTGTATGGTTTTACCGATAGGGTAATGTCCTTAAGTGAGTAAAAGAATGTTGATTAACGAATACTGATCAACGATTTAAGAATGAGGCTGACGCCCCCAAATCAACTATTCAAAGTTTGGTTTCCTTCCTTATTCGATATTCATTTTGGCTGTAATAGTTCTTAACTTAATGACATTGCGCTACACTAAGGCCAAAGATTTGAGGGGCCTCAAGAATAATCAGCTTTAGCACATAAAAATTTAAACTATGAAAAATTATCATTTTGTAT
>DMXI01000033.1 GCA_003483885.1 Microscillaceae bacterium
TAACGCCAACAAAATAAGGCGGAAATGAAGTCCTTGTTTTTCAAGTTAAAAACCTCATTATCAGCTATCTAAAACCTGTTTTTATTCAAGTGTATTCAATCTTAGGTTTACGCCAACGCGACTTGTCGGGGAAAATCTCTTGATCACTGAACAAAAGCAACAATTTTCGCTCACATTCAAAAAGGCGAGACGAGTTCTATGCATTTTAACAACACAAATATAAAAAAGTATATCCTTTGGTTATTTTTTGCTTGATGGTTTTTATCTTAGAAGTCATCTCGACTTCTTACTTTTAAAGGTGAAATATCAAACCATTTCTTTGACTTAGAGTATGTTTAAATTTTGTCTTTGGAGATCAAAATGATGAGTTTTTCGTGCTGATGAAGTACATTCCCCGACTCGTCGGGATTTAGGAATTTAAGTGAATAGCCAAAGCTATTGACGCAAAAATTACTAAAATCAGTGTGTAAAAGACACATTTTTAGCCCAGATTATAACTTAGCCGAAGGCGATCTCTGTTTCACCTTTGGAAATCAGTTATAGAAAACTAATTTTTAAACATACTCTTAATCACACACACATATGCAATACCATACTCTAGGAAATTCGGACCTCCAAGTAAGTGAAATCTCATTGGGCTGTATGTCGCTCAAAACAGCGGAAGCCTTTCAGCAAATGATTCCTCAGGCACTAGACGTAGGCATTAATTTTTTCGATACGGCCGATTTATACGATCAAGGGCAAAACGAAGTATTGTTAGGCAAGGCTTTGGGCACACATCGCAAAGAAGTTATTGTTGCCAGCAAAGTAGGGAATCAATTAAATGCCGATGGGACCTCCTGGAGTTGGAACCCAAGCAAAGCGTATATTTTGACTGCTATTGACGCCAGTCTAAAACGCCTTGGCACTGATTACATAGATTTGTATCAGTTACACGGGGGAACCATTGAAGACCCCATAGACGAGACTATAGAGGCTTTTGAGACTTTGAAACAACAAGGTAAGATTCGGGCATATGGAATTTCGTCTATTCGGCCCAATGTAATTCAAGAATACGTCAAGCGATCCAATATTGCCAGTAATATGATGCAGTACAGCTTGCTGGATCGCCGCCCAGAAGAAACGGCACTGGATTTATTGCATCAAAACAATATTTCAGTCATTACTCGAGGCACTGTAGCCAAAGGATTACTGGCGGGCAAACCAGCCACCGTTTATTTGGCTCATTCAGAAGAAAGGGTACAAGCTGCCTCGGAAGCAATACACCAAGTTGCCCAACAAAACCAGCAGACTACGGCTCAAACTTGCGCTCGCTATGTACTGCAACACCCTGCGGTGGCTTCAGCCGTGATGGGCTTTCGTACTATAGAGCAACTCAAAAATGGGATTGGCACCAATGAATTTGCCCATTTGTCAGATAGCGATTACCAAGCCTTACAAAACTCGGTAGAGGCGAAAGTTTATGACAAGCATCGAGTGTAAAATCAAACAATGAGTTTATACAAATGGCTTTAAATTCCAGAAGTTATCTCAAATGCATATATTTTTTTCACAAGACGATGACGCCCACTTCTCCACAACCATTTATAACCTGTATTCTCTTTGTTTTTGAGTCAATACCTTTGAGGGTGAAGTTGTATCACCCTCCTATTTTGAGGCTTTTAACTTACAAGATATTTCATAACTCTTTTATGTATTATTTACTCTCTTGTTTATTCATATTTGTAGATACCAATCATTCTAAATTCATATAATTATTGTTTGGTTTATACAACTTCATGAGAAAAATTCAAAACAATAAATCACTATAAATCAATTACTTACACTTAAAATACAGGATTTCAATCAAAAGTGCAATGATCAATTCATCTTTAAAGCTCTAAATTACGTACAAGAAACATCTTGTTTACCAAAACAGTCCAACTACCACATAATGTATAAGAATTTAACGAACCACAGAACAGATGAAAACAACCACTTTAAAACTATCAAGTGTTATGTCAAAACTATTTACCAGCAACGTTTAATCACCTAACATAGGACGTATAAAAATTTAACCAACCACACACAGAACAAATGAAAACAACCACATTAAAATTGCCTGAAATTTATATACCAGAATTGTCACCCTTGGCCCTGTTGACAATCATCTCCTTTTGTATCTTGTTTCAATCAAAAATACCAAGCATTGATGCAAGGGTCCTCCATATAGCAGGCAAGTAGCCCACTTTGAGCCAAAACATAACGAATAACTGGTAAGTCCAAACAATAAAGTACTACAAACCAGATACTTGACACTTAATATTTACAGTGTTAAAACACTAGTACTATGTCAAAACCAATTACCAGGACAGCCCTATTACTACTCTACATATGATGTACAAAAGTTTAAACGACCACAGACTAAATGAAAACGACCACTTTAAAGCTATCAAGAATTTATATACTAGCATTATCACTTATAGCCCTATTTACAATCATTGCCCAGTTTTATATTCAGTTTCACTTAAAAGGACAAAGTGCTGATTCAAGACTCATTAATATATCGGGCAGGCAGCGCACTTTGAGCCAGAAAATTGCTAAGCAAGCCCTCCTTATAATAATTTCTACTAAATCAATCGATTTTGAACACCACCAAAAAACTCTTATAGACATTTTAAAACTATGGAATCAATCTCATCAAGGCATCCAGTTTGGAGACCCACAACTAAGTTTGCCTAAGCCTACACTTAGTCAAACCATCAAAGACAAATTTACCAGCATTGAACCATACTATGTTCAAATGAATACCGCATCCCAAAAATTAATTCAAACCAAGTTTGGGCAAAATCAAGAGGAGCAGCGGGTTTTTCTTAGCCAGATTCTGGCAAGTGAAGTCAAATTTCTGGAAATAATGAACGCCATTACTTTTCAGTATGATCAGGAGTCCAGAGCCAGGGTAGAGAATTTTAAACGTACAGAGCTATTTTTGATGATGCTCACCTTGTTGCTTGTATCTTTCGAAGCGCTATTTATATTCAAACCAGCGGTAAAAAACATTCAAGTGCGCTCAGAACAAATCGATGCCCAAAATATGGCGCTCAATCAGGCATATGATGAAATACAGGTTAAAAATCACAACCTAATTTCATCTATAAACTATGCTAAAACCATCCAAAAGGCCATTCTTATCTTAGACAAGGACGCTACTGACTTTTTCGGAAAAGAGAATTTTTTTATACTTTTTAAGCCTTTAGACATTGTTTCGGGGGATTTTTTCTATTTCCAAAAAGTAGAAGACGAAGTCATCTTTGCCGCAGTTGATTGCGTGGGTCATGGCATTCCTGGTGCATTTATGTCTATGATTGGCGTTGAAATTATGAATGAAACCATTAAGGCAAAAAAAATAACTTCTCCGGAGGCCATTCTGAATCATATGCATCTAAAAATTAAACAAACACTTAATCAAGCAGAAACCAATAACCAGGACGGAATGGATTTGGCATTGCTGAAGGTTAATAAAGCCAAGAAAGAAGTCACTTTTGCTGGTGCAAAGAATCCATTAGTCTATATTCAAGATAATCAATTGCATCATATCAAGGGCAATCGTTTTTCTATTGGAGGAGAGGCTGTATTTGGTGAACCACACTTTACTCAACACGTCATTCCTATCGAGCAACCCATCACTTGTTATCTCTTTTCGGATGGTTACCAAGATCAGTTTGGAGGTCCTCACAACAGAAAGTTTATGAGTCATCGTTTTAGAGAACTATTGTTTGATAACTATCAAAAGCCTTTGGAAAACCAAAAAGAAGCCCTGGAAACCACTTTAGAAAATTGGATTAGTGCCAGTAATGAGTCACAAATCGATGACATTTTGGTGATGGGGTTACAAATTAATTAATACTAGCTTTACAAACATGCTCAGATGTCAGATACCGATTACCAAACTTTGCAAAATTCGGTAGAGGTAAAAGTGTATGAAAAGCATCGTTAGAAAAGGAATGAATATCGAATAACTCTTAATGAATTTTAAAGGTAAAGTAAAAATACCATTGTATGATCTAGTACTGCCAAGATCACGTAGCAACAGCTACAAATGGCTAAATACTTCCATTGAAAAACCCTTCATTATTCAGCATTTGTTATTCGATATTCATTATTCAAAATATACATTTAAAACTGCTTATGCCCTGAAAACTCCATCGCGTTTCCTTTGCCAAAACTCATACTGACTCCTAAAACCATCATACGCCCTCCCCACTGACGGTTATTGTAACGATAAAAACCAGGTTGATCCATTTCAGTGATATTACGTCGGGAACTAAACACATCTCGCATACTAAAATTAACCACCGCTCGCCCCTTCCATAGCTTTTTCTTGATGCCAAAATCGGCAAAAGCCACTTCTTGCCTCGTACCCAATAATTCCTGAACCGCAGAACGATAACGTACCCGAATTTCGGCATCTATTCCCATGGGTAATTTAAACTTAGATGTCAATCGTATCGACCAACGAGTATTTTCAAAGGAAAAATCGGTTTGCTCATAAGAACCACTTCGATTAAAATAGGTCCAGTTAAAATCCCCCAGCAAAGAAAACCAGCGAGCAGGCGTCACTTTTCCGTTCACTTCTACCCCGGTGTTCTCACTATTTCCTACATTTTGTGGCGTCGTAATCGTGAGGCTATCTATTACCTGGGTAATGTCATTGACTACGTCTTGTGTACGTCGATGAAACACCGACACATTGACCGAAGCCTTTTCCCAGTTTTGGATTGCGGTGATTTCATAAGAATCGGTAAACTCAGGTTGCAGGCTGGGATTCCCAAAAGACTGATTCAAATTGTCTCTAATGGTGGTAAAAGGATTTAAATCCCACATCCGAGGACGATGAATACGCTTAGAATAGCTGATTTGGGTAGAGAATTGTTTGGTAACTTTATAGGACAAATGCACACTCGGAAAAACATTGGTATAGTCTTGTTGATTATTGGCATTAGTGGTAATCAAACGGGTATCTACCTGCGTATTTTCTACCCTCACCCCTGCTTTCAGGCCTACTTTTCCCAACTCGTAGGCATAGGTTCCGTATACGCCCAGCACCTTTTGGTCAAATTCAAACAAGTTGGTAAAGGCAGGGTTAATCACCTCGGTTCCATTCACTATATCAGCCACTTCATAATCGTTGGCGTTGAAATTTAAATCATACTTTGCTCCTATTTCCAAAGTATTATCTTTGGCAAACGGATGGGTATAGTCTAACCGAAAGGAATATGAAGCATCCGAAAAATTAGAGATAGAGGTTTGCTCAAAATCACCCTGTGAGCCTTGAGTAGTAGTATTTTTGAAAGACGAGTTGCGGTCTTTGCCAAAGAAAAAACCTTGCGCTGTAAATGCCAGGCTTTGGTCTTTGTTGTCAGCAAAGGTTTTTTTGTATTGAAAGTCGTACTGCCACTTAGGGTTGGTGGCGGTGGTGTTTTCGTCGCGCTGAGACAAATTAATGGTTTGTTCACTGGCATTCAACAAGTTGTAATAGGTATCCGAAAATTCATTTTCAAATTCGTAAGCAAAGTTTCCAGCCAAGGTGATTACATTGAAAGGATTGATGTGATAATCCATGCCAAGGCGGATATTATAAAACTGCTCGTGTTTTTCGGCTTCACCATTGTTTTGTAGCTGTTGTCCATTGGCATTATTGCGATCTATGGTAATCCCTCTATAATTGGAAGGAAACATTCTTTTGCCAATGCCCAATTGGGTAAACAGGTTCAGCTTTTCGGTACGTTTACTCAGACTTAACCCCAAGCTATGGTTTTCGGGCACTCCAGTATTCAAGGTAACAGAGCCATTAAACCCTCTTCGCTCCTCTTTCTTCAATACAATATTAATAATACCAGTGGTTCCTTTAGCATCGTACTTGGCCGATGGGTTGGTGATTACTTCTATACGATCTATCATAGAAGCCGAAATGGCTCCCAGCGAATTGCTGCTCCCTCCCGTCATTACCGACGGATTGCCATTGATCAGGATTTGTACATTCGAATTTCCTCGCAAACTAATAGCTCCCTCAATGCTTACATTAACCGATGGTACATTGTTGAGTACATCCAAGCTGCTACCTCCCGCACTTATCAGGTCTTTTCCCACATTAAAAACCCGCTTATCCAGTTTAAAAATTGTCTGAGATTTTTCGGCAGTCACGGTTACTTCATTTAGCATCTTTTTATCGGGCGCAATGCTTACAACACCTAAATCTACTTGGCCTTGCGTAACCTCAAGTTCACGAATCATAATTGCCTGGTATCCTATAAATTCAATCTTGACATACAATGCCTGAGGGGCAAGTTTGGTTTGCACCGAAAATCGGCCATTAGGAGCCGTGACTCCTCCAGTAATTAATTGGTTTTTGTCTTTTGTAAACAACGAAATAGTGGCATACTCAAGCGGTTGGCGGCTGTTTTTATCAATGACTTTCCCTATGATAGACAATGGCTTCGTAGCCTGACTAAAGCCCCTATTGGTAACCATCACTAAGAATAGAATAAAAGAAAGGTGGTATATATTTTTCATTGTTTCAATGGTTTATGCTTTTAAGTAAATATCAAATGTGCCCACTTCTACCCCTCGCTGATTCTTTCTGAAGTGGATGTAACGGCACTCCTCAGTGTTGCGATCAACGCTATCTCGCTGATTGTTTTTCTCTGCTTGCCAATAGGTTTGGGTGGTGAGTGGGCGATGTTGAGGAGCCGTAATCTTGTAATGAATGTGCCGTCTTCTACTACCATAGATACCTGGTCGGATGCTGTGGAAGGCATATTCTCCTTTTGCATTGGTGTATACATGGCCGCGCAGGGCTATTTCAGAGGAGTCATAATCGGTCACATCTCCGCTTCCCGTAGGACGATACACTCCTTCGCGGTCGGCATGCCATATTTCTATTTTAACATTTGCCAGAGGAGTGTTGCCACGTTTGCCACCATACACTTTTCCCTGTACTTTGATGGGAATACCCGGCAAATTGGTATAATTAATATTGACTACTTCGGCGGTATTGGCCACAAAAAAAGGCCCTTCTTCGGCAGGATCGGTCAATCCACAAGGGTTGTTTTGTAAGGAGGCATGATCTTCAGATAATTGGTAATTCCTGACACTACAACCAACTACCGGAAATGCTACAAGGCTTATCCCCAGGGTTTTGAGAAATCCTTTCCGGCTCAATGATTTTTTTTGGTTCATGAATGATATGGTTTTGCTTTTTATCAGCTTTTAGCACAAACCTATATGCCTTGGCATTCATCAGGAAATAAAATCGCTGAACTACAAAATCGGGTGGGTCAATGAAAAAAACACATATCGGTGCAAATCAGCCGTTCACCCCATTCAAATATGGATTCAACCATTGTTTTTGCATATGTGTGTATGGGTGGCGTAGTTTTGCAAAATTATGATCAAAAAACTCTTCCATAAAATTACTCCTGATATTTGGCTTCAGGCTTTATTTGTGATCTTATTTTTTCTCACCAAAGCACTCGACCGGCATCATACTCATTTGCACAACTATGATTTTTATTTTTTTGCCAATTACTTGGTAGCAGTCATCCTCATCAACTACTGGCTATTGCCTCGTTTCTTTTACAAAAAAAAGTATGTACGCTTTGCGTTGGGAGTCATTACCGCATTCGCCGTCGTTATGCTGGTAGAAGAGTTAGTGTTGGAAAAAATCTTTTTTCCCAGGAGTCGAGGGAATTCCTTTCCTGGGGTCATTCATACCTTGGGCGAAGTAGCCCCTACCATTATTGTATTTATAGGTATAAAAATGGGTTGGGATATACACGTGAAACAAAAAGAGATGGATCGGCTCAAAAACCTCATGTCAGAAAGTGAGCTAAAATTCTTAAAGACTCAGATCAACCCTCATTTTTTGTTCAACAACCTCAATAACTTGTATTCTTACGCGTTGGCAAACTCTCCTCAAACGCCCAAAATCATCCTTCAATTATCATCTTTGCTTAGGTATATGCTGTATGAAGGTGCCAAGCCTCAGGTTCCGCTTGCTAAAGAAGTCAAGTATCTTCAGGATTTTGTAGCCTTACAACAACTACAAATAGATGATAGAGGCTTGGTAACTTTTGAGGTAGAGGGAGTTATTGATAACCAAGTGATTGCACCACTTATTTTGGTTGTCTTTATAGAAAACTGCTTTAAACACAGCACCTCGAGCCAAACCGAAGGGATACGCATTGACATACACCTGACAGTGAATAAAGATCAACTTCGCTTATATTGTAGTAATACTTATTCGTTGGAGCAAAACAATGACAACATCGCCAAAGGCATTGGTCTCAAAAATGTACAAGCCAGGCTACAGTTATTGTATCCTCAGCGACATTCGCTGGTCATCAAAGATCAAAACAATCTATATGAAGTCAATCTTGAACTGGATTTAACATCTTAGCTATGAAAATTTCTTGCATCATTATAGAAGATCAAGTTCCTGCCCAAAAAATATTGCAAAGGTATATTGCGGATATGGGCACCATCGCACTCAAAGGAACCTTTAACAATGCGATCTCCGCTTTAGAATTTTTAAAAACGACTTCGGTAGATGTCATTTTTCTGGATATACACTTGCCCAAGATATCGGGTATCAATTTTTTACAGATATTAACCCCTCATCCCAAAATCATTTTTACTACGGCATTTTCTGAATATGCTATCCAAAGTTATGAACTTGACGTGGTAGACTACCTGCTCAAACCTTTTTCCTTTGAGCGGTTTGTCAAAGCCGTGTCTAAGATATACCCCACACCTCAGCCTGCCTCTGCACCAATGACTACGCCTCCTTTAAAATCTACTACCACAGAGGAAGAGGAATTTATTTTTGTAAAAGACAACAACGATTATCTTAAAATAAATACCTGTGATATTCAATACATCAAATCGGATGGAGACTACACCAAAATCTTCACAGTAGATAAGGCATACTTTGTGGCTTATTCCTTGCGATATTGGAACGAGCAACTACCCACCAAATACTTTTGCCAAATACACAAGTCTTATATTATCAATATACAGTTCATCACCAGGATTTCAGGCAATCAAGCCTTTATCGCTGATCAGGCATTGCCTATTGGGCGAACATTTAAAGATCATTTTTTTACCAACTACCTAAAAAACCCGCTAAAGTAATCCCAGCAAGAAATCTTAGGGCATATATCATTTGTTGACTATCGGAAAAACTATTAAATTATGAGGTAGTTGCATGTAGCCAAAGAAATTACCTTAGAATATGACTCGGGATATTATAGAAATCAAAAACTTTGTGGTGCTCATTGAGCATTCTACCTCCGAAAAGCCCATTGTAGACACTTGTGGTTTTTGGGAACCCGCCATTGGTTTTGCTTTTTATGGCTCAGGCAACGTAGAGCTCAATATTCATTACGATGACAAAGTAAAAAAATACCACAATACCAAAGGGGTGGCTATGTCGTTTTTTGCCAACCCAGGCGTTGAGTTTACCCACCATATCAGCGCCGAAAAATACCTTCAGTGCATTTGCATTTTGCTTTCTATCAAAAATATTCCCGATTTGCCCGAAGAAGAAAGCGAAGTATTTGCCAAAAACCTATACGACTTAGTTTATCCTCAGGAAAACTTTGTGGAAGGTCCTACCTTTTATATGAATCCTGACATGCAATACGCCGTAGATAAGGTGTTCAATACGTCTTACAAGGAATCTACCCGTATGATGTTTTTGCGCAGTCAAGTACTCGAGCTGGTATCGCACTTTATTGCCTTGGCCAGCGAAATGGCAGACAAAGAAAACCACACGATCAAAACCCAGGACCGGGAAAAACTCTATCAGGCTAAAGACATCATTTCCCAAAACCTCGAGTCTCCTCCTTCACTCAACGAACTCTCTCGCCTGATTGGCCTCAATAGCTACAAGCTCAAAAAAAACTTCAAGGAATTGTTTGGGATGCCCGTATTCAAATATTTACAAAACGAACGCCTCGACAAAGCCCATCACCTCCTAAGTAGTGGGGATTTTACCATTCAGGAAGCCGCCTGGAAAGTAGGCTACGAGAGCCTCAGTTCGTTCTCTACCGCTTTTCTCAAAAAATTTGGTTTTCGGCCAAGTGAAGTGCTTAAGTAAATTATGAGTTATGAATT
>DMXI01000568.1 GCA_003483885.1 Microscillaceae bacterium
AATCCCGCCATAAAACACGATTTGCCTGAGCCTGCCATTCCCAACACGAATACATCCACACGCCCTTCTCTAAGGGTATCGGGTACATTGGCCCAATTACCAAAAGCTACTTCAATGGCTTGTGGATATATTCGATCAAAGCGACTGTCAGAAATTAATGCCTTGGATTTGAGTTCCTCCTGGGTAATAATTCCTTCTAACACAAAATTAAAAATCTCGTTGTCGTTATAACGCCCTTCAGCAATGCCAATCTCAATGTTTCGTTTTTGTTCTTCACGAGAAGGAGGAGGGAACAATTCGTCTAGCTTTGCCCGGCTTATGATGCCATGTTGTACCATTTGTTCAAGCATTTCCTTGCCCAATGATTTGAGAGCAGCATCGGTAAAAGTCTTAAGCTTATGAAAGTTACCCAGGTCTTCAGCATCTAGGTAACTATCCTTGTAAGCTTTTATAATGTCTTGCTCCGTTTTAGATCCTTTTGCATAAGCTCTTTGCCATTGGCTCAGAAGGCTCGGGTTCATTTTACCCATAATATCAAATTTTACTTTTTATGAATTTTTATGCCTAAATCACTATTATCTCCTTGTCCCTTGGGGCGAATAATACGCCCTGACTGAGTGGGGGCGGGTCTAGTAGCTCGAAAGTAGGGCAATAGTATTAACCCCTGAATTAAGAGCATCACTATAAAAATACCGAACGCTCTTATACCTCCTTGGGTCAACGATTTCATTGGTTCGTCTATTTCCAGACTAGGGAGCGTGATCTTGGTGGGATGCTGAAAATCTGGCATCTGTTTTTTGGCCACTTTGTACATAGACGCATAAATAGTATCGATATGCACTTTATATTCATACCGTACTTTGAAGCGTTGCCAGTTTTCGAACACATTTTTGCTTACTTGATAATCGTTTCTGGCTTTGGTAAAAGTAGTGTTGACAAGATCGTAGTTGGCTTTGGTTTTGGCGATGATTTTTTTTCGTTCTTTGCTAATTCGTTCTGCGATAGGGCCGTCACTTCCTTCAAAAGCTTCATCATCCAAACTCAGAAGGTTTTTGAGCTTTTCTTTAGGCTCAGTACGTTGGGTAGGGTCACTGTTAAAAAAGGCCAGTGAGTCAGTATTTACCTGGGTATTGATGCTGTCTATTTTCTTTTGTACTTCCGTACGATAAGCAGTTTCCAGTTCGTGCAGCTTTTCTACCTTTGTTTTGCCCGCAATTTTAAGTTTATCTTTGCGAAAAAAATCTACATCAATAAAATGAAACACAAATGCAAAACTTAACGCGAAAGCGGTTAGGTGTAGGGCCAACAATACGATTTCAGGACGAAAGTCAGTTTGGGTTCTTACTTTAGTTTTTTGTCTTACAAATTCTTTACTGATTAAGAATAAGGCTATGGTCAATAACAAACTGATAAAGCTTGAGACATAAATACCGAATACATACACGGCTCCGAATAAAAAGAAAAGTACATAGCCTGCCAAACCCAGAAGGCTAAAGACATTGTCAGCCTTGAATTCATTGGGGGGAGCCTCTGCATTGTTGGTAGTTGTTGTACTTTTATTGGTGTCAGGTTTTTTACTTTTTTTGGATATTTTTGCCATTACATTACCAGTTTAGATTGATTATCAAATTACTACTTTTAGTGATTATTCCGAAAGTTTTTTACCGAAATTTGCATGCTTTACTATTTTATCTTCACTAACTTAAATTTAAACCTATTAGCGGCTCTTTTCTTGTTTTGAGCAATGCATTCGGCGTAACCATTTTTGTCTGGTTTGCACTCAAAAGTGTAGGGGTTGTAACCCTTGGGAGGAGGCAAACAAGTGGCTGATACCAGTTGGTCAATATTGAATTGACCTGAGAGCAATGCCAGCGATAAATCAGCAGTACATTGTCGACCGTTGGGTTCTACCAGCGTGATTTTACCCGTTCCATTCTTAAAAAAGTCAAAATAAATTGTTACTTTTTCGCCGTCTTCCACACTATAAATGTAAGTAGTACTTTTCCACCTTCCTACTGCAAAGCCAAAATCTTCCTTGTCGAAATCAGGATTTGTAGGAATGCGTAACGTGTCTCCTGTTAATTCTTCACGTTTACAATCCTGCTTTATCTTTTCTATTTGCTGCAGCAAATCATCAATTTTACGTTGAGCATCAGGGCAATCTACTTTAGGGACTTTTTCCCGCCCTTTTTGGGCAATGCCCAAGGCTTGGTCCAACTGAATAATATTGCCTACATAACTACCGCGATTATTGACTGGTATACCAGTAGATTGCAACAAGTCTACGATATCGGGAAACGACATAGCCCGATTGGCACTCTTGAGGAGGGCTATGCTCCCTGTAACCACTGGGGCGGCCATACTGGTACCACTCAAATAATTGTATCGGTTTTTGGGCAAACTACTGTAGATATCTACCCCAGGAGCACTCAGGGTAGATTGATCTCCATAATTACTAAAAGAAGCTTTGTTGTTACGAGGGTCTACCGCAGATACCTTGACGGTATGCGGGCTGCGTTGCATTGGGTCCAGGCCAATCATTACATTTTGGTTTCCACCTGCCAATACCACCACTATGTTTTTGTCATAGGCATTTTTAAACAGTTCGTTCCAAAAGGCTTCTTCATCTTTGTAATAATTAGCGATGATCTCACGCTGAGTTTGTGGGGGAAGCTTGGTCACCCTGGTCGGCATCACTAACCCCAGCGAAATATTTACTACATCAGCGCCGTTGTTAATAGCATATAAAATACCATCTATAATGGCGGTAGAGGTAAGTTGTCCGTTAAAATCACCTACTTGGATGGGCATAAATTTGCAATTGGGGGCAATGCCTGACACTCCCTGACCATTGTCGGCTACGCCAATAGCAATGCCTGCTACGTGGGTGCCATGGGTGGATTTTCTGCCAGTGTTCACTGCGGGAGAGGCTGTGACAACATTCCAGGGCCTATAAACCTTGCCTCGAAACTCGGGATGGCTCAGATCAAAACCATCATCTATTACTGCTACTACTAGTCCCGTATCTCCTCTGGTGACATCCCAGGCTTCTTGTACTTTTATTTTTGTATGATACCAAGATTGTTTCAGGTTCTGAAAACCTGGATCATTGGGTTCATAGCGAAAGTTACGCTGAAATATACCTTCATACCATATGAGCATTTTAAAGGCTTTGAGTTTTTGGGGTAATTCTTTTTTTACTTTTTCACGCTCATTGGTAGGTATTTGTAGTTGTAAGCGATGAGTCAACGTATCGTAGTAAATAATCTTGAAATTGCTTCTCGGGTAGGCCGCTTTAAAAGCCTTGGCAAATGCTGGTATATTATTGTTCGGCCCGGTAAGAGCTACGTTTAAACGATCCGAGGCAATCACTTTCGCCTTTTGAGGATCTTCAGTTATTTTAGACGAATCAATCGGCACGAGTTTACCCGGCTGACTGGGTAATGGATTATTTTCTTTGGGTTTACACTGACGCAGACTTAGCATCAAAACCAAGCATAACAAAAGTAATAGCCATAACCACCACAATCTTTTCCACCAAGGTTGTTTAGGTTCCGTTGGTTTTGCTTCATCTTTATTTGCCTGCGTGGTTATTGACTCATTGGTTTCTGTTTTTTCGGAGTTGGAAGGAGCAGAGTCTGTTCCCTGCGGTTTAGGGTCAGAATCTGCTGGTGGAGTAGGGGTAGTCGTTGCCTCACTAATCTCGGTTGGTTCTTCATCTTTTTGAGTTTCAGAAGTCGAAGAAGACTCGGTAGCAGGAAGGGGCGTCTTGATGTCAACATCCGCGTTTTCTTTAGTATTGGGGAGAGATTTTTTGAGATCAAAAGTTTTCTCTAAACGAAATCCCCAAGCAACCAAAGTAAACTGCCCATCCTCAGTAAAGATGTGGCTTTCGTCTGGAATCACGAGTGCCTGGTCAATGAGTTCTCCCCATTTTTGATCCTCTACGTCCGACGACTTAGCCAGCTTTTGAGTGTATTCGTGAAGCCTTTCCAGTTGGACAGCAAGTACTTGTTTGGCAGCCTCTTGTTCTTCTGCTTCCAGGTTTGTAATGGGTTGAGCGTCACTAGTAAGCCAAGTGGCTTTCCAGGAGCCTTCGGTTTGTCCTTTGAGGGCTTCGTCTGTAATGTCGGGTTTAGCAAACAATTGGGCAATTTCTTCCCCAAGTTTTCGCATCAAATAACGATGCAACCGTTCGTAATAGGTAAATACGTCCCGGTTTTGCCAGGTAAGGCTTTTATAATCATTGAGTAGTTGGTTGTATTTCAGATGGTTTGCCATGATTACAGGTATAAGGACTTATGGTGTAGTAATAACGATCATAGAGAAAAGTTGTATTCCTTAATTTTATCCAGAATTAATCCCAATTGTTGGTTGGCTTCTATGTCGTAGGTAGGAATATTGCAGTTGGCTACCAATGAAATTTTCATGAGTTCACACCAACGTTCATAATTTTTAATCATAGGCACATATTGTAAAGTGTCATGATCTATTGGTTTTTTGCTCATGTTTTCATTCAGATTGTCCATATAGTCCACTAGTTTTTCTACCGACATCCTTGTCGAGCCTTCTTCTTGTACCCGATCCAGTGAATGGAAGACTTCTATTTCTTCGGGGATGCGTAAATCCAGCTTATTTTCTTGGTTTGTTTTTCTGATGGGTGGTCATATTATCCTAAAGTAGAAAAGGATAAAATCAGAAAAACAAACCAAGAAAATAAGCTGGATTTACGCATCCCCGAAGAAATAGAAGTCTTCCA
>DMXI01000223.1 GCA_003483885.1 Microscillaceae bacterium
TGGCATCCGATAAAATAACGGCTCGTTGAAGTTTTTCGTTTAGCGATTCTGAAATCATTTGGTAATCTATTCGCCAACCCAGGTTTTTTGCCCTGGCTCCCGAACGAACATTCCACCAAGTATAATTATGAGGCTCTTTGTTCAGATGTCGAAAAGTATCGGTAAAGCCCAACTTCATAAATTCAGTAAGCCACGCCCGTTCTTCTGGTAAAAAACCTGATCTTTTTGCATTGGATTTAGGGTTGTGGATGTCGATGGGTTCGTGGGCAATGTTGTAATCTCCACAAATCACCAGGTTGGGATGAATTTTCTGAAGTTCACCAATGTACTTTTGAAAAGCCAGGTTCCACTCCATTTTAAACACGATACGTTCTTCACGTGTGCCCGATGGCATATACACACTCATTACCGAGAAGTCGTCATAATCAGCCCGTATAATACGTCCTTCGTTATCTTCCCATTTGGTGTCATGCCAGTCGTAATCTCCATAACCATATACTACGTTTTTAGGTTCAATCTTGCTAAAAATGGCCACGCCACTGTATCCTTTTTTGGTGGTAGCTGACTGCCAATAAGTATGATAGCCCAATGCCTCAATCTCTGTTAAGTCTACTTGTTCTTTGTGCGCTTTGGTCTCCTGAATGCATAAGACGTCTACTTGAGAAGCTTTAATCCAATCAACTAATCCTTTTTTAATCGCCGCTCTAATTCCATTCACATTGTAAGAGATGATTTTCATTATATATTACGTGTTATAAAGTTGATTGATAACTTGCTCTTATTCAGCTGATAGCAAGCAAAACATTTTATAGTTTTATTGAAAAATACCTTCGTCTTCAAAATAATCTAGTACGTACATTTTCAGCAAATGTTCCTGATTGAGCATGTCTACATAAGGGAGTTTTTTGACGAGTTTCCAATGAGGCCACCCATCTTCATCTAGCCCTTCTAATTCGTAAAAGCCAGCCTTACTCAAAACCCGACAAATAGCAATGTGCATCAGGTCTTGTTTTTGTTCTTTGGTAAACGATTTGGCTCCTTGCCCTAACTCTTGTACTCCTATTAGAAACAACACTGCATTTAGGTCTGCCGGGCGTTTACCAATGGTTTTTTCCAAAAAATCAAGTAAGCCCTCCCAACGAGGTTCTATATTTTGTTCTTCTTCCATTTTATTGGTTGTTAGTTTGTAAGTAATTGGCTTTTGGCCATTGGCTGTTAGCTTATGAAACCTCACCCAGACTAATGACCAAAAGCCAACAACTAGCCCTGCAATGTTTCCCAATATTCTACGGCACGACGGAGATGAGGTATCACGATGGTTCCTCCAATAAGATCCGCAATGGCAAACACTTCAAATATTTGTTCGGTAGTGACTCCCAGTTCGTGGCATTTCCCTAAATGATAACGCACACAGTCATCACAACGCAATACCATAGAACAAGCCATTCCTATCAATTCTTTGGTAACCACATCTACTGCGCCTTCCTGGTATGCATTGGTATCTAAATTAAACAGGCGTTTGAGGACTTTGTTATTTGAACCCAGGATTTTTTCGTTCATTTTGGCACGATAGTCATTGAACTCTTCTACAATGTTTTTCTCCATCTTTTTTAAGGTTTACAATTAGTGGTGAATGATCCTTTAAAATTCAAGTTACGGATTTTAACTATGAAGTGAAATTAGTAATTATGAATGATGATATTGAGCGTGTAGGTAGATAGCAGGTCGATGCTCAAATTTAGAAAATGTTTTGGGGGAGGAAAGTTAATGAGGTGTTATTTTTAGAGATGTTTGTCAGCCCAATATTGCGAGCAAAAAAGATTATTCATTCGTAAAAAGCACAAAAAAACCCGAACACTCTCAAGTATCCAGGTTCTGTATTCAAGTTTTCTTGGCCAAACTAGCTTACAACATCTTGTTGATACGGTCTGATACCGATACCAAAAAGTTCATAGGAGTCATCGCGATGTCTACCAAAGAATCAAATGCCTCTTCGGCTACCGTTGGCTTGGTGTGATCAGCAGCGCCGATTTTTACCGCGACTCTTTCCCAGATTTCGCGCATAGTTACGCCTTCTTTTTGAGCCAATGCATCCAATTGCTTCAAGAGCGCTTCTTCTGTTATAGCTACTTTTGGTGCAGTTGTTTTTTTAGTAGAAGGCTTGGCTGTAGCTTTCTTGGTAGTAGCTTTAGCCGCAGGCTTATTAGTTGTTGACTTCGCCGTGGTTTTCGCAGGAGCTTTTTTAGTAGTAGTAGTTTTGGTAGTTGCTTTAGTAGCAGCTGCTTTTTTGGTGGCTGTTGTTTTTTTAGCAGCAGGCTTACTAGTTGTTGCTTTAGCCGTAGTTTTAGCAGCTGTTTTCTTAGCAGCTGTTTTGGTCGCAATAGTTCTAGTGGCCGCTTTTTTAGTACCAGTAGCCGCTTTTTCTGCTTTGTTTACATCTACCAATTGGCTTGGCTCTTTGGCCAAAAACTCTTCCTTAGTAGTTGTTTTTTTTGCTTCCGTAGTGTTTGCGTCTTGACCTTCCTGAGTCTCTTTCAAGAATTCGTTCAAGTCGTTCAAGGTGTTTTTCTTTGCCATCGTTTTTTGATTTTTAGCTTGTTAAATAAAGTCCATTGTCGCCAGGCGACAGTTGGCTTATTTTTTTTATTGTATGATACCGATTAGCTCGCGGGTAATATCCTGGTATTGCTTCTCGGGTAAAATCGTACTAAACTGGGCGTACGCATTTTTAGCAGGAACAAAGTTTTCCGTAATCACGGTTTTCAAATCCGACAACTGCTTATGAATCGTTGTAGGATTGGTACGACTATGAATGCGATTAGGCAAAACAATGATTTTAAGTTTTTTGCTAATATCCTGGGCAGGCTTGAGATCCTGCACCGTTTGGTAAGTCACAAGCACATCGTTTTGGGTCAGGCTCGTAGGCACGATCACTGCATCGCTTTGAATTGCCAGATTTTTGATGTTTTCGTCGGTGGTTTTGCCAGCACTGTCCACAATGATAAAATCCAATTTTTGGGGACTCAATGCTTCTATATCTCCCAGCACTTTTTCGTCTTCTGAACCAATGATTTCAAACACTCCTGAGTCCTTTGCTCCCGACTTGAATAATTCCATTTTACGCAAAGTACTTAAGGTGTAATTGGTATCGGTTTCTATCAAGGCCAATTGATACCCCAAGCTATGTAACATGGTGGCAATCTGAATGGCATTGGTGGTTTTTCCGGTGCCGCCCTTTCGGCTAATAAAGGAGATAATTTTCGCCATACCGTTGATCTAAAAATGGTACTTTTCTAAGTTTAGTCAAGTAAAAGTAGAGACGATTAA
>DMXI01000533.1 GCA_003483885.1 Microscillaceae bacterium
TTGTATTTGAAATTGAGCTGCAGATGGTCTCGCCAGTCGTACACTTCCAGTGCATAATTATCTCCAGTTTCCTGGAAAATATCGTAATTGGGTTCTATAGCTTGTAGCTCATCTTCTAACTCCAGCCAACCATCAAATATATTTTGATAACTGTAAGAAATAGACAAAGGATTCAGCTTGGCCTCTTCTACCCTACGGCTTAGGTTTAGCCCAATGCCCTCTACCACTTTAGCAAAAGGATAAAACAGATAGTCTAACCCGTCGATAAAACGATCCCGCACTTGCGCCAAATACGCTTCAAAAGATTGATTAGTAGCCACTTGAGTATTGGTAGCAATCACGTTGATGTAGCAACCCATGCTATCTTCAAAGGCTTCCGAGGGGCGGCCCTGTACCGGGGTAATCACTGCCAGATTGTCTTGCTGACTTATTTTGTGAATAAATACTTTAAAAATTGCCAATAATAAGGTAGAAAAGTTAACCCTTTTATCAGCTGCCATTTGCTTAAGTTGGTGGAGTTGTTGCTCACGAATATAAAACTTCTCACAGCCTGAGCCAACAACATCTTCGTGGGGTTTTACCTCATCATAGGGCAAATTAATCCCCTTGGGCATATTTTGCAGCTGGTTTACCCACCATTGGCGGTCGTTTAAGCCTTCTGGACTCACAATATATTCCTGCTCCCATTTTACAAAATCGAAGTAGGCCGTATCGGGATTGCTGGTATCTATTTGAATGCCTTTTTTAACTTGGTAATAGTACTTCCAGTACTCTTGCATGAGCCAAATGCCCGACATGCCATCAGTTACAATATGGTGCACAATAAACAACACATGCTGCTCTTGGGTCTGGGGATTGGTCATCAAAAATAACCTCACCAGTGGTGGTTTGTCCAAAGCAAAGGGCTGGCGAAGCAACGACTTACCCAAGGTCAAAAGGTCTTGCCCTTCCTCGAGGGTCATGAGCTCAATGTTGAGGCAATCTTTGGTTGGGTGAATGGTTTGGGTGATGTCTCCCTGACTATTTAGGTCAAACGAAGTTCGTATGATGGGGTTATTCTCCAATAAAGCCTCAAAAGCGCTCAATAACGTATCTACGTGTACTTCTTCTTTGCAATGAAAATAGATTGGGACATTTAGTCGGGTAGCATCAGCTTCCATCTTTTGGAGAAACCACATCCCTTTTTGCATTTCAGAAATGGGGTAGGTTTTTCCTTCCAGTTTTGCTGCAGAATCTTGTGCTGTGGGTATTGGCTGAGCCACAGCTTGTGCCTGATTGCTTTCAAACAAGCCCAAAAATTCCTGCAAACTATTCACGCGCATGACTTGGCCCATCTTTACTTTGGTGCCCAGTTTTTCGTTGGCGCGGCGTACCAATTGCATTACTTTGATCGAATCAAACCCATAATCCATGATAGATTCGCTCAAGTCAATTTTGCTTACATCCAGTTCTAGTATTTCTTTGACCAAACTCGCCAAAGTTACTGTAGCCTGCTCACTTGCTTTAGTTGCTATAGATGGTTGTGTTACAACTTTGGGCTGGTATAACTCAAGAAACTCTTGGAAGGTATCTACCCGCATGACTTGTCCCATTTTTATTTGGGTACCTAGTTTTTCGTTGGCGCGGCGCACCAATTGCATCACTTTGATTGAGTCGAACCCATAGTTCATAATCGGTTGATGCAAGTCCAGGTTTTGTACATCCAAATCCAGCACCTCTTTGACCAAATCGGTGATTGGGTGAGAAGTACCCTCTTGAGCTACTGTAGATTGACTTGCCAATTCAGTTTTTAATGAAGCATTTTTGGTGTGCTTATTCGCTGTTTTGGGCAAGGCATCAGGACGGTATTCTTCCAAAATAATTTGGGCATTGAGCCCCCCAATGGCATAACTGCACAAAGCTGCTCGCCGTGGACCTTTTTGGGTTTTCCAGGACTGGTGCTGGCTTTGTAAAATCAATCGGGAATCTTCAGGAATTTCAGGGTTGATGGTGGTCAGCCCTGGAATTCCAGGAATGGTCTGGTGACGAATGGCCTGTACCGCTTTGATCAAAGATGCCATACCTGCGGCATATTCGGGATGCCCAATCGTAGGTTTTATGCTACTCACTGGCCACTTTTTGTCTGGTTTTTCGCTGGCAGAGGCATAGGCATCTTCTATAGCACCTATTTCGGCCACATCGGCCAACGAATTGCCAATCCCGTGCGCCTCTATATAATCTATATCATCGGCTGATATGCCCGCTTTTTTCAGACTTTCCCAAACGACTTTTTTGATACCACGCGTATTGGGAGCATTAAAGTTAAAACCTCGTCCACCGTGATATACGGCACTCCCTCTTACCAATGCCTGAATGTTATTTTTATCTTTCAGGGCTTGGGTAAGAGGTTTGATCAATAAAACACCTGCACCCTCACTCCGGACAAATCCATTGGCATTGTCCCCAAAGCTACGCACGCAATTGTCTTTGCTAAAAAAGAATCCCCATTTGTCATGATGAGCCAACCGTTTAAACTCGTCTTCGATAATAGCGTTAAACCCTCCTACCAAAGCTTGGTCACATTCTCCTCGCTCTATAGCCACCATGGCTTGATGCAACGCTACATACACGCTGGAACAAAAAGCATTGGTTACCTGGCTAGGCCCCAATAAGTTGAGTTGAAAAGAAACTTTATGAGGCAGCGATATATCAATGGCTAAAGATTCTTTGTTCTCATCATTGTAGTCAGATACCCCCATATACACCCCAGTCACCCGATTGGTTAAATCCTGTAGGGTTAAATTGGCCTCTATAAGCGCATCGGCAATGGCCTGATACGCCATTCTTTCCTGGCGATTGAGACGGTTGTATTCTTTTTTACTCAGCTTTAGTAGCTCCAATATTTGCGTACCGTCGGGAGAAGGCACTCGCCCATATCCATAACCATTGGCTCCTGGAATTTCTTCAAAAACTACTGGCTCGCCACTCATTACATTTTGCCAAAGCGTATCTATATTGCCCGCCCCTGGGTAAGTGCCCGTAAGCGCTACAATGGCCAATAAATTAGCTGGATCAATATTTTCCTCGACAGAGGCTTCCACTTGACTCTCTGCAATTTCTAATACTTCTTTTACCAAAAATTCAACCAGTAAATTGATGGTGGGATAATCAAAAAGCAGGGTGGTTTTGAGTTTACAATCCAGTTGTTTGTCCAAAAACATTTTGAACTCAGTGGCTTGCATCGAGTCGGTGCCCAAATCGGCAAAAGATTGATTGGGAGTGACTTCTTCTATATCGTCTAATTCTAAAAAATCGACCAAAGACTCCCGAATAAAATCTGTCAACAGCTGCCGAGCCTCTGATGGGTTAGCTTGCCGAAGCTCCGCTAATATATTTGAAACTATCATAAATGATAATATGCTATTGCTTTGAAATAAAGTGAGTGAGGGTAAGGTTTAAAGGCATAATTTTCCTTTAGCCAATTGTTTTTTAGTGCAGTCACTTAATCTCTAATATTATTTTTTCTATTGAGATATATTATCATTCTGACGCAGGAAGAATCACAATAATACCCAGTACATCAGGCTATCCGAGCTGATCCTTCCTATTGTCAGGATGACAAGCCCAGATTATTAAAAGTCATATGACTGCACTATATAACAATAAGTTCATTGGAAAGTAACTACCCAGCTGCTACAAGCTTTGCTGGGTAGTTTTTACCAGGAATCAATAAAGTTTTAAGGATGTAAAATAGCCAACAATACTTCTCCTTGAGACTTGCCCACGCCATCGTCGTAGAAATTACAATAAGTCTCCAGGAAAACACATTTTGACTTCACCATGGTAGATTTGATGCCATAAGTCCCATAAAATTGCTTGGGATTGATGGGTTTCTTATAACTAGAGGCAATCTTCACAATCAGAATATTGGACAATTGCTTTTCAAAAAAGGAGGTTTCATCATAAGCCGACAAGGCCGGGATGAGTCCGTTTTTAATACAATGTCCCAGGAATACATAGCCAATCTGATTATAACAAATATTGTATTCCACGGCATTGAAATGCCCCGTATCGTCAATATAGCAAGACTCTGGAATGTTGAAAGTACCTTCCATAGTGAGTCCGGCCAGTTCATTTCCTGCCTGTTGTACAAACTCTGCCGACTGAAGATAAGTCGAGTTGGCCCGATAAGGCTTCATTACTTTTTGCACAAAGCCTTCTTCAATGCGCGTACGCAAATGAGGTTGTTTAATTTCTGTGATATTGAGGTTCTGCATGTTAGTTCTGGCAAATAGGTTGATTATTTTTCAAGGCCAACGTAAAAAGGATGATTGTCATAAATACCAATGCGGTAGCT
>DMXI01000476.1 GCA_003483885.1 Microscillaceae bacterium
CGTTGCTATCCAAATGGTTGAGTACATTGTAACGAATGGTTTGGGTATCGGTCAATTCGTTTTTGTCAATTTTACCCACTTGGCCGTGGCCCGATTTTATGCGGGTAACAC
Source organism: Microscillaceae bacterium (assembly GCA_003483885.1). Taxonomy (GTDB): domain Bacteria; phylum Bacteroidota; class Bacteroidia; order Cytophagales; family Microscillaceae; genus Microscilla. The sequence goes on from DMXI01000476.1 coordinate 112, forward strand.
TACGTTGGATGGTGGGGCTTACTTCGTTGCCGCTTTCATCAGTTACTAGGTCACCATCGTAGCTGAGGTTGGTACCCGTATAACTGGCTCGAAACTCTACCTCACCAACATAGCTCACCGTATCTACTTGCACCAGCATATTGGTGAGTAGGGTGCGTACTTCGGTTACTTTGCGGCCGCGTACTCCTGGTGAAATGTAGGTGTAATACTCGGTGATTTGGTAGCCCTTGTCTTGCCAGCTTAGGTAAGCCAGCGAGCCGTCACTGTTGTAGGCGAGGTCTTGTGAAGTTTCTCGGCTCACTTGGTTGCCCACCGAATCGTATTGCTCTGTTTGCTGGCGATTACTGGTGGTGCGCACTGGTTGATATCTTCCAGTGACAGTGCCACCATCGGGCTGATGCTTGAGGTTTACCAGATTGGTGCTGGCATCGTAGGTATATTGTTGAATGTATTGTGGCATGGATTGATTGTTTAATTGTTCATTTTTGAGATTGATTTGATAGGTTTCATAAGTCTGGTTTGGAGGATAAAAGTTTGTGGGTGGCGCTGCACGCAAACACCCACAACAAAATGGCATTTATAGCTAACCAGGTATAAAGGTATTGTCATACAACCTTATCCTGCTTACGGCAAAGGATTATTCATACAAGTTATGTTCGGCTACGCCTACTGTAGATGAGTGACATCCTGGGCAACGGGTATACAGCTTCAGGGTATTAAAAGCATATTTATAACTCACAATACTGATATCCTCAGACTTAATAGCTGATCCATTAGATTGTGCTCGAACTATAGTGTCATTGATTAAATTGGTCACTACCCGCTCATCGGCGTGTGCTTTGTTTGCTCGCCGAATACCAAAGTGTCCTTCGTGTCTGTTGACAATTCCCCTCCCCCCTCTATAAGAGAATGCGTAGGTTTTATGCCAATTAGCGTCACGGTCAGGCTCAGCCTCCACCTCTTCTGTAATGGCAGCTTTAGCCGTATCATAATAAGTCGTATGTTGATCACTCCCTGCATTGTAGTGCCAATTTATGTGACTTTCACGACGCCTGGTTTGCCAATCATTTTGGGTAAGATTGGTATCGACTCGTTCATCATAGGGACCTGATTTTACCCAAGCCACACTACGCATATTAAAAGATCCGCCTCCAGTAGCTCGAGCTTCGTTGTCCATCTGAGCCACTAGGTTATCAGGCAATAAATCACGTATATTTGTATTTTCAGGGGTATAATTTCCAGAACCAGGATCTCTCCTGCCTATTACCCAACTATTGCTGTTTTTACCATGCTTGTGCGCAAAAGATCGCTGGTAGCGGTAAAGCTTATTCTTGTATCGGTCTACAATGGCTGGATTCCAGGCAAAGGCAAAACGACCACTCTCGATACTATTTCTAATTTTATTCTCATACCTGTTTTTCCAACGATTGATCATTTGTGCTTTGGTTCTCGACCTTGTCCGGTTTTGATAATTGACATTGTTTTCATTGATAGCAATATTGGTATTGTTATTTTCGTCATCACTGTTTTGATTATTTAACGTCATGGTGGAGGTACGCAACGTTGCATCATGTCGATTTCGTCCAGATCTTTGGCGTAGTTGAAATTCGGGCCTGGCTACATCGCCTCCAATTCTGTTGGCAGCTCTGGTACGCGCCAAGGCAATATCCATTAACCCTTGAAAATCTTGTTTAAAATTACGATCATCAGTGGCAGATAAATTTAACACATCCCGGTTTGCAGCTAAACGTGCTCGGTGCCCTCTAAAACTAGACCAAGCATCCTTCAACCCTTGCAGATCGGCATATTCATCACTGGTGGTTTTTTCTCCAATATAAGTTCTTACATTGTTCCAGTCATTGTCAGTCAATGCGTTTTGCTGTCCATCCGCTATTTGTAAACGTTCAAAGGTTCGTTGTTTGGCTTTTTGTTTTAACTCATCCAAATAATCATCAGGAAGTGCGTTTTGTCTACTTACATAATCATCTTGTGGTCCATTGAGGTAATCATTGAAGGCTTTTAATAACGGATCACCACCACCTTTTCGTTTTTTTCTCATTTTCCGTTTCTGAGATTTATTAGTATTTATTGACAGCGCTGTATTTAGCTGTTTTATGAGTTTGTTACGATTTGTATGAGCACCATGAATATAATCGAGCAGTATCAGTGCTTTACGGAATTCCTTTAGCTTAACCTTATTGCGTGTAGTAATATCCCGGGTTACTACTTTTTCAAGAAGCCCCATTTCGTCTCTACTGGTCACCGGATTGCCATCCACCAAATTATATAAGTTCAGTTGCTTACTCTCAAAGCGGATAGGATCGGCCCGATTCCAGCGGCCATTTTTTTGGTAATAACGGTGGCCATAATACACCAAACCTGATTCGTCTTCCTCTTGCCCCGAGTAACCCAATT
>DMXI01000034.1 GCA_003483885.1 Microscillaceae bacterium
AAAGCTTTTGGAATAGGTTCATATGAAATAACTATTTTTTAATGGTTTCTTTGAATCGTATTTCATACAAAGGTACATTTAAATCCCAATTTGTGAGATACTTATTTTTTTTTGCTGCTTCCTTGACCTCCTTCGGAGTTAACTCGAAGAGTACATAGGTTTTAAAATGATCAAATACATTTTTTTTGTAAGCAATATACTTTAGGGTTTTGATTTTATTGGCCCATTGTGAATCTGTAGTGTATGCGCCAGAAAAGTTAGCACGATTTGTTATTTTGACATTACGGAAGTAAGAGGTGTTGGGAAGTATAGTACTCTTAAATTCTATATGATCCAACTTTGTATCAAGAAAGCTTGTATTTTTGAGGTTTGCACCCTTCACACTGAAGAAAGAGAATGATGATTTTGAGAAACTTGCTCCTTGTAAATTAGCGCCATCAAACTTTGTTCCCCAAAGGTAAACATTTTTGAATTTAGTATTTTGTAAATCACAATTAGTGAAATCAGTGTTTTCTAATTTTGACCTGCTGAAGTCAGATTGTTGAAGTGTTGTTCCTTGAAAATTACACCAGCCAAGATTCAATCCAACGAGCTTTATACCATCCCAATCACGATTCTGTAGATTTTTAAAACTAAATGGAACCTTTATGATTAAAACATCATTTTTTAGTTCTTTCGATAGCTCAGCCCAGTTACTTATCTCTTTTATGAGTCTGATGGCTTCTACTTTGAATAGCTCAAGTTTATCAATGGTTTTTACAATTTTGTAATTTCTTAAACTACCATCTTGACCTACCAGACATCTTATTCTTACAGTATCAATTTTGTAGATTTTTCTTTGTAAATATGAGACTGGATAGCGTGCATTTGCATTAAAAAACTTATAAAGTTCATTTATTGCACTGGTTTTTGATTTTTTTAGATTAGCGGCTGTTGTTGAGATATCTTCAGAAGCTGTGTATGAACTCTTTGATTCTAAATTTTCTTTTTTTAGCCTTGTAATTGGTGTTTTATTTACATCTTGTGTTTGTCTAGTAGGAGCAATCTGTATTTTTTGCTGAAGCAAACCAAGTTTCTGAAAAACCTCTTTGGTCGGGTGTATTTCATAAGCTTTGGCCAATGCCTGTTGTGCTTTACCAAGGTTGTCTTCCTTGGCATAAATAATCCCCATGTAGGTATAACAAATCGACGTAATCTTTTTCGTTTGCCCATTCATTACGCCTTTTTTCAAAAAAGCTTTAAAGTCCTTCAAGGCTTCCTCATGAATGCCCAAGTAGTATTTAGTCAAAGCTTTGATAAAATCGGAGACATAAGAAGCTTGTTGGGGAATAGTAAAATCAATAGGAGGCTCTCTAAGCAAAAGGGAAGTGTCTCTTTTTACATTGATCACATCAATCCAGCAATGAAATGTTTGCTCCCCTTTATCACGATTACCATACACAATCAAGCCTTTATAGTTACATTTTTTATGGATGATTTGATTGACCGATTTTTGCAGTGTTGCTTCCTGGGTACTTTTGAGCAAATAGTCATCATGCCCATCAATTTTTACCGAAAAAGGTTTCAAATCCTCTTTGAGTATATTTTTAAGACTGATGGTAAAGCTATGATTCCCAGTAGGCTCAAAATAAGCAATATCTACCCTCAGCTTTTTCTTTTGATTGGTGCATTGGCTTGGCAAAAAGTGGTAGGTCGTATAAGTACCTGCGAATAGAAGCAGCAAACCGATAAAAATAAGTACTTGTTTTTTCTTAAGAAGATGAATATTGTAATAGGTGATTTTATTACCACCCACATTATCGCCTGATGATCCGTCGGTTTGTGTTTGATTAATCATAAAGAGGTAGTGAGATATGATAGCCTGAGTACGCAAAGAGTCATAAAATAAGCATTTTTAGATTTTTTTCAAAGATTTACGATAGAGTACTTCCTTGCAAAGAGGTTTTTCCTAGGTTTCATTTATTTTTCGTTTCTTTGAAAAAAGAGACCTACTACCCAACCATGACCAAACTGTTACAATTTTTGTCTACCCCGTTTCCACGACCCCAAAGAACCCGCAAAAATCTACTTTACGTTGTGTTAGTGGGCATTGGAAGCAGCTTTTTTATATTATTATACAATCCCTTTAACATCCAAAACCAAACTGGAGAATGGTGGTTAAAGCTGGTGATTTTTAGTCTGGGATTAGTATTCATTTTGGCCATTTGGTTAATAGAGTGGGTGTTTCCAGCACTGGTTCCTCGTCTGTTTAAGCAGTGGAATTTGGGGAAGGCCATTTTGTGGTATACCTGGGTCATCCTGTTTGTAGGATTTGTAATGTTTGTGTACAAAAACCTTTTAGGAGGCTTTCAAGCGTTTACTTCTCGAGAGTTTTTGCTGGTATCGGGTCGGGTGTTTGTAATTGGTATCACGGTTTCTTTTGTGGTGCTGGGGATTTGGCAATACATCAACCAACGAAAAATAGCCTTGGTTTCTTCTCAGGAAACCTACACCATTACTGCTCAAAACGGTAAAGCGGTCCAGTTTATTCCCCAGGATATTCTCTATATTCAGAGCGATGACAATTACGTAGATATTCATTACTTGGCTAGAGGTGAACGACAAAAAGAAGTGCTGCGATCGAGTCTTAAAAATATAGAAACCCAAATCGTAAATCCGTTGTCTCCCATCATCCGTTGTCATCGTCAGTATTTGATCAACCTTGAGCGCTTTCATATTGCCAAAATGACTACCCGCGCCATGACCCTTACCCTCAAAGACTACGAAGATGAAGTCCCTGTTTCAAAAAAATACATTCCTGAGCTCAAACAACAGCTGTCCACTCGCCCCTAAAGCCTGTCTATTCTCCACAAACCCGTTTTTTCGTTAAACTTTACCCAATGATTTCTGATTCTTTTGCAAAGGTTCTGGTGCTTGTAAGTGCCAGCTTTTCCGTATAACTTTTAACAAAATATCTTATGAAATCATCAAAAATTGTATTAACCATGATTGCATTTTTAGTTGCTTCGCAATTCTCAAATGCACAAAAAACTGCTGACATTATTAATTCTTATGTAACCGATTATAAAAAAGATCGCTACGCAAAAGAAGCCATGCGTTTTGGAATCGAGGTGCCCAACAAGGGAACTTGGACGGTAAATGTAACAGGAAAAAAATCAGGCAAAGACTGGGAAGTGTTGCTGAGTAAAGGCTTGCCCAAAACACCTACTTTTGTGTACAAAATAGAATACCCAACTTTGGTAGCCATCCACCAAGGAAAGATTAATGCCTTGACTGCTCAAGGAAAAGCCTTTTCTGGGGATTACACCCCCATGAGCGTGTACAATATGAAAGGGTTTAAGCCTACCAGGGCAGAAGAAGACAAAATCAATCCTTTTTCCTTTCATTTTTGGACTCGAGGTTTCCCCGAAATTATCCCTTTTGGTGCAGGTATGACTAGAAGAGCCCATGGCTCCAACTTCACGGTTTTTTATTACGAAAAAGGACTCCGCACGGCTTGGTATAGAGTATTACCTAAAGAAAAAGTACGACACGACCCTCGTGAGCAGGCGATGCCTTTTCCAATAATGGTCATTGGTATTAAAGGCACTACACAGGGAACAGTAGATGGCAAACGAGTGTCGCTGTCTAAGGGGCAAACCATATTTATCCCTCCTTTTGTCCATCACAAATGGTGGAACGAAACCAAAGAAGCCACCGAAGCCATTTTAGTAATGTTTGGGAAGGGAGCCTAAACGTTTTTTAGCGTTGATGGACAGGTCTTGGGTAGCTGAGGCCTGTTTTTTTGCTGGAGAGGTTTTGCTAAAAGTATAATGTGATTAAATACATTTTGATTAGTGTCTTGATTTTTCTAAAAATCGACTGTATTTCAGATTTTTACCTTCTATATTTTCTAAAAATGGATTTTAACTCATTACAAACCTAAGCTATCCCCCTTTTCTAACTACCAAATTAACGGATGTTTTTCACCTTTTAAACTGAAAATCTATGCAAGATAACATCCACAAAGGGGGTGAAACCGAACAAAATTCGGTAGCTCAAAACAAAGGCAATACCTCAAAGCAGCAAACGTCATTACTTCAAACCAAGCTAAACAACCAATCAGCTATTCAAACCCAGCAAGGGAATAAACCAATTGTTCAAGCCAAGCAAAACGGTAAACCACCTGTACAAACCAAACAAGGGCGCAAGCCACCCATTCAGGCTAAGCAAAACCAAAAACCGCCTGTCAAGGCTAAGCAGCGTCCAGTACAACGTAAAGAAAAAGAGCATAGCATAGGAAATGAGAAAGTAACGTCCAGAAATAACCTAAGTAAAGGTGACCAGCAACAACTCGAGGCCCAAGCCAAGGCCAACGTAAGCAAGGTTACCGGAGTAGATGTACACGATGCTCAAGTAACATTTGACTCTCAGCGTCCTATTCAGCTCAATGCCAACGCTACTGCTCAAGGACTAAAGGTTGATATCGGTCCTCAGCAAGAAAATCATCTGGAGCACGAGCTGGGGCACGTGGCCCAAAACAAAAAACAACCGGTGCAAGCCAACAAACAAACGCCGGATGGTACCCTCATCAACGACGAAAAAGACAAAGAAAAATACGCGGACGAAGTAGATGTCAAAGCCAAACAATTGAACGAACCTGTTCAGGCAAAAAGCCAGAGGAGCAATGGTGGAGTGAGTAGCATTGGAGTGGTGCAGGCCAAGTTTAAAGTTGGAGCGGAACAGGATGGATTGCAGGGAAATGAACTTCAAAAACTTCTGGATGAATTTAAAACGAGTGCCCCATATCTCAAGTTGTCAAAAATTAATGAGATCTGGGGAGAGGGCGCATTAAATATTGAGGAAGAGTTTAACAAGCTGGCGCAAAATGATGAGGATATCAGAGTTCACCAAAATGCCAAGAATGATGCGAGTACGTATTCCACGCAGTCATTTGAGAGTATCGCCCAAAAACTTGACCCTATATTGGCTGAAAAAGTAAATCCAAATAAGCTTAAAGACTATCTGGCGAGCAATTCTTTTGCGACGTTTCTTAATAGTTTCCACAGTGATAATGCAAGAAGATTTGGTCTTGGCCTGAATGATTCTGGCAAACAAGCAATGAAAGATGTGATAGACAATAGATTAAAGGATTACATTGCAGAAAAAGAGAGTAGTTTATTTATTCCCAACGATGAAATTCTTAATCATGATAAGGAGGGGGTTTATACTAAAATTCAAGCCATAATAAGTAACCAACTGTACCCTAGCGATCGCCAAATACCTACCCTAGAGAGCGGAAAACGCACTGAAATGCAAAAAGCTCATAAAGACCGTCGTGTTGCAGAATTCTACGAAAAAATGAGCACGATTTATCCTCAATTGGCTAAAGTTTTACAGGATGCTAAACAAGCGATCACTCGACAACAAGAACAAAAAAAGCAACAACAGCAGCAACAATCTGATGACAGTGTCAATGTTTTAATTTCCAATTTAGAGACTATAGTTTCAGAAAAGACAAATCTGTTAGAGAACAAAAAAGAAGAAGATGTAGGTAGCATTGTCAATGCTTCGCCGTCGTTGATTACAGGTCTAAATGAGCTATTAAAAAACGTGAAGTCGAAGAAAAACTCAAACTTGCCTACAACTTTCAAGGGTATTCTGCCCACTATGTTAAGAGAGTTAGAGTTAATCAGTGGTACTTTGAGTATAAACCTTACCCAAACCCGTGATGCTATTCTTAATACGTTGACTCCAATTAGGGTACAAGCAAACAATGGAGGATTAGGTGATTTTATTGATACGATAGATGATCTGGATTTTGATGATGAACCAAGGTTAAATGTAGATTCAAGTCCAGTATCGAATGATCAAGTAGTGAACACTGAATTTGAACACTATAGGTCAGACAGTTTGTTTAAATTAGTCCCTAAAAGTATTAAAAGTAAACGTACTCATTATAATTATTCAACCGAACCCACAAGTAAGCAGCATTACCATGATAAAACAGAAGTCCTCGGTGAGATTACTGATGACATGAAGCCAAGCGATATTCGGCAACAACGGGATTCTATGCTTTGTTTTTTACTGGCTGCATTGGCCAGGCTGGTGGAGCTAAATCAGGGTTTTGTGAAATCTATGTTTACAAATGCCAACAAAGACAACAACACGGTAACAATTCGCTTATTTGATTTACAGGGAAAACCTGTATACATAACCGTTGACCGTACACAGGTGAAAGCTAATATAAATGATACAAATAAAAAAATTATAGAAACAGGTACTCCAATTACGCTATCTGGGCAGCACGCCGAGTGGGTACAGTTGATTGAAAAGGCTTATATACTCGCTGGTTTTGAAGGGGTCGGAGGAAGACAATATGCTGGAAAGGTAAAAAATGAAACAGACGTAGAACAATCTCTTGGAATCAGGGGGCTTCATTTGCCACAAGGAGGTGGGGGAAGTGAGATTGCCATGCAACATATTACTGGTAGAAAGAGTGACCGTAAGCGTCTATCTTCATACTCTGTTAATTGGTTTAATGATGAAAGAATGAATGTAGGCGAGCTTAAAGCAGCCCTGGATGCAGGCCAAGTAGTTACTACTGCTTTTTCACATGATATTCAGGTGGCTGGTTTGTCCAAAGGGCACGTATACAGTATCGTTGGCTATAAAGGAGAGCAGTTTATTTTACGCAACCCTTCTGGGAAAAATGTACCTAAACAAACTGGTATTGGAATAAATAATACCGATCTTGAACACATGCTCTATAATACAGATGAAAAAGATGAAGATACTTGGAACGAAGGATTCTTTGTATTAACTGAGAAGCAACTTGAACAATACACAAAAGAGCAAAAGATGACTATTGGCAAATTTTAATTTTACACCCTCCAGCCAGGTGTCTATGCTTTGGCTGGAGGATAAAATTCATTCTTCCTCCTGGGTTTGCTCCTCCAACACCCCACTCCATTTATTCTGCTTCAAATACCCATAAATGATTTTTTGGACATCCAGGTTATCTTTATAGGTTTTGATGTATTGCTTGGCTTCTTCAAAAGTGGCAATGGGGGTATCCTTATCCACATAGCCAAAGCCCAGATAATTTCCTCGCTCGATGGCCACAATAGATTGTTCGTTTTTGTTGCGTCCCTTGCCCAACACCAAAAAAGTACGCAATGAGTAACGGTTAAAAGTGGCAATTGCCTCTTCTACTCGAGCATTATAATCCTCAGGAGATTCTTCACCGATACAAGCCCCATTGCATTGCTTAATCTGGTAATCAAAACAAGCCGATTTGGTTTTATAGAGGTCGCATAGCTTCATGCACAAACCAAAATCCTGAATTTTACTGAGCAGAATTTGCCGAGCTGTATGGCCAGAGCCACACATCGTAAGCGGTTCCTTATTTTTTTCGGTTTCCAGGCGGGCTGCATACAGGCCAGTGTACCCCGCGCGAGTATTACGGGTATAAATGCCCCAAAAATAGCGGGTACGTCGTTGTGCTCGGTTAAATTTAGGGTGGTGTTTCTTGATCTCATCCGACTCAAGCAGGAGGGCAACCAGTTCACTCCCTGTAATTTCATAGCTTATGCTGGCCACTTGGCTTTGAAAATCGATCGATTTACGATTATTCAGGTTTTTGGTAAAGTGACTCCCCACCCGTTTCTTAATGTTGATGCTTTTGCCAATATAAATAATGTCCCCATCCTCATTATGGAAGTAATACACTCCCGTTTCTTCAGGCAGAGCATTGTATTCGTCCAAGTTTATTTTAGGAGGAAGGTTTTTAGCTTTGATTTCAGTCTCTACCACGTTTTTGTCCAGTTTGGCGCTGTTTTTTTCCAGTAATTTTTCCAAAATCTGGGTAGTAGCCATCGCATCTGCGGTGGCTCGGTGGTGATTATCCAGGGTAATCTTAAAATGACGACATAGCTTAGCCAAACCATAAGAAGGTAATCCAGGGAAGATTTTACGGCTTACCCGTACCGTACACAGGGTTTTGCGGGTAAACTTGTAGCCCAAAGCCTTGAATTCTTCCCGTACAAAGCCATAGTCAAAATGGGCGTTGTGGGCTACAAACACCGTTCCTTCGGTAATTTCAATAATTTGTTTGGCAATTTCGTAAAACTTGGGAGCTTCAGCCACCATTTCGTTGGTAATGCCCGTGATCTGGGTGATACGATCAGGAATGTAGCATTCTGGATTGACCAAAGACGTAAAACTATCTATAATTTGCTCGCCGTCGTGTTTGTAAATGGCAATTTCAGTGATTTTGTCTTCACTGGGTCTCAATCCAGTCGTTTCTACATCTATGATGGTATACATGGGCAGTAATAAAATGTCATGACGCTCTTGTTTGCAAGACAAAAAAGAGTCGTTTTGGGGTATATTTTGTAATTGATTAGTCAAAAATAAACAATTCTGCCCAAAAATGTATGGTGTGTCTTAACTTTGGTAATATTTTAACCAAAAATAGGAAAGTAAAGAGTTAAACTCGGATGCCTACTACCAAAATATCGTCGCGTTGATCTGCATGCTTTTGAAACTTGGTACGTGCTTCTTCTAAAGCCTCTTTTTGTTGCGCCAAACTCTGGTCAATATTAGTTTGCAATATCTCCTCAAATCGGCGATTGCCAAATGGCTTACGAGAAGGGTTAGGGGTATCTACAAACCCATCACTGGACAAGTAAATGATGTCTCCTTTGTCTAATACTACAGTTTCTTGGGTAAAGATTCTTTCATCTTCATGCTGGTAGCCACCAATGGCCACACGATCTCCCTTGAGTTTCTCGAGCTTGCCTTGGTGGGTGTAATAAAGATTACGTTTGGCTCCCGAAAAAGTCACTTCTACTTGCTGATTACCCAGTGATGTCAATTTGCAAAGGCAAACATCCATTCCATCCGTATTTTTATCATCATGTTGCTGGAGGCCTTCTCTTACTTTAAGATGCAATCGCTCCAACACTTCATTGGGAGCCACGATGTTTCGCTCTGCTACCGTTTCGTGCAATACAGCGTTGCCAATCATACTCATCAAAGCTCCTGGCACCCCATGGCCAGTACAGTCTACCACTGCTACTAGTTTTTGGTCGTCTTCAATGCCCTCTATTTGAGCAAACCAATAAAAATCTCCACTGACAATGTCTTTGGGGTGAAAAATAATAAAATGCTCCTCGAAATGGTCAGTAAGTAAATCGTAAGAAGGCAACAAAGCACTCTGGATGTTGCTTGCATACTTCATACTTTTTTTCATTTGCTGGTTTTGGTGATCCAGTTCCTTATTTTGCTGGTCAGTAAAATCGCGTTGAGCTTCTAGTTCTTCTTGCTGTTGCAGCAATTCTTCGTTTTGGGTAGCAATTTCTTCCTGCTTTACCTGTATCACTTTATTTTTATTGCGCAACTGTCGTTTGCTTCGCGAGGCCAGCACCAAAGCAATGACTACTGCCAAAAGTGCTACCCCTCCCATAGATAAAATCCAAAGCCCATATGTTCGTACCCTTTCGGCATCTTTCAACTCGGTATCTTTCAACTCTTGTTCTTTTTTGAGAAGTGCAATTTCCTTTTGCTTTTGTTTTTTTTCGGCGGCTTGCTTGGCCAGAGAGAGCTTTTGGAGTGCTTTGTCTTTTTGTAAAAGTTTTATTTGTTGCTCTTGTTGGTAAGCCAAAGCCTGCTGTTTGGTAAACTGGAGCAATTGCTGAATACGGGCTTGCTCAAGCTCCTGGCTTTTGAGTTTCTCCACTTGCAGTTGTTGATTCCTCTTTACCAATTCCAATTCTTGGGTGCGGAGCTTCAGATCACTTTCTTTTTGAGCGGCTTTCATTTGCGCCTGTTTCAGCATCAGTGCTTGTTTTTCTTTTTCCTGAAGCAAGAGTTTAATCTCATTTTCTTTTTGGCTAATCTTGATCTCATCTTGCAACAACTGCTGCTTTTTTTGTGCTAATGCCCGTTTTTTGGCAGTTTCTATGGCGTTGTATAGGCGGTTGTACCCTTGCGATACCTGAAAGTTTTCTTCTTTCCAATAAATACTGGCCAATAGCTTATAGCTGGCCGACAAGTTATTCTGAGCTTTAGACTGAAACTTTGGCTGGCTTTCGTATGGTTGGGCCAAGTCGATGGCTTTTTGGGCATATTCGGTAGCCAATATCGTTTTGCCATAAATATATTTATGGGCTGCCAAATGATTGTATACCTCGGCAATGAGCAAATCGTCTTTAGTAGATTTAGCATATTTGAGGGCTTTAAAGTGAGAATTTTCGGCTTCACGGTATTTTTTGAGTAAAACCTGAATAACTGCTATATCAGTCAACAACCCCACTTGACGCGCATTACTGGAGCCGTTCTGTTTACTCAAGTTGAGCGCCTTTTGGTAATAACTGAGGGCTTTGTCATAATCTTTTTGTTGTTTGTACAACATCCCAATAGCATTGTAAGCCTCTATGAGTTCGGCAGTACCCTTAGATTTCTTTTTACGTTCTACAATCTCCAGGTCATATTTCAAAGCCTCTTCTACTCGGCCTGTTTGTTGGCATAAGTCTGCCAACGCTTTCAGACACTGGTCAATTCCTGGGTCATTTTTCAATATCTTAAAACTACTCAGGGCTTTTTCATACCAACCAATACTCTTGATTTTGTTATCCAAAATAGCATAAGTAGAGGCCATATTTTTAGCAATAGTGGCCTTTGATGAGTGATCATCAGCAGTAGTCATTTGGTAGGCTTGCTGGTAATTTTTGAGCGACTTGTCATAGATTTTCCAGACAAAATAAAGGCTTCCCAAGGCTTTATTGGATTTCATTTTTAAACGGCTATTGGCCGATTTATTAGCAATAAGCTCCGCCTGAAGCAGGTATTCCAAGGCTTTGTTGTATGATACTTTGGCTTGGTGAGCTTTGCCGAGTAGTAAAAAGGACCATACTTTGGTTTGGGTTTGTTGAGCACTAACCTGGGCTTGTTGGGCGTGGGTAATTGCGGCATCAAAAGCTTGTGCTCTAATTTCTAAGGTAGCAAGCTTGAGTAATAGCCCTACTTTTTTAGACACATCACTGGTTTGGTTTACCTGCTTAATCAATGCACCAATTTCTGGAGAAGATTGGGCATAGGCATTATTTACTTTTGTCAATATCAAAAGCAAGGCAAATACGCTAAACCATCTGCAAAAGTGTATGCTGGTAATTTTATATATAGAAAAAAAAATCGATTCCCTCATTCTTAAAATTCTGGTAGATTGCTATCAAAACTATATGCGAGCCTATGGTATGAAAGGAATAATGACCGGGATAGGTTTATCAGGTAACTTTTGTATAAGGCAAGTGTTTGGTTGATTATGGGCTTTGCCAGCAATAGTCAATTGATGAAGGTACCTGATATTTTTTACAGCAAGTCACAAATTTTGTGCAAGTTAGGATAAAAAGTGGACTTGATAACTACCAAATAACATTTATAACTATAGAAAAAGAGAAGAATAACGAAGGATTTGCAAGATACTATTATCATACAAAATTGCTTCAAATTTTAAGTTGTTAAATTTCTCGCTAATTTTGTTTTTTGAGCTTAAGCCAAAAACAAGCCTTAAGCATCAAAATGGAACCTTCAACAAACAAACTCGTCTTTACTTGTGGCAGTGATAAGAGAAAAGGAAGTAGGGGCAAATTCTATTGAAAAATAAATTTATAAACTTTATCAAGTCATATTCTAGTATTTAATGCCCGCAGCAAAGCGGGGGTGTAAAGTTTTAGTAGGCAAGAAAGCTTTAGTGGTTTGCTTATAAAAATAGCATTGCTAATTTTGAATTAGCGCTATTTTTGGCAAACTTTGTAGAAGTCTTTCCAAAAAAAGAAGGATGTAAGCCCATTTATTTACATAGAAGTCGAGAAGACTTCACAATTTAAAACTTTACACACTATGAAAGTTGGCCTGAAGCAGAGTAAGCAAAAGCAAAAAATGAGTAATTACACCGAAGACAACATTAAAACCCTCGATTGGCGGGAACACATTCGCAAACGACCTGGTATGTA
>DMXI01000600.1 GCA_003483885.1 Microscillaceae bacterium
AATTTATCAGGCAAAAAACTTTAAAAATTTATTTTGGAACCTTGCTTTTACCCAAATCTTTCGGCAAAATGCCTTTGTAAGCCTCCAGAAGCAGGTCAGCAGTTTTAGTAATCGTACTTAATTGATGAATGCCCACATTGATTCTTAGTGCCCGTTTGGAATCATCAGCGTGCAATTCATTCCCCAACGAATTGAAGTAATTCTCGGCATAACTCATATAAAATCGCTGAAGTGAATAAATCTCACTCGCATTTTTGACAAAATCTTTGCGCATATGAGGAATTGCCTGGTACAGCACTGCATTTTGCCAGCCATTGCTGTGTAATAAAGCATGATCAAAACCAAACAAAGGCTTATAGTCAGTCTTCGAGTCTTTTTTATAGCGTTTTTTCCATTCCCTGAAAGATTTCAGCCGCGCTTGATTGGCTTCTTGGATTTGTTTCAGGTCTTTAAAATTATCACGTATTTCTTTTATAATCTCTTTTTCTGATTGCCTGCCTAACTTTCGGTTTTTGCGATCTTCTTTGCATTGATTTAAGAACAACGCCAGCAACACGGCAAATAAAATAGAAATGAATTCAAAGGTGAGTTTACGAAGAGAAGAAGATATTTTCATTGATTTAATGATTAGTTGAGTTACCCATCCATTGCAAAACAATAAAAATATCTCTAATCAGAAAAATTGCTGCCTTCCAAACAACGATATCCCTGAATACCTACTCTACTAGAAGCAATCATTGTACGCTTTTAGTTTTCACTTGCTAATTGTCTCCACTACCAAACACCAGGTTAGTGCTCTGATAAGAAGACCCAAAAGTTTGATTGGCAAAAAATACTTGTTTAAGCGCGTCTTTTACCTGGGCAGGAGTGAGTTCTTTGAGCGGGTGGGCAAACACCGACCACAGGAACTTATTAAAAATGGCATACTTCACATCTAGCACCTTATGAAATTGCGCCTTGAGCATATTAGTATAGTGAATAGCCGTCAGTTTTCCTTCTTCGACAACAGGAGAAATGATGCGCATGCGATTATTTTTTTCATCAGTAATCACCAATATCAACGCACCGTGATAATTCAACTCCCACTGCCCCAAGCGCCCTTTCACTTCTTTGGCTTCTTTGCGCAGGATCTTATCCAGGAGTTTATTATCCATAAAACCCATCTTGATATTTAGTTTATTCTTAGTAGTATCCTGTGGCTGAACAGGGATATTCTTTGCCCACGTATGGGATAATGAAAAAAGTAACAGGCCCAATAAGAGCCCCGAAATTCTGGGAAGTTTGTGCATATAGATTAGGGGTTTTGTTTGACCAAAATAAATGCTGGATGCTTATTCACTAGTGGGCATATTGGGTTCGATATTGTTTATCCCAGTACTTCAGCCATAAATTGTCTTTATGCGGGATTTGCAGGGTTACAAACTCGCTCACAATTTGCCAGTAAGCGTTAAAGTCTCCTTTGATAAAACAGCCCGCAGCTAGCCAATGTTCCCAAAAAGTAGTAAAATCAGGAGCAATTGCGTCTTTTAGGGGAGATCCATCATATACAATGCGATAAATCCCGTTTTCCTGCCGTTCTGGTTGCGCATCCAGAATCAAACAAGGTTCCTCGAAGGTCAGAGGAATTCCATATAAATGCAACCGTCTTAGCTCCATCTCTTCCTGATCTTCTTCATCGTCATAGTTTTCTGCCATTTCGCGCAGCATAGAGGTATCTCTCTTTACATATTTAAAAGGCAAAAAATCAGTGCCCGCCGCAAACCTATTTTTATCATCTGTAAATGAAATAGACATGAGTCCTTCTTCCCAAAAAGTCCATACATCTTTGGGAACAAATAAGTCAGTATCCTTTACAAAATTGGCTATGTCTTGAGAATCATTGGCATCTATTTTATCAAACTTAATGTCAAATTTTCCTGACTCTTCTACCTCGTCCACAAAAATGTGGTAAATCTCCAAAAGATCGATAATATTATGATTATGCACTGTTCTTAAAACGTTTGCCATTGTTTCGCTAAATTGTTAAGGTTTGTTTTTCAAAATTATTTATTGTTTTGTATACGCGTAAACTCAGCGATTTGGTTAGGGAGGGCTAAAAATATCCTTGCAGTTATATAATTTTATACTTATTGGGTCTCCCCTCTTTGTCAAGTATTTTGCTGCTTCAATGACAGATTTAGACCTTTTCGGTAATCATTACCAATGTTTTGTGTTTGTGAGTCTGGGTAAAGAAAAGATATTGTTCCCCTCCTTCTTTAATTCCCAATTTCTTCCGAATGGTCGCTACCGAGTCAGGGAAATTTCTGGTAGTCACATTGGCTTTAAGTACTGGTAAAGCTTTACGAATATCTTTCTTGGCGTATTTACAAATTGCTTTTATTTTAAATATACGTCCCGGAAAGTGATCGTGAAGCGTATTAGAAGTGTATAAATGGCTATGTGGATGTAATTTGGCTACTCCAAATGCTTGCGCAATAGATTTAAATGCTCCAGCTTTCAACACTGCCACATTGGGTTCATAAAGGTATTCTAATGGCTCTGAAAAATCTATTTGAGCCTGCGCTTCATCCCTTCGTTTAAAATCAAATGCTTGTGTAGATTTGTTATGAGACAAGTTTACAGTTTTAATCAAAGTGGCAGTAGTGTGGGTTTGGTCAAGTAGAAAAAGAAGCTCTTTACACTCATTATTTACGGCAATTACCAGCACTTCTGCTACATTCCCCAGTTGGCGAATGGCCAAGTCTATATCAAGCATAGGAGCCAGTTTCAAGAAAACCTTTTCCGTTTTTGTCCAAAGCGCAGGCAATAAAGTCAATACATTAGGAGTACAGTCTTCTAAGCGAAATATTTTATTCTTTTGCTGATCACGTCTTGCTGGGTCAAGGTATATTACATTCCAGTTTTGGTGATGAGTTTGAAGAAAGTCTTCTGCTATCTGATTAAAAAAGGTAACATTGCGTATGTCAAATTGGGCAAAATTATGTTTTACCTGACCTGCCAAAGCCTCATTTTGCTCTACATAAGAGATGGTATCAAACTTTTTTGAAAAATAATAAGTATCTACTCCAAAGCCTCCCGTCAAATCAACCAGTCGCTTGTTTTGATTCGCTTGTTGTGTAATGTAATTGGCTTTGTATCGCGCAGTAATCTCAGAAGATGATTGCTCTAACGATAATGTGGTAGGTAAGATTATTTGAGGATAAGAAAGCCACTCAGGTAGTTTTGTTTGGGCTTTGCGGCGGGCTTGAATTTGTCCCACGATCAATGTCATCTCTTCTTTTGAAAAAGGGGAAGACGATAACAGAAGCTTGGCTGGTGACTCAAAGATATTGTCAGCAATAAATTGCTGTACTTCATCGGATAATAAAAAATCCAGTGCAGCGTCGGACATTTGAGTATGGGGTATAAAAACAAAAATATGCCAAAAATGAGGGGTTCATTTTTGGCATATTTTTACTACAGCTTATGATAAAGGCTCTATAGAAGCAACTACCTTAGAAGCACGCTGCTCTTTAATTTTCTTGAACAAGTTGGTACTAATGGTAGAGCAAATGGCTCCTTTTTTACGCGTAAGTTCCAACATGTTTAATTCAGTGTGAAGATCATCTGCGATGGTTTCACCAGTGGTCACCTTAGAATCATCAATGTCCTCATCAATAATTCCTTTTTCACGTGCCAACTGCAATACAGGTCCAAAATCTTTCTTTTTAAGCGGTAATTTTTCCGTTTCTCCTGAAATCCACTTCAAAAAAGAGTTTTGGTTGGCAGTAATTTTTGACATGCGATACACTGCCAAGTCAGTTACGTAGAAACTCTTTAACTTTTTAAAAATATCAAGCCAGTCATAATTTTCTACATCTACTTCTATAGGCGCTTCTTGCACTTCCTGAAGTATCTCATCTTGTAACGATGATTCAATGTTATAAAAAACCAGCTTTTGGTTTACCTGTACTTCATCAACCGTAATTTCTTCTTTTTCGGTACGTTTTTTCTGAAGAATTACCTTTTCTTCAGCATCAAATTCTTGCGTAGTATTGTCATCAAAGTGTAGCTTGAATTTCTGATCAGCCATGACGATTGTATTGTTTTGAGTTTACCCCCCGGGCATATTGTTTACCAAAGCAACTAAGCTTTAAAAATATAATTTCGTACAAAGGTAATAAAGCTCGAGCACAATATTGTTAAAAGACCTAACAATTGATGAAAAAACTAGCATTTCTAATTATCTTACAAGTTTTACCCGCCAAAACTATACGGCTTT
>DMXI01000116.1 GCA_003483885.1 Microscillaceae bacterium
GCGACGGTTTCTCCCCGATTGGACGACCACATTCGATGAATGTGGGGCGAGGCCGAGAGACGGATGAGGGGCCTTTGATAGTATTTCACAACATCCATTTTTATTATGGAACTTAAATGGGTATATTATTCTATCAACTGAGCTTCTGTCAATTTTTAAAGCATTAAATAGTTCTAAAAATGTGGGGAACTTTTTTGAAATTCTGAACACCCTACCTGTCAGGTATTTTATGTGCAAATGCGCCCTAGTTAGAATATTACTTCATTTTGTTTTTGATCTTTGCCAGCATGTGCTTGGCGTTGCTGCTTGTGGGATCAAGCTCCAGTGCTTTTGCGTAGTTTTTTTGTGCTGCCGGGTAGTTTTGGGCTTCAAAATAAGCTTCTCCCAAGCTATCATATACATTACTCGAGGCAGGGTATTCTTTCACATTCAATTGAAATAACTTGGTAGCCTTTGGGAGCTTGTTTGCTCTCAAAAAAACATAGCCTAATGTATTAATGACTCCCTCAAAATTATGGGTCGGGTTTTGAGCTTTCAAGGTGCGATAAGTACCCATTGCTTGAGCCATATTTTGTTGCAAGAAAGCCTTTGCCAACTGTTGGTTTAGTGCTCGCTTTTTGTCTTTTAAATGAGGATGCACCAACCCCGCAATATGGTTAATGACTTGGTTGTGTATGGGGTAGTAGCGAAAGCCATTACTGAAAAATATGATGGTTAACTTATCTTTTGGAAACTTTCTAAAACCACTTACTCCACCTCCAGTAAACCCAAACGAAGGAGTTTGATTGACCCTATAAACTCCCCATCCGTGCATAAAGCGATCTTTTTTATTGGCAAATAAAAATGGGCTGAGCATTTTGGCCTGAGTAGCAGGACGCAACAAGGCATTTTGGTCTAGCTTTTTATTCCAATTGATCATTGTCTGTAAGCTAATGTTTAGACCATTGGCCGCGTGGGCTCGAGGGCCATTGTTATGCGTGGTTATTTGATAGCGGTTTTGCTGATTGTCATAGTCATATTTTACAATTCTATGCGGGATAGTTGGCTTAGAGTGAGAGGCAAACAAAACACCACTTTCAGGCTTATTTTGGGTAGTACCCAATTGACTTTTCAAGATGAAATTTTCAAAAGTTTGTTTGCTCACTTTGGCTATAATTTGTGCCAACAACCAATAATTGGTTTGGTTGTAACGAAACTGATTACCCGCCTGAAACTCCATCGGTTTTGACGAGAGTTTGTCCAGTAGCACCTTGTCAGTCAAAGAGCTTGAATAACGAAGCAAATCTGGTAGCCCCGAAGAGTGAGTGAGGAGATGCTTTACTTTTCGGTTTTTCCAGTGTTTGGGTAGGTGAGGTAGGTATTGGCCAATGGCATCTTCCAACGAAATTTTCCCTTGTTCGACCAATTGAAATATCCCCACTGCTACCAGCAATTTGGTGGTGGAGTACACTCTAAACATAGAGCGAGCGTCTACTGGAGTGTTAGACTCCAAAGATGCTTTGCCATAATATTTTTGATGAATGATTTTTCCGTCATGGATCACTGCCAGTGCCGCACCAGGTACTTCGTGTAGTTTAAGAAAGTCTTGGGTATATTGGTCGATGTTAGCGCTAAGGGATGAGTTCTGAGCCAAGGCAGCAAAGTGGAAACAAGTAAATAAATAACACAGGTAAAAAAGATTTCTGTAATTCATAAAGTTAATGGTTATACGATAGATAATAATTTGGAGGGGAGAACTTTACGAAGTACGAAAAGTTACAGGATATTTAAATTTTTTCTCATTGGGTACTGGTCAATTCTGAGAATTTCTCACTTTTGTAAAGAAGTTGCGATGACTTCAAGCTTAAATAGAACGAAAACATATTTCATTTTGCATTCAAAAACATTTTAACAACCTTGGTATGACTGCATTAGAAAAATTGATAGACACAATAGTAGCAAATAACGATTTACACGCTCGCTGGCTCAATAGCCTCTCTATGATGGAAAATGTAGGTGCTCGGAAGATTTCAGCCTCAGAGCACCCAACTCAAGTAAATCTAACCATATTGAAACACGCGGCCGAAGAAGCACGCCACGCGTTTTTACTTAAAAGACAAATGGGCAAACTGGTAGTGTTGGATAATTATCCTACCTATAATGCGACTTATTTGTTGGCAGCTCGTCAGAGCTATCATTACCTGCAAGCCCTCGATGTGGCGGCGAGTCGCTACATCAAAACCAACTTTGCTTTGGATGATTATGACCTTAAGTATGCGGCTTATCTATTGGTAACTTATGCTATCGAAGTGCGCGCCGATGAACTATATCCAGTGTATCAGAAAGTGCTGACTCGTACCGATAGCAAAGTACAGGTAAAAATGATCATCGTAGAAGAAGAGGGGCACTTGGAAGAGATGATAGAGCAACTGAAGGCTTTTTCGCCTGATTGGAAACAACACGCGGATGCAATTTGTAAGGTAGAGCAGCAACTATTTGATGCTTGGATTGCTGCCGTTGAAAAAGAAGTGTTGACAAGCGAAGAATTGGCTGTTTAAGCTAGATTGAATAAGAATGGTGAGTAATGAGACTTGCGACTAAGACTTATTGCTTACCATTCAATAGTGATTACATATCACTAAAAGCGAAGACCAATTACCAAAATATCGTCCATCTGACGATGATCTCCCATCCATTGATGAAACTCCTGATTTAAGAGCTCCCTTTGGCGTTCTAAGTCGTATTGCTGGATGGTAGTAAGGTACCTCTTGAAATTTTTGGTCATATATTTACGATTTTCTGGACCTCCAAATTGATCGGCAAAACCATCAGAAGTAATATAAATCGTATCCCCGTTTTGCAGGGTCATGTCGGTTTGGGTAAATTGTTTCTTTTTCTTTTTAGATTTAAAATTACCCCCCATAGAGAATGAATTACCTTTAAATTCAGTCAATTCTCCTCCTCTTACCAAATACATAGGGCGATAAGCTCCCGCAAAGCTGAGTTTCTTTTCATAAATGTTCAAAGCCACCAGTCCCAAATCCATTCCATCTCGCGACTTTGACTTCCCTTCTTGCTGTCGTAGTGCTTCACTTACTCCCGCATCCAGTTTGGTCAATATTTCGTCAGGGCGCGTAGTGCCTTGCTCAATGATAATTTTGTTCAATTGCGAATAACCAATCAACGACATAAAAGCGCCTGGTACCCCGTGACCGGTACAATCTACTGCGGCTACAAACGTATGCTCGTGTTTTTCGGCCATCCAGTAAAAGTCTCCCGATACAATGTCTTTGGGTATATACAGTACAAAATGCTGTAAAAAACCTTTGAGCATGTCTTGCTGTGGCAATATAGCTTCCTGAATGCGTTGGGCGTACTCAATACTCGCCGTAATGTCTTTGTTCTTTTTTTCTAGTTCTTTTACCAAACTAGCAATACGATTGGCCTCTTCCAGTTCTTTTTCGGTCTTTTTACGTTCGGTAATATCGTGTACCGAGAGCACCACCATCGTTACATCATTATGGTTCACCTTTCGACCCTGAAGCTCAATTGGAAACGTATCGCCGTTTTTTCGCAAAGCCATCGTTTCGTAAACAGTGTGCGTGTTTATGATAGATACCCGCTCTACCTCACGGCGATACTCTGGAGCAATCAGCATGAGGTAGTTTTTGTCTAAAAGTTCACTAGAGTGTTCGTAACCCAGCATTTTGGCCAATACCGAATTGGCATCCTTGATCACGTGGGTTTCTTCATCTAAAAACAACAAACCCTCTTGAGTTACCTCCGCTAGCTTTCGAAAACGCTCTTCAGTTTCTTGTATTTTCACCAAACTTTCTTCCAGCTCTCTTTGGGCGTTTTGCGACTCCATAAAGAGTTGATTGATGCGTTTTTGGCTACGCAATGCATTCAGGTTGGCCCCAATCGTTTCGCTCAGGCGACGCAATACCTCCAGGTGTCGTTCTTCAAAAGCCTTGATACTGGTAAGCTCCAACACCCCACAAAGGGCGTCATTATAAATAAGCGGCAGAATAAAAATATTCTTGGGGTATACCTCAGAAGTACCTGCCAAGGTTTCGTAATGGCTACTCTCAATATTTTGTACGTAAATGGCCTCCTGGCTTTTGGCAACCTGGCCTACCATCGTTTCTCCCAAATCCAATGCTTGCCGTACCGAATAAAATTCCTTAGATACCGCGTGCCCTCCAGTAGCCATTAGCTTATTTTTATCTTCATCGTAGCTGTATATCACTGCTTGCAAACCATTGACAAAAGGCACTAAATGCGTGAGTAGGTTATCGCTCCAGCTATACAAATCCTGGTTATTTTTCCAGTTCATAACGCCCGAAAAATGGCTCACCGAATTATCAAAAAAGCGGGCAGTTTCCAGTTTTTCATTCAAGCCAATAATTTCAGAAGCTTCTTCCAGTTCTCGGTTTTTGAGCTTGAGTTGATCATGCGCCGAGGTAAGCTCCATTTGAGTACGAAGCAGGTTATTGTTGATCTCGGTCAGTACTTCCGCATTTTGACGAGCTTTTTCCTCCTCCTCTTTGAGCGAATCATAAGCTACTTTAAGTTCTTGATTTTGTTGGTTAGACTGCTTACTGGCGTCTTTTATGTTATCAAGATACACCTTCATACGCCGCACCACAGGCTGGAAAATCTGGAATTCCTGCAAGATCAATGTCAAAAAAGCAATGACTAGTAGGCCAATCTGAATATTATTTAATCGGTGCAGTGAGGCCTTGGCTTCCTCATCGTATTGGTTGGCAATGGCATCCATATGCCATAAATAATCAGATTCATTTTCAAGAATAAATTGGACAGCCCGCCTAATTAATAATTTACTGATGCGCTTTTTAAGCATCAAGGCATCTAAGCGATCACAAGCGTGGCGTAAAGGCTGAAAATATTTGTCGGTTTGGGCATACATGGCCCGAATGGTATCGCTATTTTGTAAAATTATTCCTCGGGTAGAATCCCCATAATGCAGTTCAGCTTGTCGCCTTTTCCAACTTTTGAGCATTTTGGTAAAATCTGCCACATGCTCTTTACATTCCTTGGTTTTGGTGCAGTGCTCAATCAATACTGCCGATTTGGCAATTTGCTCACTCAACATCCGTTGCTTGCCAACTTCATTAATCAAGTTGGTAAACTTTGCCTGGTCTTTCAATTCATAACTAATTAATAAATAACTGGTTAAGAACATTAAAGCGGTAATGGTAAGGGCTATTCGATAACGTTGAGTAAATTGGCGGGTAGGTTTTACTTCACTGTTTGTTTCATCAGTTTCGGGTTCAACATGACTACTACCATTAGAAGAACCATTAAGTTCTACTCCATTGGTATTGAGGGGATTATAGGGAGTATTGTCTTGATTAGATGATGCCTTATGATGATCCACTGTGTCGTTTAAATAATTTGGGGAAGTATTTTGCTATTAATTGTCCGTCCATAAAAAGACACTAGAATCAAATATAGACAGCTATAGGCTGATTCACAAGAGAGTAAGTTGATATTTTGAAGGCCAAGACTAAAAAATACTGATAAATCAAAACGTTTCAGGACGCTACCTTCAAAGCCTTAGTTTTAATAAAAGTAATAAGTAATGACCGTAATAAGTTTGCAAAAAACCAACAGATGCTATATTTGCGTATCTATCAAGCAGTAAATGAACTTGCCACTAGTTTTTGAAGGTGGGCAACAGGCTCATTCTTTAAGCAATTAACAATAGACAAGTTCAATTAATCATCTTAACTTAATCAAGACATATGAGTGACATTATCTTTGAAGACGAGCAAGGCAACCGAATTACCCGTGAAGATTTGGCCAATGTAACAGGTAAGATAGATTTTTCATTGATTGGGCGCGAATCTGTTTCATTTGAGGCCATTGAAATGCATCAAATGGCTCGCCAAGAAGGCCAATACGGACGTTACTCACAAGCCATCAATTTACTAAACCAAAGCCATCAATTAGCCCCCGATTGGCCCTATCCCTTGTATGATTTGGCCTATACATATCTCTTGCAAAAAGACTTTGAACAAGCCTTGGCTTATTATCGCTTGACCAACCGTTTAGAACCTCGTGGTTTTTTTACTTGTAAAACCGCTATTTATGCGTTGAGTGGGGAGACCGAAAAGCTTTTTCCGGTAGGACAATATTTACATTACCTAGGTATTGAGTGGACCAATGATGAAGATGAAAAACTGGAAATAGCACGCAACATTACAGAAAAAACGCCAAATTTTGCTCCTGCCTGGAAAGAACTCGCCAACCTACTAACTGATACTACAAAACGAGCCGAAGCCATAGAAACTGGTCTCTTGCAAAAACCCGATCTCGAGACTAAAGGTAACTTACTCATTAACAAGGCTTTGGTGCTGGATATGCAAGACCAAACCAAGGAGGCAATTCAGGTACTGGGTGATTTGGTGTTAGATAGCGAAGTAACCCTCACCAACGAAGCAATGGGTAAATTTGTATTGGCTCAGTTGGCTAGTCGGAAATAGTAATTGGGTGTAGCGATTATGCAGGTATTATAAACGGAGTTAATTTTTTATGAAAAGAGAGATAAAAAGACTCAATAGAAATACAATGGCAAATACTCGGAAATAACGTCTTATGGGGCCTTGTGGGTCTTCCCATACCTGTACTTTAATACTCTCAGTAAATCTTTTGTTGTAGCCACTTCGGCGATAATTTGCCTTGAGCAATTTTTCCCCTACAATTTCTAAATAAAGCGAATCATTGCCTTGACGACTTTTCATAAGCCAATTTTCTGAAACATCTTTTTCGGTCCATCTTCCATCCGAGTCGCTGCCTGTTTCCCACCAAAATTCTGTGTCAAACTCGTTCACTCGTACTCCTTTATTGTCATACAGTTCAGCCATTAGATAGATAAAGTTTTTGTGGGTAGGAGTAATGGTAGGGTGAGCTGACAGCTCGAGGCGATATACACCTACATTTTTTTTGATAGCAAACTTAGGTGTTTCAAGGGCTTCTTCTTTGTCTAGTGAGTCAATGGGCAAGAAAAACTGTGCAACTCTTTTGGCTGGCTTGGATTTAAAAGCTACATAAAAGCATATGATCGTCAACAGGAGTAAAAAAAGCTTGGCAAATAGTAAGCCGCTGATGCTAAAACGTATATTAGAAGCCATAATTAGGTATAAAGTTGCTCAAAAAAAAACTTGTTTAGATGTCAAAAAGATTATTTTTTTTCAACATCCAAACAAGTTCCATACTATGAAATTTTCCTAAATATATTAGAAAAACTCAAAATATTATGAGAGATAAAAATTAAGACATATCGTTTCTTACGCCACCATGTTCCTTCTGATTACTAGTTCCAGTCCCGTTTTGACCTTCAGGGGTGTTGTGAACATCAGCATATTCGTCGCAACCCTGTTGTGTTTCGTGATTGCATGGAGGTGTGCTGGCAGTCCCGCCCTTGACAGTTCGCATTTTAGTGTAAGATAATATAGTATTTGAATCTCGAAAGGTTTTTAAACTTTTCTTCATTATAATCAGTTTTAAGGGTTTAAAGTGTGATATGCAGTGCAATTTATACTTTTTGATTAAAAAACAAAGGAATAGCCTGTAAATGTTAAGATTTGAGTATTTTTTTTAACAAAATAATAACAACGCAGATCACCTTCTTTGCTTAAATTGCAGATTTTAATATTAAATTGACAATACCTGTGTCAGCCCTTCTCTACAACCCACAAAGACCAACTTTTACCGAAATAATTCTGTAAGAATTTACCTTTTTTAAAAGTTTTTTGAGAATTTTAAATTTCAATTATTCGCCTTTATTGCGATCAGTTTAAATCTACTCTTATAACTTCTGTACTTAATTTATGAAAATAATTACCGTTGGCAGATCAGCTGAAAATAACATTATCTTATTTGACGATAAAGTTTCTGGAAAACATGCTTCACTAACATTGACCAACAATAATGAGTTTTATGTGCAAGATTTCAACTCAACCAATGGAACATTTGTAAATGACCATAAAATAAGTAATGAACCCTTCCGCTTAATGCCTCAAGATATCGTAAAAATAGGACAAACTGTGATACCTTGGCAGACTTATTTAAGCGAGGAGTTTAAGCCACAAAATATTTTTGAGGATAATAAGCCAGAAATGAACAAAGAAAAGTTGAAAAATTAAACTAATTCAAATTCTTGTTTGAACCAATTATGTTGTGCTAAACTTCTTAAAAGAGAACGTCTTTTAGGAAGTAAACCCACCCAGTAGTGATAGGACTCCAAAATACCGCACTTACAAACATATAAGGTACAATTCTTCGCCAGGTTTCGCCGTAATAAGTCGCAATCAATGGACCTCCTACTGGCATAAAAATAACTGGTGTAAGAAACGCAACCCCTGCCAAACCATATTTTCGCCATATACGCACCGTACGTCGTCTGCGCTTAGTAAAAAGGCGTTTGGGCTTGAAGTATTTGTTAAAGATGTGCTTTTTGATTTGTTCTCCTAGCAGGGAAAGAATAATTGCGCTCAGCATCATACCAATAATGGTAAGAATACAGGACTCTAAAAATGATAATTTATAGGCTAAACTAAATAAAGGGCCAAACAAAAACTTAAACATACTGCCCGCAATTACTGTCAAATATTTCAACCAAATACTCATACCTTTTTATGTAAAATCAAGATTATCACGACTGAATTTATAAGTTGCCTGTGAAGATAACACCGATGGCCTCATAGCCACAAACACTGTTCTCACGCCTGATCATTACTTTAAAAGCAATGGATCGTGATAATGTTTAATGAATCGAATACAAAGTTGTATCCTGAGATTGTATTTTGCAAATCAAGCCAAGAAACAATGCACAATGATTGAGATGGAATAAGTTATAGCTTTTCTCCAAAGGCCAAATCTCCAGCATCACCCAAACCTGGAATAATGTATGATTTTTGGTTCATTTCATCATCTATGTCTCCCATCCAAAGCTGGGCTTCAGGCAATTCTTTTTTTACATAATCAACTCCTGCTTTGCTGGCGATAATCGATACCATGTGTATTTGGGCAGGGCGCCCATATTTCAACAATTGCTGATAAGTAGACACCATAGATTTTCCAGTGGCCAGCATAGGGTCTATTAGTATAAGTATCCGGTCTTGCAAACGAGGCGTAGCCGTGTAGCCTTGTACAATATCAAAAGAATTATCTTCTTTATGTGGCCCACGATAAGCCCCAATGAAAGCACTTTCAGCCTTATCAAAAACGCTCAAAAAACCTTGATAAAGTGGTAATGAAGCTCGTAAAATAGTGGCCAAAACAGGTTGTTGGGCAAGTACTTCAGTAGTGGCCTTTCCTAGAGGTGTTTTTACCGAAATCTCTTGATAGGGTAATACTTTGGAAATTTCATAGGCAAACAAAGCTCCGAGACGTTCCATATTGGTTCTAAACCTGAAACTATCTTGTTGAATATTTTCATCGCGTAGTTCGGCGATAAATTGATTGGCAATGGAGTGCTTTTCAGTAAAAACAAACATAAATCTTAAGGGGTTAAATAGGAGCGCAATATACAATTTTGCTAGTATAAACAAGGCTTGTATCCGGTCTTACTTGTAGACTTCATAAATAAAATTTTAAGCCAAATACCAGATATAATGCACTGATATAAAGGAGAATGAGAGAGAAATTTCACTTTAGTAATCAATACTAGGCAATATATTTGAATTGTATACAGATGTTTTTAATTTTAGAATTATTATAACCTCTCTCATACGATTATGAACATTGTTTCCAGGCCCTCAGTAACCAAAGAAGAGCGCATCACTATCTTGAAAAGAGTAGAGATATTCTCGACAACCGATGAAAAAATCTTAGCTGACCTTACTGATTGGCTCATAGAGGGAACGCTCAGGCCTGAACAAGCTGTATTTCACAAAGGAGACCAGGGGAGGGCGATGTACATTATTGCCGATGGAGCAGTAAAAATACACGACAAAAGCTACGTATTTGCAGTATTGCGTAAGGGGCAGGTTTTTGGTGAATACTCCATGTTGGATACCGAGGCTCGTTCGGCTTCCGTATCTGCCATTGTACACACGCGTTTGTTGAAGCTTACCCAAGATGTGTTCTACAAAATCATGATGGATCAGATCGATATTGTGCGAGGTATTTTAAACGTTTTGA
Organism: Microscillaceae bacterium; assembly: GCA_003483885.1. Taxonomy (GTDB): domain Bacteria; phylum Bacteroidota; class Bacteroidia; order Cytophagales; family Microscillaceae; genus Microscilla. The sequence goes on from DMXI01000116.1 coordinate 10,150, forward strand.
TTAAAAGGTCACGTCGTCAGAACTACTTTGAGGAAAAGCTTGCTGAAAGCAATCGTCTGATTCAGCAAAAAAACCAACAAATCAAAGAAGAAAAAGCGAAGTCAGATGAGTTATTGCTCAATATTCTTCCTGAAGATATCGCCGAAGAGTTAAAACGAAAGGGAAGGTCAGAAGCGCGAAGCTATGAGCTGGTATCGGTACTTTTTGCCGATATCAAAGGTTTTACGAGTTCATCGGAGAAAATGTCGGCTACCGATGTAGTAAAGCATCTTGAGCATTACTTTACTGCTTTTGACGAAATCATGGAGAAATACCAGCTCGAGAAAATCAAGACCATTGGAGATGCATACATGGCAGCAGGAGGAATACCTCAACCTAATAAAAGCAATCCAATAGAAATGGTGTGTGCCGCTTTGGAAATGCAGGGTTTTATGAATAAGTACAAAGAAGAAAAAAAAGGCAGTGATGAACTGTGCTGGGAGCTAAGATTGGGCATTAATACCGGGCCATTGGTAGCAGGAGTGATTGGGAAAAACAAATTTGCTTATGATGTGTGGGGAGACACTGTAAATACAGCCAGTAGAATGGAAAGTAATGGAGAGGTCAATCGAGTCAATGTTTCGGGCGTAACCCATGAACTCATTAAGGATTATTTTGAGTGTGAGTATCGAGGTAAAATCAATGCCAAAGGAAAAGGAGAAGTAGATATGTACTACGTAAATCGCCTAAAAGTCGAATTTGCCGAAGATGCCGATGGAGCAGTACCTAACCAAGAGTTTTTGGAGAAAGTAAGAGAAATTCGTGAAGAATCAGAAAAAACGCACACCCCCATTGATCAATCTTAACAAAGGATGGCAAAAGAATTGTGCCTATAAAATACTATATATCAACAGCTAATAGAAGTCTTTTGGACTTCACAGATTGCTATCAACTAATAAATTAATGAGGGTATTTTTCGCGAACATATTATTAGTATTTTTTTTCTTAGGGATAACCCATACTTCTTTTGCCCAAAAGGTACATCTGGATAGTGTGCGTCAGGCACTTTTTTCTACTCGAAACGATACAGCTCGCGCCGTATTGAGTATGGATTATGCTCTAACACTGGTAAAATTAGATGGTACTACCGCCCAGGTAGTAGATTATACCAATGCAGCGTTTTATTATGCAAAAATTGGCGTGAGCATTGCCCGACGTCTGAAGCATCCGGCTACTTTGGCCGCAGTATACACCTTTATGGGTAAAATTCACGAGAATGCAAAGGGGGGAGATTATGCGAAGGCTGTAGAAAATTATGAACAAGCGCTGGACTACTACAACTCCAAACAAGATTCTCTCAAACAAGCCGATATTTTACTTCACTTGGCCAATTTCTATTATAACTTTCATTACCTCAATACCAACTATTACGACAAGGCGTTTGAAACCGCTGAGAAAGTAACCCAAATACTTGAGGTGTATTACCAACAGAATAAGCTTTCGGATTCCTGGCTGGTGCGCTATTCCGATATGCACGAAGTATTGGGTGACCTCAAAGCACGCTTGGGTAAAGACGATCAAAAGATCTTGAATAGTTATGAGAAATCCCACCAAATCAGGAGCAGTATTGCCGATGATAAACTCAAGGGAAAATCATTGAAATATGACTATATGCTCAAGTTTAGAGATTCGCAAAAACATGCTGCTGACCAACGTTTATGGGCGGCGATTATTGGTTTGGGTTTGATTTTCATTTTTGTGTTGTTGATGTTGCGAGGCTTCGTATTGCTCAGAAAACAAAGAAATTCTTTACAAGAGAAAAATATCAAGATTGAGCAGATGAATAAGGAGATCAACCAACGGAGCGAAGAAGTAATGGCCCAGAGCGAGCAAATTCAAAAAGCGAATGAATTGATCAATGCCGAAAAAGAAAAGTCAGACAAACTATTACTGAACATTTTACCCAGTGACATTGCCGAAGAGTTGAAAACCAACGGCAAATCTCAGGTGCGTAACTACAATATGGCTTCGGTGTTATTTACTGACTTTAAGGGGTTTACCAAAATTGCTTCTATTACCGATCCTGCCGATATTGTCAAAGATTTAGATACTTGTTTTGCGGCTTTTGACCGTATTATAGAACAATTTGGCCTGGAAAAAATCAAAACTATTGGAGATGCTTACATGTGTGTAGGGGGCATTCCGGTAGATAACAAAACCAATGCTATAGACTCGGTATTAGCCGCATTGGAGATCAGGAGGTTTATGGCAGAGTTTAGAGCTGAGAAGATTATGAGAGGAGAGCAGGCCTGGGAGCTTCGACTAGGGATCAACACCGGGCCATTGATTGCTGGGGTAATTGGTACTAAAAAATTTGCTTACGATGTGTGGGGAGATACTGTAAACACTGCAAGCCGGATGGAAAGTAATGGGGTAGTAAATGAGATTAGTATTTCTCAGGAAACTTTTGAATTGGTGAGCGATTTTTTTGTGTGTGAATACCACGGTAAAATTCAAGCCAAAGGAAAAGGAGAAATAGATATGTACTTGGTTAAAGGGATTTTACCTGAATTGTCAGAAGATTATGAAGGTGTAAAACCTAATAACCTCTTCCAAGATAAAATGAGCGAACAAGGCTTGATAGATGCCTGACAGTAGGATGTATAAGGGTAAATGCATAATGTTTAACTTTTATTTTGAATGGAGTGTTTAATCATTTAAATTTAACCGATATACACTTTTTTATATTCACTTCTTTTGGCAGTCTAACTCAAACAATAAGCTGTAGTAGAAGCTTGAGAAAAGAAATGTAAACAGATGATCATTGCACCAAAGAAAATAGAAAAGATAAAAGTAGCTACCGGAATTTACTGGGTTCAAATACCAGAGGTAAACCTGTATATCTTGTGTGGCTGCCCAGCAGATAGTGTAAAACATCTTAAAAAACGAGGGCTAATTGCCAAAGTAGAGCGGGATGATTTGGAGTATGAAACTGGACCCAATGCCATTCTTTTGTCCGATGCACTGCTTCAAAACGGCGGGTTTTCAAACCTGGCTGAGTTTCCTATTTTGCAAATGCTTTATTCGCAAGGCATGCACATCCCCAATCACCCCAACAATACCGGTAAAAAACCCTTGATTATTGGTGCAAAAGATCAGATGAATGCCCAGTTAGAGTATATTCATCGGGGAAATTATGGCTTGGTGACTAAAGAAGAGTTGTTAGAGACTGGCATTGAGGAAGAAGTAGCCGACGAAATACTACGGTTTAAACTCAAGTTTGCTTTTGGTAAGATTACCACTCCTGATGAGCTGGTAGACCAATTAATTATAGAAGAAAACAAAGTAGAAATCCGTGACGGGGTATTTGTAGAGCGCAAGGCCTTCAATGAATATGAATTTACCTATGGTGATTCGGTGGTGCAAGTCAACTTGAATTTAAAATCCAACGAAGAATATGAAGCCCCTTATTACCTGGGATATCACAATATCAAAAGAGAATATTTTGCAGTATTGCACACTGGCGAAGGCAACGCTTGGGATGTAAATCGCCCTTGTATGGCCAGTGTGGTGATGTTTCAAGGCAAAATATACCTCATAGATGCTGGCCCCGATTTGATGACAAGCCTCAATGCTCTAGGGATCAGTATCAACGAAATAGAGGGTATTTTTAACACCCACGGGCACGATGATCATTTTGCGGGACTCACGGCATTCCTGAAGTCTGATCATCGCATCAAATACTTTGCTTCTCCATTGGTGAGAGCCTCCGTGGCCAAAAAACTCAGCGCTTTGATGTCCATATCAGAGGAGAGTTTTAACCACTACTTTGATGTGCAGGACCTAACCCTCGATAAGTGGAACAATATCAATGGTTTAGAAGTAAAACCAATGATTTCGTTGCACCCTATCGAAACCAATGTATTTTATTTCCGCACTTTCTGGGACAATACTTACCGAACTTATGCCCATCTGGCCGACATTTCTTCCCTCAAAAAACTAGACGAAATGTTTGCGGATCGCATTAGCCAGAATGGCTCTTATAATTTATATCACAGAATTAAAGATGCCTACTTAACGCCTACCAATCTGAAGAAAATAGACATAGGAGGAGGGCACGTACACGGAGATGCCAGAGATTTTACCGAAGACACTTCCGAAAAAATAGTACTGGCACATACCGATTTGCCATTGACCGATGACCAAAAAGAAGTAGGATCAGTAGCACCTTTTGGGAGCGTAGATTTATTGACACCTACCAATCAAAATGTGCTTACGAAATTTGCCTATGACTACTTGCGGTTTTATTTCCCAGATACTCCAGATTACGAATTGGCAATATTAGTTAATTGCCCCTTTATTACCATCAACGCTGGAACCACACTGTTTAGAAAAGGCAAACAACCTGATCACATTTATTTGTTGTTGACTGGTTTTGTGGAATTGATTTTTGAGATGGGCATCCGTAACTCACTTTCGGCAGGCTCACTCATTGGTTACTACATAGACGATCGTGAAGTTACGGCCAAATCTACTTGTATTACTTCTTGTTATGTACAGGCAGTAGAGATTCCAACTTCTTTATATAAAGACTTTGTGCGAAGAAACAAAATGATCCAAAAACTGGATGAGGTAGAGTCTTTGGTGCATTATTTAGAGTGTACCTGGTTGTTTGGTGATAACATTTCGTTGCCAGTATACATCAAAACAGCCCAAAGAATCGAGAAAGAATCTTATCGCCAGGGAGAACAATTTGAGCTAAAAGAAAAAGAAGGGCTCTATATTGTAAAGAATGGCAAGGTCATGATAGATTCTGATAACAAGACCTACATTTGTGAAGATTTCTTTGGAGCTGAAACTGCTTTTGGACAGAAAGAGCAGAGCTTCAAGGTATATTTTCCTGAAGATGCGGATTTGTATAAAGTTCCGCTGAATTATGCGCTCGAGATACCCATTATTTATTGGAAATTGAACGAGACTTTTTTGAAGCGCCAACAAGATCTGGTGAAATAAAAGTAAGACATCTTTATGAGCTTAAATGACCATATTGTTACACTTTACGAGTGATGGTAATGTGTAACAATATAGCTTTGAAATACTCCCTTAAAGCCTTTTACGATCAAACCTGATCCACATTCCTTCTTGGGCCTGTAAAGTACCCAAAAAAGCAGGCTTAGGCTGAAACCCAGCCTTTAATTCCCACTGAAAATTTTGCAAAAGACGAATCAAAATGATTTTGATTTCCATCAAAGCAAAGCGATCACCGATGCATTTGCGTGGTCCTGCTCCAAAAGGAATAAATGCTTGCAACGGTAAATTTTCTTGGTTTTCGGAGGCAAATCGCTCGGGTATAAAGCGATCAGGGTGAATCCAATAAGATGGGTTGCGTTGTAGCATATAAGCCGAGTAGAAAATATTGGCACCTGCTGGTATTTCGAGTCCATCAAAATGATCTGCTTGTTCGTTGGTGCGAGACGAAATCCAGGCAGGAGGGTAGAGGCGAAGGCTTTCTTTCACTACTTGGTCCAGGTAAGGAAGCTGCTCGAGTATTTCTAGAGTAGGAGCATTGCCCCCTAACACTTTTTTGATTTCAAGCTCGAGTTGTGCCATTTGTTCAGAGTGTTGACTCAATAAATAGGCTGCCCAAGTGAGCGCATTGGCGCTGGTTTCGGTACCTGCCGCAAAGAAGATCCTTACTTCATCTATCAATTGTTGAGGGTTCATAGCTTCGCCCGATTCGGGGTCTTTGGCTTGAATTAATAGATCGAGCATGGTATGTCCTGGTTGCTTAATCTTGCTTTCAATAATGTTGATCATCATCGTGTCGTAAGCGTTGATGGCTTTTTTGAGTTTTTGATTGGCAGGAGTGGGTATCCAAAATGGCAACGAAAAACCATTGGTAGT